>JAGRHE010000003.1 GCA_020445165.1 Gammaproteobacteria bacterium
CTCCCTTCCGGGCCTGACCGGGTTCACAGGCTATTGTCGCGGGAGACCAACGGGACCACCACTGAACCTGCGATTATGCCGCATCACGACCTGCCCCGTCATCATCAGTGACGGACGAAAACCCCTGCATGCCCCGGGCGACGTGTCGCCGGCGATCGCTTACCATTCGCCATCTGTTGGAAAACCAGATGACGGAATCACGCACATGCGGCACATCAAGAAAGCGCTTTCGTACTCGATCGCCGGCGGCATCGGCATCGGCGTGATCGCCAGCCTGCAGGGTTGCGGCGATCAGGGCCCCACCCCGCCGGACATGAGCGGCTTCGACACCAGCCAGACCGGCATCGAAGGCAGCCAGTTCCTGGTCATCGAGCAGACCGGGCAGGCGCCAGACAGCTACAAGCTGGTGGAGAAACACCCGACCACCGGGCCGACCCGCGCCATCCTGCGCCAGCTCGACGGCAGCGAGCGTTTCCTGTCCGAGGAAGAACTCAAGCAGATCGCGGCCGAAGAGGCCGCGCGGGTCGAGGCCGGTACATCGCGCCTGACCCAGGAACCGTCAATGCAGGCCGGTGGACTGTCGCTCGGCGAAACCCTGGTCGCCGCGGCGGCCGGAGCCCTGATTGGCGGCATGCTGGCCAACCGGCTGGCCGGCAATGCCAACTTTCAGCGGAACCAGCAGACCTACGGCGGCGGGCGGCCCACGGCGAGTATCTCGCAGCCGGCACGCCAGCAGACCGCCAAGACCACGCAGCAACCGCGCAGCGGATTCTTCGGTGGCAACAGCGGACGCAGTTCGTCCAGCGGCAGCTTCGGCTCGTTCGGCGGCTGAAGCATGATCGACCTGCACCCGGTCCAGCCGCTCGGGCGCGAGCTGTTGGAAGAGATCGGCATGAGCTGGCACACCGACAGCGACGGTACGCCTTACATCGGCAGCGAACTGGTCAAGGTCAGCGAGGATGAAGCCGAGGCCTACTACGCTGCCTCCAACACCCTGTACGACATGTTCGTCGAGGCCGGTCAGCACGTCATCGACAACGAACGCTATCTCGACCTGGGCATCCCCTCCAACCTGGTCGAGATGATCGAGCGCAGTTGGAACGACGACGAACTGCACCTGTATGGCCGCTTCGACCTCGCCGGCGGGCTCGACGGCCTGCCGATCAAGCTCATCGAGTTCAATGCCGACACCCCGACCAGCCTGTTCGAGACGGCGATCGTGCAGTGGGCCCTGTTGCGCGGCAACGGCATGGACGAATCGCGCCAGTTCAACAACCTGCACGAGATGCTGCGTGAGAATTTCCGCCGCCTGATCACCCGTGATCGTCCATTGGAGGAGTTCGAAGAACGCTATGCTGCCGAGAAACTGCTTTTCTCGAGCATCGCCGGCCTGCCCGAAGACGAACAGACCGTGCGCTACCTGCAACGCGTCGCGCACGAGGCCGGGTTCTTCACCGACTTCTGCTACCTGAACGAGGCTGGCTTCACCGATGAAGACGGTGTGTTCAACAGGGACGGCCAGCTCGCGGACATCTGGTTCAAGCTGTTTCCCTGGGAGGACATCGCCGGAGACGAGCTCGAACTGACCCGGATCCTGACCCGCAGTGCGCGCAATGGCGGGACCCGGATCATCAATCCTGCCTACACCCTGCTGTTCCAGAGCAAGGGAATTCTCAAGGTACTGTGGGAACTGTTCCCGGATTCACCCTACCTGCTACCGACGTCGTCCAAACCGCTGGATGGTACCGACCAGGTGCGCAAGAAACTGTTCGGCCGCGAAGGTGCCAATATGGCGATACTGGCCGCCGATGGCACGCCAAGCCTGACCACCGATGGGCCGTACGGACACTACAAGGACATCTATCAGCAGCGCGCCATCCTGCCGCGTGACAGCAATGGCGAGTACTACCAGGCCGGTGTATTCCATGTCTGGGAGGCCTGTGGGCTGGGGTTTCGTCGTGGCGGAGAGATCCTCGACAACATGAGCAAGTTCGTCGGTCACGTCATCACCTGACTGCATAAAGGCCGAACGCGGCCACGAGCCGTTTCGCCCTGAACCAGATCAAGAAACTCGCCATTCACACCGGGTAAGTGTGCCAACCCTGGGCTAGGCTTTGTGTAGTAGATCCAGCACTCACGGGACACCATGGCAGAAGCCGGCTATCTGGCGCGCGACCAGTTGCAGCGATTGCTCGATCGGCTGCAGGACGGCGGCTATCGGCTGGTCGGCCCGACAGCTGCAGACGGTGCGATCCAGTATCGCGAACTGCACGACGTCTCACAGTTGCCAAGCGGGCTCACCGACGACCAGGCACCGGGCAGCTACCGCCTGAGCGAGGTCGACTCGGCACGCTGTTTCGCCTGGGCCAACGGACCGCAGGCGCTCAAGCCGCTACTGTTCCAGCCGCGCGAACTGCTTTGGCAGGTGCGCCGCGGCGAAGACGGACGCCTGGCATTCGAATCGCCCGCACCACCCGACCGACCGCTGGCCGTGCTCGGTGTGCGCGCCTGCGACATCGCGGCTCTGGCCCTGCACGACGCCCACTTCACCGACAGTATCGAGGACCCGGTCTACCGCGGCCGGCGTGAAGGGCTGTTCATCATCGCCGTGCACTGCGCCTACCCCGCCGACACCTGCTTCTGCGCATCGACCGGCGACGGCCCGCGCGCACGCGACGGCTTCGACATCGCGCTGCACGAACTCGACGACGGCTTCATCGTCGAGACCGGTTCGTCGCGCGGCGCGAAGATCGCGGCGCAGCTGCCCCTGCTCGCCGCATCGAGAATGCAACGCGAGCAGGCGGATTCGGCGCTCGACGAGGCGGCGCTGCGCCAGTTCCGCCAGCTGCCATCGCGTGACCTGGAACAGATCCTGTTCGCGCGGCTCGACCATCCACGCTGGCAGCAGGTCGCGCAACGCTGCCTCGCCTGTGGCAACTGCACCAGCGTCTGTCCGACCTGTTTCTGCCATGCCCAGTCCGATGTCCCGGCACTCGACGGCAACAGCAGCGAGCATATCCGCGAGTGGGACTCGTGCTTCAACGCCGGCCATGCACAACTGCATGGCTTCCAGGTTCGACCACACATCGACCAGCGCTATCGCCAATGGCTGACGCACAAGCTCGGCAGCTGGCACAGCCAGTATGGCCGCAGTGGCTGCGTCGGCTGCGGACGCTGCATCACCTGGTGCCCGGTCGGGATCGACCTCACCGAGGAAGCGAATGCAATCTGCGCGACGGAAGAAAGCGGAGAGACGCCATGACCATCGCCCTGCCCCGCGAGGCCCTCGTCGTCAGCCGCTTCGAAGAATCGGGTGACACCTTCAGCCTCGGCCTGCAACTGGACGATGGCGAGCCGTACGACTTCGAACCCGGCCAGTTCAACATGCTGTACCTGTACGGCTGCGGCGAGGTACCGATCTCGATCGTCAGCGATGATCCGGACAACGGCACACTCAGCCACACGATCCGCGCGGTCGGCCGGGTGACCCGCGGCCTGCAGCAATTGCGGGTCGGCGACCGGATCGGTCTACGCGGTCCGTTCGGGCGCGGCTGGCCGATGCGCCAGGCCGAGGGACACGACCTGGTCGTGGTCACCGGCGGGCTCGGCTGCGCACCCTCCGTGTCGATCATCCACCACGTGCTCGCGGCGCGCGAACGCTACGGCCACCTGAGCATCCTGCAGGGCGTCAAGCATGCCGACGACCTGATCTGGCGTGAGCAGTACGCGCAATGGGCTGCCCTGCCCGAGGTCGAGGTGATGCTCGCGGCAGATGTAGCCACGCCAGGATGGCATGGCCATACCGGCCTGGTCACGGCACTGTTCGAACGGCTCACGCTCAATCCGTCCGCTACGGTTGCGATGCTGTGCGGCCCGGAGATGATGATGCGCGCAGCCGCCGAACAGTTGCATGGGCGCGAGGTGCCGGCAGATCGGATCTTCCTGAGCATGGAACGCAACATGCAGTGCGGCATCGGTCATTGCGGACATTGTCAGCATGGCAGTCGTTTCGTGTGCCGGGACGGCCCGGTATTCGCCTGGCCCGAGGTGCGCGAACTGCTGGGTGTGCGGGGGTACTGACATGTCGAAACCGGGCATCGCCGTGCACAAGTTCTCCTCCTGCGACGGTTGCCAGCTGGCGTTCCTGAATGCCGGCAGTGAGCTGCTGACGCTGGCCACGCTGGTCGACATCCGCCATTTCCTCGAGGCCGGCGTCGCCGACGAGGATGCGCAGGTCGACATCGCCTTTGTCGAGGGCAGCATCTCGACCGCGGACGAGGTCGAACGCATCCGGCGTGTGCGTGCCAACAGCCGCCTGGTGATCACCCTGGGTGCCTGTGCCACGGCTGGCGGTCTGCAGGCACTGCGCAACCTCGATGACAGTCACGAAGACTGGAAACAGGCGATCTACGCGCAACCCGAATTCATCACGACGCTCGACCATGCAACACCGGTCAAGGCTCACATCGATGTCGATTACGAGTTGTGGGGCTGCCCGGTCAACGGCCGCCAGGTGCTGGCAGCCGTGCGCCAGCTGCTGTTCGGCGTTGCACCGCGGATCATGCACGACAAGGTCTGCGTGGAATGCAAGCGTCAGCAGGCCGTGTGCGTCATGGTCACCGACGGGCAACCCTGCATGGGACCGGTGACCCAGACCGGTTGCGGAGCGCTGTGCCCGCGCTTCGGGCGCGACTGCTACGCCTGCTTCGGCCCGGCGGACGACATCAACGTCGATGCAATGAGCCGGCGGCTCGAAGGTCTCGGCCTGCCTCCAGCCGACGTCGCCCGTCGCTTCCTGTTCATCAACAGTCATGCACCGGCGTTCCTGGATGCCGGGCTGAAACACTACCGCCCGGGGTTCGACGATGACTGAGCGCAAGGTCCACATCCATGTGCCGGCGTTGACCCGCGTAGAGGGCGAAGGCGCGCTGCGCCTGCGCATCGAAGGGGGCGCGATCGAGGAACTGGCGCTGGACATCTTCGAACCGCCACGCTACTTCGAAAAATTCCTCGAAGCGCGGCGCCACGACGAGGTGCTCGACATCGTTGCCCGCATCTGTGGTATCTGCCCTATCGCCTACCAGATGAGCGCGGCGATGGCCGTCGAGGACGCGTTCGGCATCGAGGTCGATCAATGGGTGCGCGACATGCGCCGGGTGTTTTACTGTGGCGAGTGGCTGCAGAGTCATGCGCTGCACATCCACCTGCTGGCGGCGCCCGACTTCCTCGGTTTCGACAGCGTCGTCGGCATGGCAGCCGAGCATCCGGAGGTAGTCGAACGCGGCCTGCGCCTGCAGGGCCTGGGCAATGACCTGATCCGCCTGCTCGGTGGGCGCTCCGTCCATCCCGTCGGCGCCCGTATCGGTGGCTTCCATCATGCGCCGGACGGGCAGGCGGTGGCCTCCATGCTGTCGCAACTGCGTGCGTCAGTCGACGATGCCGCTGCCCTGGTCGAGTGGTCTGCCTCACTGAACCTTCCCGATGACCGCCAGGCATTCACCAGCGTCGCTTTGCGCGATCCGGGCGAGTACCCGATGGCCGCCGGCCTGATCGAGTCGGACACTGACCTGAGCGTGCCGGCCGCCGCTTATCCCGACCGCTTCGTCGAGCAGCACCGGGCGCACTCGACCGCGCTATTTTCACTGCTCGATGGGCAACCCTACCTGGTCGGCCCGCTGGCCCGCCTGAATCTGAATCTCGACCGACTGCCGACTGCCACGCGATCGTTGCTGGACAAGACGGGGATACGCTTCCCGAGCGACAACATGTTCCACAGCCTGCTGGCGCGTGCGGTCGAGATCCATCTGGCCGTGATCGAGGCGATCCGCCTGCTGGAGAGCTACCGCGTGCCGCACTCGCCATTCGTGCCGGTAAAAACGCGTGCCGGAATCGGTTTTGGCGCGACCGAAGCACCGCGCGGCCTGTTGTGGCACCGCTACGAGTTCGACGACCAGGGCATCGTGCGCAACGCCCGCATTGTGCCACCGACCAGCCAGAACCAGGCACGCATTGAGGAGGACCTGCAACGCAGCTTGCTGGCACTTGGCCTGGACAGCGATGACGAGGCATTGCGATTGCGTGCTGAGACCGTCATCCGCAACTACGACCCCTGCATCTCCTGTGCAACCCATTTCCTGAACCTGCGGGTCGAACGCGGATGATCCGCGTCATCGGTCTCGGGTCTCCGTTCGGAGACGACGATGCGGGATGGCGCGTGGTGGAGCGTTTGCGTGGAAGGCTGCCAGCGGCGATTGACCTGCAGACGCTCGACCGTCCGGGCGCCGCACTGATCAACTGGTTCGAGGGTGTCAGCCACCTGCTCATCATCGATGCGATAAGCGGCCACCCGACGCCGGGAAAGATCCTGCACCTGGCAGCCGACGACCTGCAGACCCGGCATGGCCGAATCAGCAGCCATCACCTGGACCTGCAACAGACGCTGGCGCTGGCGTCGGTCATCCACCGGAGACCTGCGCGGATCGAGATCATGGGCGTGTCATTGGGTGATCCGAACGCACGCAACCCGGCCGTGGAAACCGGCTGCACAAGCCTGGTGGCGGAGCTGGCCGAACGATTCAGCCGGGCAGAGGAGGCGCTCCCGCTACACAGCAAAGCCCGCACCGCGGGCCTGGTGCACAGCGACCCTGCGTAACCGTGCGGCCTGCCACGGTATCCGAACCCGGTACAACCGCAAGCGGACTCAGAGCCCGGTGGCCAGGTTCATGATGCGTTGAAAATTCGACGGCTTGCGCTTGGGTGCAACCTCGACCTCGATCACCTCGACCTTGGCCTCAGCCGCCATGCGCGCCATCTCCGCCTCGGCCAGGGCGACCGCTTCAGCCTCGGCTCGGGCGGTCTCCAACTCCGTTCTGAGGCTGCGCATCCTCGCGTCCGCTGCATCCACCCTCAGGCCACGTGATACGAACCGCTCGGCCCGATCGAACTGCTGTTTGCCAAGGGCGTCGTGAGCGAGCGCGGCATACCGTCCGACAATGGCAGCCATACCACTGGCTGCCGCACTGTTCTCTGCATCCAGTTTCAGGACCTTGCGATAGTAGGCGTAGGCACTGCGGGTCGCGGGCATCAGCAAGCGATCGGCATCGAGTGCCGCGCTCGCTTTCTGCAACAGGCTGGCTATCTCAGCGTCCCTGGCCGCGTTGTCGGATTCAGCGGCTTCCACCTCCGGGTCACTGCTATCAAGGCTGGCAACCCGTGTAGCCGGCACCTCCGTGACGACTTCGACCGCCGCAGCCTCAGCCGGACTCGGCTCACGGTCGTCGACAATTTCGACGCCTGCACCGACAACCTCGGGCAATGCCTGCTCGACAATCGGTTCCGGCGCCACTTCGACGGCCGGCCCGCCCCTGCTTCCGGCCGCTGTTGCCGGCAGGAAGCGGATGAGATCGAGCCGCGAGACGCTGTCATGGGTCACGACGATCGTCATTTCAGATTCATTGTCGGTTTCAGCGGCCGTTGCCGCGACGATAGGGTCAGGCGTGGCGACGGATGCCGTCTCGACCGCCGGCGCCGGCAACTCGACCACGTTGCTCGGGGCGTTGGGCGATTCGTCCACATCCGTCACGTCGATAGCCGACGCGTCGCTCGTTACATCGCCGCGCATCACCTCCCGTTCCATGGCGACCGCGTAGATGCCCATGCTGCTGTCATAGCGGGAGAGACCGTCGACCACGCCCGATGCGATCTTTAGCCCGATCGGGGCGACCTGCCCGCCGACCAGACGCGCCGCGTCGTCTGCGCTCGTAGACTCTGCCTGAATTTCCGTGTCCTGTTGCGGAACAGCATCCAGCCCGGTATCGGCGAGAGCAAACTCGACCCGATGGACCTGGTGAGCCCCCACAGCAGCGGACTGGTCAGCACCGATGTAACTGGTGCCATCGAGAACATGTTCGACATCGATCGACTGCATCGAAGCATCCGACGCCAGTAGCAGTCCGGGATCGTCGGCTTCGGCGACCTGTTCACCGACCGCCGTCAGCGAGATCGCGGCGACGATGGCAATGACACCCGTCACGCCGATGGCCACGGTCGTCGCGGTGCCACCCACCGGCGATCCGCGAAGCGCCCTTTCGATCGATTGCGCGGCTGCAGGCCAGCGCTGGCCCGCGGCAGACTGCAGCCTGCCCGCTGCCTCGCCTGCGCGACCGCGCGCACTGGCCAGCATGGCGGGAATCGCCGGCAGCTTCTGTTTCAGCTCACCAGCCAATGCAAGTCCGCCATTGAGTGCCTTCTGCACTTGCCTCGTCGTCTCACGCAACACGCGGGAAGCGCTGCGCCGGCGGTCACGTCCCCGACCGGATCTCGATCGCGACACGATCGACCGGGCATTCACCCGATCCGCCGCCGAATCCGGTTCCACGCTTGCAGCAAGCGGTGCCGGATCGGCAAGAGCGGCAGGCTCCGCCGTCTCGGCAGAGGCAATGCTGGACGGTTGCGGCGCAGCACTCGGTACCAATGCGAGTTCATAGACGGAGTCGAATACGCCTGCGCTGCCGGCATCTTTCAGCGGCAAGTCGTCGTCAGCGGGCGCCAGCAACTCGCTGCGCAGGTCGCCGACCACGGTGCGGACATCGCGATCCGTCAGGACATGCTTTTCCTCGCTGCTGGCATGCAGAAACAGCCGGCTGCAGATCTTGTTCACATGCCGCGGAATGCCACGACTGAAGCGGTGGATCGCCAGCACAGCCGGCCCGTTCACGCTCGGATCCCCGCGCCAGCTCGAGGCCGTGAGTCGGTACTCGAGGTAAGACTTGGTTTCGGACAGGCTCATCGGCTCCAGCCGACAGCCGGCGATGACGCGCTGCTGGAACTGTTCCATACCCGGCGTGCACATCACACCTTCGAGTTCTTCCTGGCCGAACAGGATCAACTGCACCACGGGCTTACCCTGCGCCTGCAGGTCGGTCAGCAAGCGCATCGCTTCGAGCGACTGGTGACTCAGCGTCTGCGCCTCGTCGATGACGATCAGCACGCGCCGCTGTGAGCGTTCGATATCGTACATGTGGCGCTCGAGCATCAGGGAAAGCATCGAGCGGTCCTTGCCTTCCACGGTGAGGCCCATGGCATAGGCAAGTTTACGCAGCAGATCGCTCGCCGACAGTTCGGCGGCGACCAGGCGCACGGCCACCGTTTTCGACGGATTGCTTTCGCGCAGCAGCCGTTCCGACAGCGTGGTCTTGCCGGTGCCGGGCTGGCCGGTGACGACAACGATGCCTTCGCCCCGCTTCAGCGCATATCTCAGGTAGGCCCATGCCCTGCTGCTGCTGCGATGGGGGAAAAAGATCCCCGGATCCGGCAACAATCTGAAAGGATCGCTGCTCAGGCTGTAAAACGACTCGTACATCAACTCCTCCTCGACTGCGCTTGGCCGTGCCCGGCGATACGATCGCGGCAGCCTACGCATCCCGATCTGCTCTGTGTCGGGTTTGATTGACTATTACATGGTAGCTCAACAGCTTAGAGAAAATTAGCGAAAAAATACCTAAAGTCCGCCAAGCACCGCAACGAGGCGCGGAGAAGGGTGATACTTATCACAGTTTCCCGGTATGGCAAGCCGGACTGCAGAGAGGATCGACGCTGGGAACTGCCGGCATCGCCAGCCGGCGCGACACCCCTCGCGAGCGGGGCGAATCAGGATTCGTCGGCGATTGCCTGTGCCGCAGCCTCGCGGCTGTAGAATCGGCCATCGCGCAGGAAGCCCGCCTCGATGGTGTCACGGGTGCGGATCACCGTCCCCTCGGCATCGCGGGCGGAGATCCAGGACTCCGGCAGGCCGTCCAGGACATGGACCCGAGCAATCCTGCCGTCGGCGTACACGGAAATGACGCTCTCGCCGGTCTCGTGGTTGAAATAGGCGGGCACGAAGCCGGCAGCACGATTGTTGCGACTGACACCCCCGGTGCCACAGAACGCCCGGTTCTGCGCGCGCAGATCGCACTCACAGATGCCGCTGGTTTGGGCAGGTGCAAGCCCTGCATCCATCCCGCAATCGCGTCGAACCCCGATTTTTATCTGATCAGCCGACAACTCGCACCTCTCGCCAAGAACGGAACCACTGTCGCGCCCGTCATCTCACTTCAAGCATCAGCCATGCCATGTCGTTGTCGCTGATCCGGCAGTTGCGCACACAGCGGCGTAAACGACCGGGAAATCAGGACGATAAGGCTGCCCCTGCCAATTTTTCCGCCACACACGGTGGCCAACCGCGCGGTTGGACATTTACGATTGCGTAAAGTTTTTTTGACACTGCGGGCAGCAATGATGGGCGGCCGTGACAAACTCCTGCGCGGGCGGGCTGCCGGGTCGAATCCGGCCAACCGCTACGACCGTCAGCGCATCGATCCCTTCGATGACGGCTGGCAGGCCGACGAACGCGACACGCTCCGTACCCTGGTCAGTGTCGACCACGCGCGCAAAGCCATCAGCTACAACGACTCGCCGGACATCCCGTTCGATCGCTCGGTCAATCCCTACCGCGGTTGTGAACATGGCTGCATCTATTGCTATGCACGGCCAACCCACGCCTGGCTGGACCTGTCACCGGGTCTGGATTTCGAAAGCCGGCTGTTCGCCCGCCCGGACCTCCCCCGGCTGCTGAGCGAGGAACTCGGCCAGCCGGGTTATACGCCCGCACCGATCGCAATCAGTGGCGTGACGGACGCGTACCAGCCGATCGAGCGTGAATGGCGCCTGACCCGCCAGGTACTGGAGACACTTGCTGGCGCACGCCACCCTGCCCTGTTGATCACCAAGTCTGCGCTGGTGGAGCGTGACATCGACATCCTGCAGGACATGGCACGCGATGCACTGGTCGAAGTGAGCATATCGCTGACCACCCTCGACCGGCGCCTGGCCCGCACGCTCGAACCACGCGCCGCGGCCCCGGCCCGGAGACTGCAGACGATCAGCGAACTCGCAGCATCCGGCATCCCGGTCAAGGTGATGCTCGCGCCTCTCATCCCGGTATTGAACGAGTCCGAGCTCGAAACCCTGCTGGGCGCGGCACGCGATGCCGGCGCAAACAGCGCAGCTTACGTTCTGCTGCGCCTGCCACTGGAGGTTGCACCCCTGTTTCGTGACTGGCTGCAACAGCACGAGCCCGGCCAGGCCGCGCGTATCATGAGTCACGTGCAGGAATCACGGCTGGGTCGCGACAATGACAGTCGCTTCGGTCACCGTATTCATGGCAACGGTCACTATGCCGAGTTGCTGCGCCAACGCTTCGAACTCGCCGTTCGCCGCCTTGGCCTCGATGTCGAAAACCGGCTGCGCTGTGACCTGTTCCGGGCACCATCAGCTGATGGACAGCTGACGCTGTTCTGACCGGTTTTCCACACCATGCGCCGCTGTGGCAGCGACCCGGTTGGCGATAAGCTGGACAGATGCAGAAGTACAGCCGCGAGCAACAGCCTTACACCCCACTGTTCTGTGAAGAGAACGTGTGGCAGCTGGCACACCGACTGCTCGCTGGCGGCTGCGAAGCTGACACGCTGCAGGTCCTGCTCTTTTCCAACCAGCGTTCAGCCGTGTTCATGCTCAACCAGCGCAGCGCTCCGCCCGACAAGGGGATCATCTGGGATTATCACGTGGTGCTGCGGATCAACGACGGCAGCGACTTGGTCCTGGATCCCGACAGCCGCCTGCCTTATCCCAGCGCCACCCGGGACTACCTGGCGCTCTCGTTCCCAGCACCGGGCACGGTGCCATCACGCTTCCGGTCACTGGTCCGGATCATCCCGGCGGCCCGCTACGTACTCCGCTTCGATTCGGATCGCAACCACATGCGCGGCAGGATCCCGGCACAGGCATTTCCGCAATGGCCACTGATCAGGGCCGGCAGTGATCCGATAACCCTTCGCAACTACCGTGACATGACCGCGTCGCTGGATGACGGCAGCCGGGTTGTGACAATCGAGGAGTTCGCGCGCGAAGTCGGCTGAGCAACCCGTCAACCAGCGCGCTGGGCGACCAGTTGCGCGCGGTTGCGAAAACCCCGCTCGGGATCACCCAGCGTTCCCTCTTCGCGGTACGCGCGCACCACGAGGTCGGGAAACAGGTGCAACAACTCGTTCACCTGCAGACGGTACGGACCATCTCCGGGCCCGCTGTCGTCGGTCCGCTCGCTGGTCCAGGTCTGGTAGAACAGCAGGCCACCAAGGCGCAAGGCGGCACCCAGGGCCGGGCACAGATCGCGCTCGAGAAAATGGCCGACGCAGATCACGTCGTAGCGACCGGGTTCCGGGGGATCGACGGTCACGTCTCGGACCGAGGCCTCGATCGAAGATCCAGCGGCACGCGCCTGCAGTCGCGCAACGGCGACCGGCGAGATGTCCCAGGCATCGACCGTCATGCCACGATCGGCCAGGTACAGCGCATTGCCGCCCAGCCCACATGCCAGGTCCAGGGCTTGCCCCGTTCCCGGCAACAGATAGTCGTAATCGCGCAACACTTCGATCGGCGACGTGTCATCCGACGCGTCACGGTAGCGGGCATCCCATTTCTGCTGCATGGCTTCACGATCCATGGCGCCAGCATAGCGCGAGTCCAGCTACGGTTTGAACGCTCGTCACGGCATGCCGACGATACAGGGGCGACACACTTCTGCCGCACGCTGACACCGCAGGCGCAGGCAGACACTGGCCAAATACCTGGACAACGCGTCGTTCATGCGCGGAATCGCTCAATACGAGCAGTTTTTGTAACGTTAATCGACACACGCCCTGTTGTCTTATTGGGCAACCACGTCGACGTTGCCCGGCGTTACTGAACCGGGCCGCAAGCCAACGGAAACCGCGAGGACGATGTCATGAGTTCCAACCCTGTATCCGAACAAGGCGACAGCACGACCACCGCTGACGCGCAACGGCAACCGTGGCGACCACTTGTGCTGTTCGACGGGGCTTGCCCGCTCTGCCGGCGCGAGATAGCGCACTACCGGCGTCGCAGCGGCGCCGACCGGCTCAACTGGGTCGACCTTTCGCACCAGGCACGCGGCGAACCCGTGGCAGGCATCGACTGGCATGCCGCGATGGCACGTTTCCATGTCCGCGACGCGGACGGCGAATGGCAGCGCGGCGCATTCGCATTCGTCGAACTCTGGTCGCATCTGCGCGGTTACCGGGTGCTTGCCCGGCTGGTTCGTGGACTGCGGCTCACCGGCCTGCTCGATCGCGCCTATGCGGTGTTTGCCCGCCACCGGCTCACTGCACGCTGTAACAATACCAACTGCGCGCCCGTCAAAAGGCCGACCCGTCGCTTGGGGCGAGTGACATCGTGAGCCGAGAACGCTCACTGACCGGGTCACGCATCGGCCGTCTGGCGATGATGGGACGCCTGGCGGGCGGCATGGTCGGCGGCATGCTCGGTGAAGGCGCCCGCCAGCTCGCCCGCGGCCAGCGTGCATCGCTCGCCGACCTGGTGTTGACGCCCGCCAATATGGACCGGCTGGCCGAACGCCTGTCGGAGATGCGCGGTGCGGCAATGAAGGTTGGCCAGCTGTTGTCCATGGACAGCGGTGACATGCTGCCACCGGCACTTGGCGAATTACTCGCCCGCCTGCGTGAAGATGCCCATACGATGCCACTGGGCGAGGTCGCTGACGTGCTGCGAAATGCCTGGGGTGAAGGCTGGCAGTCCCGCTTCCACCAGTTCTCATTCACGCCGATCGCAGCTGCCTCGATCGGACAGGTGCACTCGGCGCACCTCGACGACGGCCGCCGGGTCGCGGTCAAGGTGCAGTACCCCGGGGTTCGCGCCAGCATCGACAGTGATGTCGACAACGTCTCGGCGTTGCTGCGTATCGCCCGGGTCCTGCCCGAACGTTTCGATATCGGCCCCTTGCTCGACGAGGCCAAGCGCCAGCTGCACCTGGAAGCCGACTACCAGTACGAGGCCGATTCGCTGACGCGCTTCGCCGCCCTGCTCGACGACGACCCACGCTTCTTACTGCCAAACCCGGTCCCGGAACTGTGCACCGGCGAGGTCCTTTGCATGCAGTTCCTGTCCGGCGACCCGATCGAATCCCTGCGCCAGGCAGCGGCCGGGCGACGCGATGCCGCGGCAGGCGCGCTCACCGGACTTGCCCTGCGCGAGGTGTTCGAATGGGGGCTGGTACAGACCGATCCGAATTTCGCCAATTACCTGTATGACGTCGACACCGGGCAGATACAGCTGCTCGACTTCGGCGCTACGCGCGTCTACCCCGAACACCGGCGCAACGCCCTGCTTGCACTGCTGATGGCAGCTGTCGATGGCGATGACTCCGACCTGCTCGACGCCGCGACAGCCGTTGGCTATCTGACCGAAAACGATAGCGGCCGCTACCGACAGGTCGTGATCCAACTCCTGCGGATGGCGGCGGAGCCGGCGCGCCAGGACAACTACAGCTTCGGCACCACCGACTTGGCCCAGCGGATGCGCAACGTTGTGATCGACATGCGTCTGCGCGAGCCGATGGGCCAGCTGCCACCGGTCGATGTGCTGTACCTGCACCGCAAACTCGGCGGCCTGTACCTGCTGCTAGCGCGACTGCGTGCGCGTGTGCCGGTGAAGCAACTGGTGCGCGAGCTCCCGTTCCTGCCAGACCGACCACGATCCGGGCAATCGGCCACGCTGGCAGCCGTCTGAACGATGCATCAACTGGTCTGGTTCAAGCGCGACCTGCGCATCCACGACCAAGCCGCCTTGTGCGAGGCAGCGGCACGCGGGCCGGTCATGCCTCTGTACATCGTCGAACCGGAACTGTGGCGCCAACCGGACATGTCCGGTCGGCAGTGGAATTTCGTCCGCGATTCGCTGCTATCGCTGCGCGAACAGCTGGCCGACATCGGGCAAGCATTGCTGATTCGCAGTGGCGATGCCGTCGACGTGATCCGGGAACTGCATCATCGCCACCGGATCAGCGCAGCCTGGTCGCACCAGGAAACCGGTAACGCCTGGACTTTTGCACGCGATCAGCGGGTCGGCGAATGGCTGCGCGCGAATGCCATCCCGTGGCAGGAACTGCGTCAGCACGGCGTGGTCCGCGGTGCGCTCGACCGCGATCGCTGGTCGCGCCAGTGGGAGGCGCTGATGACACAGCGACAGTATCGTCCGCCGGTGCTGGCACCGCTCCCAACGACGATTCCGGCAGGCCCGATCCCGCGCTGGCCAACCGCCAAGCCTTTCGATGATCCCTGTCCCGGTCGCCAGATCGGTGGCCGCCGATTCGCCGAACAAGCGCTGCACAGCTTTCTCCACGCACGCGGTGAGCGCTACCACGCCGAACTGTCGAGCCCTTCCAGCGCGTTTTCCTCCTGCTCGCGACTGAGTGCACACCTGGCCTGCGGCAGCTTGTCCATGCGTGAGACGCTGCAGGCAACGCGCCTGCGGCGACAGCAGAGCGCAGAGCAGCGCAGGTCCGGAAAACATGCCGACACGGACAGTTGGTGCAAGGCGTTGAGCGCGTTCGAAGGACGCCTGCACTGGCACTGTCATTTCGTGCAGAAGCTGGAGAGCGAACCGAGCATCGAGTTGGAGAACCTGCACGGTGCCACCAGCGATCTGCGCAGCAGCAACCCCGACAACGGACGCCTCAGCGCCTGGATGCGTGGCGAAACGGGGTGGCCTTTGGTCGATGCCTGCATGCGGGCGCTCGATCACAACGGTTGGATCAACTTTCGCATGCGCGCAATGCTGACCTCGGTGGCGTCGTACCAGCTCTGGTTGCACTGGCGTGAGCCCGGCCTGCACCTGGCACGTCGCTTCGTCGACTACGAACCCGGCATACACTGGCCCCAGATGCAGATGCAGTCCGGCACCACCGGCATCAATACGCTGCGTATCTATAATCCCGTCAAGCAATCACTCGAGCATGATCCGCGTGGCACCTTCATCCGAACCTGGGTACCGGAGCTGAGCGCGGTCGATGATGCCTGGATCCACACGCCATGGAAGATGCCACACGTGCAACAGCAACGCTGCGGCGTTCGCATCGACCGCGACTATCCGGCTCCACTGGTCGACCACGAAGCCGCGGCTCGCCTGGCCCGCCAACGCATCGGCCAGGCCAGGCGCGGCAGCGACGCGCGCGCCCAGAGCCGTCGGATTCAACAGCAGCATGGCAGTCGTCGGCGTCCACGCGATACACACCAGGCTGCGCAGCGGCAACGCGACCTGTTCAACGATGGCACATAAAAAGCCACATCTTCCGACCCGCGTCTGTGCGCATTGCGGACGACCGTTCACCTGGCGCAAGCGCTGGCGCGCGGTCTGGGATCAGGTGCGCTATTGCTCTGAACGCTGCCGACGAACGGCGCACAACAGATGAGCGAACATGGCCTGTACCTGATCTTCGGCGACCAGCTCGACCGCCGTTCCCCCGCCCTGCGCGAATGCCGTAAGAGTGTCGACCGGGTCCTGATGATCGAATCACGCGAGGAATCGCAACGGATCTGGTCACACAAGGCCCGCAGCGCCCTGTTCATCGCCGCGATGCGCCACCATCGCGACTGGCTGCGCGAAAAGGGTTACCGGGTCGATTACGTCGAACTCGACGACGAAGCAGCAGCCAGCTTCGATCAAGCACTGTCGACGGCGCTGCAGCATCGTCAGCCGGACTGGCTGACCATGGTCGAGCCGGGCGAATTCGAGGTGCGCAACCTGGTCGCCGCCGCCTGCGACAATGCCGACGTCGCCCTGCGCGTGCTCGATGACCCGCATTTCCTGTGCAGCACCCGGGAGTTTGCCGAATGGCGCAGTGGCCGCAAGGTGCTGGTCATGGAGCACTTCTACCGTCATATGCGCAAACGGCTCGACCTGCTCATGGAGGACGGAAAGCCGGTCGGCGGAGAATGGAACTTCGACAGGAAAAACCGCAGGCCTTTTGGCCGCAAGGGCCCTGGCATCCTACCGGAACTGCCACGCTTCGAGCCGGACGCGGTGACCCGCGAGGCACTGGCGGCGGTCGAAAAGCACTTTCCCGACAACCCCGGCCGCCTGGACAATTTCAACTGGCCGGTGACGCGCGAGCAGGCACTGCAGGCACTGACGGCTTTCGTCCGTGACCGGCTGCCGGCATTCGGTCCGTTCCAGGATGCGATGTGGCAGGACCAACCCTACCTGCATCATTCCGCGCTGTCGGCGGCGTTGAACCTGAAACTGCTCGATCCGCGCGAGGTCGTCGAGGCCGCCGTGCAAGCCTATCGGGACAAGGCCGCACCACTGGCCTCGGTAGAAGGTTTCGTGCGCCAGATCGTCGGTTGGCGTGAATACGTACGCGGCGTGTACTGGAGCGAGATGCCCGACTACCTGGATCGCAACGCACTCGACGCCCAGGCCGACCTGCCCGACTTCTACTGGAACGGCGACACCCGGATGCACTGTCTGCAACAGGTGATTGGCCAGACCCTCGAACATGGCTATGCCCATCACATCCAGCGCCTGATGGTCAGCGGCCTGTTCGCGCTGCTGTTCGGCGTGCAACCACGCCAGGTGCACGCCTGGTACCTGGCGATCTATGTCGATGCCGTGGAATGGGTCGAGGCGCCGAACACCCTGGGCATGTCGCAGCACGCCGATGGCGGCCTGCTGGCATCCAAGCCCTACGCCGCCTCCGGGCGCTACATCGAGCGCATGAGCAACTACTGCGGCAATTGCCGCTACCAGCCGGGAGAAGCCACCGGCGACAAGGCCTGTCCCTTCACGACGCTGTATTGGGACTTCCTGATGCGGCACGAAAAGCGCTTCGCCGATCATCCCCGCGCCGGCATGCAATGGCGCAACCTGGCCCGCCTCGAAAAGGACCGGCGCAGCACAATCCAACAGCGTGCTGCCTGGCTGCGCAATGCCATTGCCAGCGGCGAACGCATATAGCAGGCCAACGACGACGGCAGTTGCACTGTCAGGCATGGCGCATCGCCGTCTGCTACATTGCCGGCATGAGCAATGCGGAACAACAGGCCTGGGCCGCCAGGCAGTTACTCGCCGGCAATCTGCACGGCATGCTGTCGACCCTGTCGACCGAGCATCCGGGTTATCCGTTCGGCTCCATGGCGCCTTACATCGTGGGACACGATGGACTGCCCCTGTTCCTGCTCAGCCACCTGTCACAGCACACCCGCAACATCATCGAAGACCCGCGCTGCGGCCTGCTGCTGGTCGAGAACGGCGAAGGTGATGTTCAGCAGCTCGGACGCTTGAGCGCACCGGGCGAACTGCGACCGGCAAACGACGCCACCGGCGACCATGAGCGCTATTTCCGCTACTTTCCACAAACCAGGGTCTACTTCGAGCAACTCGGTTTTCGTTTCTTCCGCTTCCATCCGCTGCGCTTCCACTGGAACGGTGGATTCGCGACCGCGCGCTGGTTCGGCAATGAACGCATCGTGCGTACGAACCCGTTCGCGTCCGGCGAGATCGACTTCATCGGGCGCCTGCAGCATGAACGGGATGACGCGCTACGGCTGATGCTGCAACCGCGGCCAGACGCGACACTGCCGCGGATCATCGGCATCGATGGTGAGGGTGTCGATGTGCATACCGGGGCTTCGGTCAGGCGCCTGGCGCTGTCCTCCACCGTGGATTCGTTCGATGCCCTGCTCGAGAGCACCGCCACACTGGCCCATGGGGACCGGGATTGAGTATTTCCCGCAGCCATCTGCCCGGCCTGTCCCGGTTCTCTCGAAAAGCAGCGCGGACCACACAGCAAATCCGTTTCCGATCAATCAGCAGGAGCAAGCATGGCCGAACTTCCGATGACCTACGAAACCGCTTACGAATGGGGGAAGACAGCGAAGCGGGGCAAGCTCGAGATCAGCGAACGCTCAACGCTGGAGGTTGGCTCACCACACGATACCGACGCTTACAGCCCTGAGCACATGTTGCTTGCGGCGGCCGAGGTATGCCTGGCGAATACCATGCTGGTGATGTCAGAGCGTTCAGGGCTCGCGCTGGCCGGCTATCGATCGACCGCGTTCGGCGAGCTGGAATTCGAGAAGGGTGCCGGCTATCGCTTCAAGCGGATCGTGATCAAGCCGCGCATCGAGGTGGCCGCCGACGCCGAATCCCTGGCCGGGCGCCTGATCGACAAGGCCCACCGGGCCTGCCTGATCGCGCGTTCGCTGGCGTGCCCGGTGGATATAGAACCGGTAATCACGCAGCCCTGAGGGCTGCGTCGACGGCTTAGAACTCTTCCCACTCATCGTCATCGGCCGCGCTGGCCGGTGACGGAATCGGCGCCGGCTTGGGCGCCGGTTTCGGCACCGCCCTGGCTGCCGGTTTGGCTGTCGGCTTTGCGGCGACGCTTGCCTGGGGCTTCGTAACCTTCGGCGCTGTAACCGGACTGGCCGCCGGAGCCGGTTTCGGGGCCACCGCTGCCTTGGTGACGGTTGAGGTACTGCGCACAGCCGCGGGTTGAGCCGCAGCCATGCCCGGCACGCGGAAGAACTCGACGAGCTGTTTCATCGCCTGGGCCTTTTCACGCATCGCCGACGAAGCGGCCGACGCCTGCTCTGCGAGTGCCGCATTCTGCTGAGTGTTCTCGTCCATCGATGTGACTGCAAGATTGACCTGATCGATGCCGGCCGACTGTTCGGAGGAGGCAGCCGCGATCTCCGCGATGATATCGTTGACCTTTTTCACACCGACGACGATCTCGTCGAGTGTCTTGCCCGACTCGTTGACCAGCTCGGTGCCAACCGCCACCTTCGACACGGAGTCATTGATCAGTTCCTTGATCTCGCGCGCAGCGGTTGCCGAACGACCGGCCAGGTTGCGCACCTCGGTGGCGACAACAGCAAATCCGCGACCCTGCTCGCCGGCGCGCGCCGCCTCGACCGAGGCGTTGAGTGCCAACAGGTTAGTCTGGAACGCAATCTCATCGATCACACCGATGATCTCGGCAATCTTGCTGCTCGCCGAATCGATGTCGGCCATGGCCGAGACCGCCCGGCCAACGACTTCGCCACCGCGCGTCGCAACCTGGCTGGCACTTGCCGCAACCTGGTTGGCTTGTTGTGCATTGTCGGCGTTGTTGCGCACGGTCGATGTCAGTTGTTCCATCGACGCCGCCGTTTCTTCGAGCGATGCCGCCTGTTGTTCGGTACGCGACGACAGGCTGTTATTGCCAGCGGAAATCTCGCTTGCGCCGGTACTAATGGCATCAGCTGACTCGCGAAGCTCCCGAACCGTGTCGGCAATATTGCCAATGGTCGCATTGACATCGTCGCGCACCTTGCCGAACGCACCCTTGTAGTCACGCTCGATCGGCTTGGTCAGATCACCCTTGGCCATGTGGCCCAATGAATCGGCAATATCCTGGAAGACACGGTCGGTGACGTCGACCAGCTCATTGATGCCGCCAGCCAGGCGCTTGAAGAAGCCTCGCTTGTCGTCGGTCGCAACACGCCGTCCCAGGTCACCGTCCCTCGCCGCGGCAACGATGTCATCGATCTCCTGCTCGACCGCCACTTCTGCGGTACGGTTGGCCCACTCGACCACGGTACCAAGACGATCGCCGTTACCATCCAGCACCGGGTTGGCGACGATCTTCAATGTCAGACCCGCGACCTCGACCTCGCTCGCGACGGTATTCGATGTGCAATCGAGCAACTGCCGCTGGTGGCGTGGATCCTTGTGGAAGATATCCATGTTCGCACCGAGCAGGCGATCCGGATCGAACTTCGGCAACACCTCGCGCAGCTCCGACGATGTTTCGCGGAACATCTTCTGCAGCGACTTGTTCATGTAGATGATGTTGTATTGGTTATCCGCAACCATCACGGAACTGCTCACATTGTCCAGGGCGGTGCGAATACGCAGGTTTTCGGTTGCCTGCCTGCGCTCGCTTTCCAGGCGCCGCTCGGCCTCATCGGCGGCATGCAGTTCGGCAGTCAGGTCAGCCCACTCGACCGCGGTGCCCAGGCGCTCACCATCCGCATTCACGACCGGGTTGGCAATGATGCGGAAGGTGCGCGGGCCGACACTGACCTGGGACTCGTAGGTGTCCGACAGCGATTCGAGCAGGCGGCGCTGATGCGCCGGCTGCTTGTGGAACACATCGATGTTGCGCCCGATCAGCTTGCTGGCATCGAACCCCGGCAAGCGTTCGCGCAGGTCCTCCTGCGCTTCGCTGAACATGGCCTGTACGGCCTGGTTCATGTAGATAATGTCGAAGTTCTTGTCAGCGACCATGACATTGGTGCTGACGCAATCGAGCGCCGTCTTGATCCGGGTCGCAGCGTCACTCTGCTGCTTGGTTGCGTCGATGATCCCACCGAATTTCTCGATCGCCGTGTTGAAGTGACAGGCCAGTGCGCCGATCTCGTCGCGTGACCTCACCTCGATACGCTGCGACCAGTCCGCCCGCCCTTCGGCAACGGCACGCATCATGCCAGTCAGCTGCTTGAGGGGTTTCGAAACGATGCGTGTGAACATGGCACCGATCAGCAGCAGGCCGAGCACCATCAGTGCCGAGTTAATCCCGATATTGGCCAGCAGGTCGCGCTGAACCGCTGCATCGAGAGCTTTCAGCGAATAGTCGACGCGCACAGCACCAAGGATCTCTCCCGGCTGCGCCTGGTGACAGCTGACGCAATCGGTGCCTCTGAAATCATGGCTGGCCGGCAGCGGTTGCAGCACCGTTAGCACCCGACCATCTGCGCCGTCGCGGATCAGCTTGATGGATTCGCCCTTCAGTGCGCGCTGGTCGAGTTCGTCGCGCGCTTTCGTATAGTCGCCGCCATCGCCGAACAACTTGACGACCTTGGGACCGCGCAGGATGCGTGCATCGACGACCTCGGGTCGCGACATCAGCTTCTGCCGCGGGATGTCGCGGTTGGCCATGCCACCGGTCAGCATTAGGGTATTGATGTTGTCGAAATAGGAATCCGCGAGGTCCTGGGTCTGGCGTTCCACCAGGTGCTCGACCAGCATGCGCTGACTGTAGGCCAGGTAGGATGCAGTGGCGATCAGCATGACTGTGAATAACGCGACCAACATGCGGTAGATCTTGCCGCGTACCGTTGTGCCAACGACCAGGGTTGCGAAATTCTGGGCCATCCGGATGCCTCGCCTGCGCCTGTAGGGAAAAGAAGTGCAATATCCGTTACAGCGGCAGAGAGATAATCCGGTTTAGACGTTTATCCGGATCTGCGGCAGGTTAATGGCGCGAAAACTCAATAACGTCGCAGCGAACCATCCGCTTCCAGCAACGGACGGTAGCCGAACAGCGCATTCAGATGGTGCAGCAGGGCGTGCCGTGCACCGTGCATCCAGAACTGCTCGAGTGCCGCATCGACCTCGCGGTAACGCGCATGCAGGTCCATCCCCGGATGCCGCCTGGCCTCGGCGCGGACGAGGCCGGCCCACAGACGACTCACACCCATGATGAAGTGAGGCCATTCCTGCTGCACGTCTTCAGGCCAACGCGGATCACTCGTTGTGGACGGCCGCAGCGCAGCGTCGCCGGCCATGTGATCGATCCGCCACTGCAACAAAAACCCCTGTTCGCCCAATGACTTGAGTAGTGGCGCGGCCTTCAGGCCGGCCGTTATGCTGCGCGCCACGGCCGGCGGCGCGAACACCATCAGGCTGAACTGGTGGCCGGTCGCGTCACGCGCCCAACGACGATGAAAGCGCCACAATCGAATCTCGTCGGCGTGCGCGAGGACCGCGTCGAACAACAGCTGGTCGGCGAGCAGGCCGTCGAGGTGGGTATGGGTGGCGCCATCATCGGCACGGAAGAACCGAAATCGCCAGATGTGCCAGCGCGGCGACTCTTCAACCGACCCACGTCCGGATTGGGCTTGCTGGACCAGGGGCGCCTGCCAGCTACAGGCCGACATGAGCAAGCCAACCAGCGCCAAAATCACCAGCACCGACCGGCAAACCGCTACCCTCATTCCCATCACGTCAATCACCTTGTATCGAACACGGTCGGCGCCGACCCACCTGATGCGCCGGCGATGCTGCAATGCTGCGATGCCGCCATCACAGGCAGACTCAGGCATCAGTAGCGCAGATCCGCCACCACTGGAAAATGATCCGACGCCGTCGCGACATTCCCACCGTCGTAGCGGCTGTATTCAGTCCTGGTGAAGTCTCCACGCACCAGGATACGATCGAGTGCGAACAGCGGCAGCACGCGGGTCGGAAAACTACGGACGCGCGACATGCTGAATCCGCGCTCAATGAGCGGGCGAAAAGCCGCGCTGCCGGTCCACACGTTGAAATCCCCCATCAACACCGTGAAGTCGGCATCCGATTGCGCAGCGAGCTGCATGACCTGGCCGAGTTGCACCCGGCGCTCCAGCATGCCCAGACCGAGGTGGGTGGCGAAGATCCGCCAGCGCCTTCCATCCAACGTCAACTCGACGTCCAGTACGCCGCGCGCTTCGCGACCCGCGATCGAGATGTCATCGACGGCCTGGCGCAGCGGCGGCGAGCGACTCAACAGCAGGTTGCCGTAGCGACCGACGCCACGATCGAACAAGGTCCCGTCAGTCTCGTGCATACCGGTAACTTCACGGAACACACGCAGCACATCGCCGGCGTGGTCCAGCGTCACCTCCTGCAAAGCAACGACATCCGCATCCAAACCTGCAAGCACGTCCGCTATTCGCTCGGGCGAATAACGTCGATCCGTGCCGATGCAGTCGTGCACGTTGTAGCTCACCAGCCTGGGCACGGCGGTTCAGCTGCTGCGCAGCCAGCGTCGGGCGAACCAGGCCGCAGCCAGCAAAACCACGCCGATGCCGACCGCGAGCGAGATGTTGAGCGCTGACGGTTGGGCCAACGCCTGCCAGAGTGAGCCCGAAAACAAGGTGATCGCACCCAGGCCCGGCAGCAGGCCGATCAGTGAGCCGACCAGGAACTGACGGGTCCCGAGGTGGGAACTGCCCGCCACCAGGTTGAAGATCGCAAACGGTGCCACCGGTACCAAGCGCAGTACGGCTACCGCAATCGTCCCGCGTTCCGCGAGCCGACGGCTCAACTGCTCGAAACGCGAGCCATCGAGACGCTCGATCACGGCGCGCCCCATGAGCCGTCCACCGAAGAACCCAATCGCCGCGGCCAACATGGCCCCGGCCATAACGTATGCGAACGCCTGCCAGCCGGTGAACACCACGCCGGCGATCACCGCCAGCAGCGTCACCGGCACCATCGCCAGACTGGCGACGACGAACCCGCCGACTGCAACCATGGCGCGGAATTCGTCTGACCGGATGGCGGCCAGGTAGTCACCGATTCGTTGCGGTGACAACAGATCCTGCAGCGGCGTCCAACGCCATGCGGCCGCCAGCGCAAGCAGCGCGATGACCAGGCCGAGAAACATCCACAAGCGACGCCGACTGCGCACCTTGCCGGCGCGCGGCACATACTCGGCAACGAAATAGTCCGGGCTGAACGGCTCCGAAGGATCGACCAAAGCCGAATCCGGGACCAGGTCGTCGATATTTTTCGGCACCTCCCAGTCGAGTTCGCGCAGGCTTCTATCGCCACCGCGCAACTGCTCGATTGCCTCGATCAGGCTGCCATGTTCGCGTTCCGCCTGCGCGAATTCAGCTGGGTCACAGCCGAGATGTTGTGCCAACAGGGTCGCACGCAATCTTTTGATGTAGCCTGCCACCTGATCCTGCCCGTTCGCCTCGATGGCCAGATCGCATTCCGTATCCAGCCCCATCGAACGATTACTGGCATTCGAGGAGCCGATCCGCAGCAGTTGTTCGTCGACGATCAACAGCTTGGCGTGAACGCTGATGCAATCGTCACCGAGGCCATCGCGGAACGGAAAGTAGACACGCAAGCGACTGTGCTCGTCTGCCTCTGCCAGCGATCGCAGTAGGCGTCCGCGTACCACGTCCATCGTCAGCTGCTCGAGCCAGCCGCCGGTTTTCTGCGGCAGTACCAGGACAACCTCCGGGCCCGTTTCCTCGCGCAGTTTCTCAGCCAGCGCACGGCCGATGGCATGCGCAGTCAGATACTGGTTCTCGATGTAGATGACCCGACGTGCCGCACCGATCGCGTCGATGTACAGACGTTCTATCTCGCGTACCTCGTCGCGCCCACGAAACACCGGTTCGGTGCGCGCCATCGCGACCTCGACATCGGTCAGCGCAGCCTCGATGTCGTCTGGCCAAGGCGATGCATCGGGCGCTTCCGGCGGTTTTATCCGCCAGCCCCGTGCACGCCGCCAGCGCTGCCGTGCGAGATCGCCGAGGCGCTGCGCAATTTCTCCTTCGACCATCAGCATCATGTCGTGGAACGGCGGGTATGGATTACCGTTGGGATCTGTCCGGCGCGGGTCGTCAGGTGCGTGTTCGGCGGTATCCCAACGCCATCGACTGAGATCGATACCACCAACAAACGCCACCCTGTCATCGACGACCACCAGTTTCTGGTGGTGCGAGGCACCCTTCGGATGCATGCCGTCGAGACGAAAGTGGAACCTCGGGGGCGCCTGCATCCGCAACCTGAGAGCCGGCAGGAGCTCCCGCTCGGTTGCGTAGATCATGTTGAAATCCCACGACAGCAGGTAGACGTGCAGCTCGGGATTGCGTTTGACCAAGGCAACCAGGAAGGCACCCAGCTCATCCGGCAGATCGCGTTCTTCGTCATCGCGGTGCAGCCGTTCGCGGCGGTCGAAATCCCAGCCCAGGATCAGGATCTGGCGCTTTGCCGCACTGCAGACCCGGGCGAACGCGGCGAAGTAATCTGCTGCCTCTATCAGGGTGTCGACCCGACTCGCGCGCCTGATGCAACAACAATTGCGCTGCTCATCCAGGATCGGCGCAGATGTTTCGGTGTCCTGGTCGATCACTGTGTCTGATTCGGTCTTTATCGCTGACTGGTCCATGGGTACGGCGTGCATATTGCTTCGGACTCCTCAGAGTACGCAAACATGGGACCAAGCTGGCTCTGGCGCGCGCTAACAACGTGTTCAAGCGGCATTGAGGGTCGTGGCACAGCCACATGGCACCCGTCGTTGGCGCAAATCAACCAGTCGGATTGTTCATCACGGCCAATCCGATTGCAGGCAGGAACAAGACATGACCAAGCATCAACGCGGCGCGGACCTGGTGGTTCGCTGTCTCGAGTCGGCCGGCATCGAGTACGTCTTCGGGATCCCCGGTGAAGAGAACCTCGACCTGGTCGACGCACTGCAGACGAGCAGCATCCGCTTCATCGTCACGCGACACGAACAGGCGGCGGCGTTCATGGCCGACGTCTACGCCCGCCTCACCGGCCGCACCGGAGTCTGTACCGCAACGCTCGGACCGGGTGCCACCAACCTGGTAACCGGAGTGGCTGATGCCTTTCTCGATCGCGCCCCACTGCTCGCGATCGCCGGTCAGGGCGCGACCTCACGCCTGCACAAGGAAAGTCACCAGGTCATCAACCTCGAAGCACTGTTCGCGAACATCACAAAGTCTTCGCAGCGAATCAGCGATTCTGACGCGATCGCGGAAACCGTCGCCGCCGCCCTGGCATTGAGCCAGGATCCCAAGCCAGGCCCGACCTTCGTCGTCCTGCCGGAGAATATCGCTGCCGAACCCGGCCGGGGTCAGCCGCTCGATCCGGCCAGCGTGCGCCTGCCACGCGCCGACGCCACTTCGGTCGGAGATGCGGTCGACATGATCGCCCGTGCCGTCCGACCGCTGCTGCTGATCGGCAACGGCGTCGTGCGCGCCGGCGCCATCGAAGCCCTGAATGCATTCGTGGAACGGACGGGTGCCCCGTTCACAACCACGTTCATGGCCAAGGGCAGTATCAGCGATCGCCATCCGCTGGCATTGACGACCACCGGCCTGTCGCAGGACGAATCCACCCGTTGCGGGTTCGACCGGGCCGACCTGGTGGTCGCAATCGGCTACGACCTGGTGGAGTTCGACCCCGCACACTGGCGTGGCGACACCGGCCGGGCCTTACTCCATATCGATAGCACGGCGCCAGAGCTGGACCGGCATTATCTGCCGACTCTCAGCCTCAGCGGAGACATCGCAGCCAACCTGTCGCTGCTGAACTGCGCATTGGATGCCGCCGGGCATGTAGCCCGCGCTGACTGGGCCCATGAGCTTCGTGACCGGGTGCACCGGGAATTTCGCCTCGGGCAGGATTCCGATGCTTGCCCGATCAAGCCGCAACGCCTGCTGCACGACCTGCGCCGTTGCCTCGACGATGACGCGATCCTGGTATCGGACGTCGGTGCACACAAGATCTGGGTCGCCCATCAATGGCCGACCTACACAGCCAACAGCTGCATCATCTCGAACGGGTTCGCCGCGATGGGAATCGGGCTGCCTGGCGCAATTGCCGCCAAGCTCGCCTTCCCCGATCGCCAAGTGGTCACGGCAACCGGAGACGCCAGCCTGCAGATGAATGCGCAGGAACTGGAGACCGCTTTGCGGCTCGGCCTCGCGCTGGTGGTGCTGGTGTGGAACGATGGTGGCTATGGCCTGATCGAATGGCATCAAAAGAAGCGCTTCGGTCGCAGCCACGACGTCCACTTTGGCAATCCCGACCTGGTCGCATTTGCCGAGAGCTTCGGTGCGCGGGGTTTTCGTATCGAAACGGCCGCTCAATTGGAACCGACGCTGCGCAAAGCTCTCGACTGCGGCACCGTGGCCGTGATCGACTGCCCGGTCGATTATCGGGAAAACCTGCAGCTGGATAAGCGCCTCGGCGGACTCGGCTGCACGAGTTGACATCAGGCAGACCGGTTAGTCTGTCAATGGCCAGGAAGCAAGCGCAAGGTCATGCAAGGCAGACACAGATGCGCTCAGAAGCCGCGCATATGAATCGCGTCGCCGATCCGACGAACCGCCAGGTCATATGCCGCCTCGCGCAAATGGTCATGATTGCCGTCTGCTTTTTCCAGGATATCTTTCCACGCCTTCTCCAGCTTCTTTTCGAGCCTGCCGAACGTGGTGTCACGTTGCCAGTAATCGCGCGACGCATTTTGCGCCCACTCGAAATAGGAGACGGTAACTCCACCGGCATTGACCAATAAATCCGGCACTATCTCGACACCGGCATCGCGCAACATCGCGTCGGCATCACAGCTGACCGGGAGGTTCGCCGCCTCGACGATCATGCGTGCGCGGACCTCACCCGCGTTGGCCGCTGTGATAGCGTTCTCGATTGCGGCCGGGACCAGCATGTCCACCTTGGCGGCCAGCAACTCGGCATTCGAATATTCTTCACCGTCGATCAATTGCGCCAGTTCCGCATCGGGTTCTTTCTCCGCCGCATCGATCAACGCGACTACATCCAGCCCCTTGTCTCGATACACACCACCGCGCGCATCGCTGATGGCAACGACACGCGCCCCCATACCCGCAAAACGGAGAGCCGCATGCTGGCCTACGTTGCCGAAGCCCTGAACTGCCACCCTGGCGCCCTCGAGCTCGCGGTGGCCATCTGTCCACGCCAATGCCGCGACGTGTGCTGCGCCATGGCCGGTAGCTTCGACGCGCCCCTGGATGCCTCCCAGCGCTCGCGGCTTGCCCGTAACAATCGCGGGTGTATAACCATGACGCTTGGCGTAGGCATCGAATATCCAGGCCATGATCTGCGGGTTGGTTCCCATGTCGGGGGCCGGGATGTCCATGCGAGGACCGATGACAGGCTCGATGCGATCGACCATGCCCTTGGTCAGCGCCTCGAGTTCATGCGCATTCAGCGATTTCGGATCGACCGCAATGCCACCCTTTGCGCCGCCGAATGGCACGTCGACGACCGCGCACTTCAATGTCATCGCCCGCGCCAGAGCCCTGAAATGGTCGAGTCCCACGTCGGGATGAAAGCGCAAGCCACCTTTGAAGGGGCCGCGGCTCGCATTGTGCTGCACGCGATAGCCCTGGAACACGCTCAGGCTTCCATCCTGTCGCCTGATCGGAACCTTGAACGAGATCTCCCGGGTCGCGCTGTTCAGTAGCTCGCCCAGTTCCCCATCGATGTCTTCCCGCTGCAAGGCAGCATGCAGGAAGCCCTTACAGGTCTTCTCGATGCCTTCTCCGCCACCGCCATCTTTGCTTTGTCCTTTACTCATGCTGTCTCCCTTTCGCTGCGCCTGCGTCCGACGCAGGCGACTCATTCGATCCAGATCGACTTGGTGTTAACGAACTCGCGAATACCCTGGCGTGACAGCTCCCGGCCGTAGCCTGAGTGCTTGATGCCGCCAAACGGCAACCTGGGGTCGCTCTTGACCAGCTCGTTGACGAAGGCACAGCCGCATTCCAGTCGGCGTGCCACTTCCAGACCACGATCGCGATCCTTGGTCCAGACACTTCCGCCCAGTCCAAACCCCGTGTCGTTCGCCAGTTGGATCGCATGCCGCTCGTCATCCGCACGCATAACTGTCGCAACAGGTCCGAACAATTCCTCGCTGTAGGCCCGCATGCCCTGCTCTACACCAGTCAGCACGGTGGCAGGATAGAACCAGCCGCGACCTTCGACCGGCTTCCCGCCGCACAGCAGCTGTGCCCCTGCATCCACCGCATCGACGACCTGTTCGTGGAGTTCGGAACGCAGATCCGCACGCGCCATCGGCGCGAGGGTGCTCGCCGGGTCAGACGGGTCACCGACTTTCAATTTCGATGCAGCATCCACCAAACGCGATTGAAACTCGTCAAGTACTGCATCGACCACGACGAAACGCTTTGCCGCGATGCAACTCTGGCCGGCATTCATGAAACGTGACTGGATTCCCTTGTCCACCGCCAGCGCGAGATCTGCATCATCGAGCACGATAAAGGGATCCGACCCACCGAGTTCGAGCACGCTTTTCTTCAGCTTGTCGCCGGCCTGTGCAGCCACTTTCCTGCCAGCCGGTTCGCTACCGGTCAGCGTCACGGCCCTGACCCGGGGGTCCGCGATCAGCCCGGCCACCTTGTCGGATCGAATTGCGAGATTGGTGAACAGGCCGCGTGCTGCTCCGGCCCGGCGAAATACATCCTCGATCGCCTCGCCACACAACATCACGTTGGACGCATGCTTCAAAAGTCCGACATTGCCGGCAGCAATCGCCGGCGCCGCGAACCGGAACACCTGCCACAGGGGAAAATTCCAGGGCATCACCGCGAGGACCGGGCCCAGCGGCTGGTAGGCGACCAGGCTGCGTCGGGCATCGCTGGCAACCGGCTCGTCGGCGAGAAACCCGGCCGCATTTTCAGCGTAGTAACGGCAGACCCAGGCACATTTCTCGACCTCGCCACGGGCCTCTGCCGCCAGTTTGCCCATCTCTGCGGTGACCAGTCCGGCGAGTTCGTCGGTGCGCTGGTCCAGCTGTGCGGCGACGGCCTCGAGCAAGGCACGCCGCTCATCGAAACCGGATTGCGCCCAACGCCCGGCCTGGCGCTCGGCATCGCTCAGCGCACGTTCGATCGCTGCGTCGTCCATTGCTGCGGTAGAGCCCACCGCCTCTTCGCTGTAAGGGCTGATGGATTCGAACTGCTCAGGCATGGTCATTCTCCCGGTGTTTGTGTCGTCCCGGCTCTTCCACCGGCGGTCGTGGATACTGAGGGCGCCGGGGTGGATCTTCGATCGGCCGCGGCACACCCGGCGGTCTTTCAAGCGGCGGCTTTTTGTCTGGCGTCGTCCCGGCCTGGTGCCGGGGCGAAACAGTTTCCGTGTGCATGGATTCGCTCCTGTCATGCCGATGCAAGGCTGCACAAACCGGCTGTCGATCAATCGATGGCCGGGTAGATAAAGATCGCGTTGGCCACACCCAGCCCGCGTTCTGCCTGCGTGGCAGAGGCGCGAAACATCGCCAGCGGTGCTGTCGCCGCGCACAGCGTCAGCCAGTGTCCGGATACTCGACCTGGCATCAGCGGATGGATCCGTTCGAACATGCTCCTCATCCCCGGTGAACGAGTGACAAAAGGTCACGCCACACGATCAGAACGACCGCTTCTCCAACTCGAGGTACACGCGAAACGCATTGCCCCGGTTGCTGGCATTGAACGCAGGCAGGCGCGCATAACGTGACCAGTCGATATTGCGGTCGATATTGCGGTAGGCCTCGTCGAAAGGGACGAAGTCCTCGACCGCCGGCTTCGGTTGTTCGATCAGGTAGCGAATGTACTCGCGTGTCATGGCCACACTGCCCTTGATATCCGCCGATGGCTGGCCATGACCGGGCACGATGAAATTCAGTTCAGCAGCACCAGCGGCTATCCGGTCGAGCACGTTCTCGAACTCCTCCATCGATTCCGTCGCGACGTCGTAAAGCGTCGTCTGCGGCGCGTAGGCAAGGCCCCGGACTTATGCAGTACCCCACCAGGGGCCGGTGGCTGTTCGGCATACGCCAGACAGACCGACATGGCCAGGATCGGGTAGCTCAGCATCGTTCGCATGATTCCCATCGCACTGTTGCCCCGGAAGTCGATCATCGATCTTTGCCACGGGTCGACGGAGCGTCGTCGGCGAAAGGGATATTTTTCGCTTCACGATATTTCCGTCGCGCCGAGGGTCGATATACCCAGGCAATCAGCAGGATCAGGAAGACAGGTGCCAGGAAATATCCCAGCCAGGTAAAAAGTTCGTCCATCGCATGACTCCGGTCAACGAACGACACGACGTACCGACTTCGCGGGCGTCGCGTCCTTACTCATGCAGACGACGTTGCAATCGGCATGCCGCCAACCGAACGTCGCCGACGGCACGCCTCGCTGCACCCATCTCCAGCGGCGCTCGGCGCGCTGGTGCCGTTTCTCCATTGGTTGATTTCCGCCATGTGCGGTGCAAATCGCGCAGTTCACCCCGGCCGTTGCCGACAGGTTGGCCCCGGTCGCTGCAACTTGGGCATACAAGAAGGCACGTGATGGCTGCGGACGCAGTGGTCTGCAACGAAACCTGCGCCACCCACGACCCTGACCAGCACTGCCAAGCAATACACGACACTGCTACTGGTTTCGGCGACTTTCAGCGTGATGACCGCAGACATCGCCCCGGCGACCATCCGCCACGCCGGCTGGCTGAGGCGACCAGCGCTGGCTGTCCATATCGCGACGGCAGCATGAACTGCAGCACTGGCACGGTTGCTGCTCGTCCCCGGCGGATGCGAAGCGGCATGCCGTGATCGCATACCAAATCTGAACAAGGATCGAACCATGACAGTATTCGAAGCATTGCGAGCCGACCACGACGTACAACGGGGGCTGGTCGCCAGCCTGGTCGATACCAGCGGCGACAGTGCCAGCCGCAGACGCCTGTTCGACAAGTTGAAGGCCGAGCTGACAGCACATGCCGCCGCCGAAGAGCGCCATTTCTACGTGCCACTGATGCAGGACGACCTGACCATCGAAAAGGCCCGCCACAGCATCGCGGAACACCACGAGCTAGATGAGCTGGTCGAGGAACTGGAATCAACTGATATGGGCTCCGCCGGGTGGCTCGCGACGGCGAGGAAGCTCGAACATCACCTGCTCCACCATCTCGAGGAGGAGGAACGCGAGGTGTTCCAGCTGGCTGGCAAGGCACTGGATACAGCGCAGAAAAAGAAACTTGCCACCGCATACCTCGAAGAAATGGCTGCACAGAAAGAGGATGCGGCCTGAATAACCTGGCTGCCGTCATGTAGAGTGATGTCGACCCAAGACACGGCGTGTCTCTCATCATCACCGGTGTTCGGCCCACCGCACCAAGATCCATCTTTACACTCGGCCGGCTGTAGTAGACTGGCGCAAATGGACCGTGGCCGCGTCCCAAATGCAGCACCGGCCGGTTTGGCATCCGCAAGATGGGACGCCTGCAGGCAATCACGGTCGCTGGTACGCGACTTGCGAGGGACGATCGCCAGATAAGACCGCGCGAGGAACCTGAACCCGGATGCCCGAAGACAGTCGCAAACCCCGCAGGCGCGAAACCGAGACCGTTGACGTTGTCGACCAGACGCGGGCGGCAAGCAGTGCGAAGCTGGCGCGCGATGAGCGTGCGGCTGCGTTACGGGCCCTCGCCGGCCGCCTGGCCCACCAGCTGCGCAATCCTCTGGCGGCCGTGCGCGCCGCCTGCAGCGGCCTGCGCAGCGAGGTCGAGGACGACGAACATCGCGAGACGCTCGACCTGACCCTGCAGGAAATCGATCGCATGCTCGGGTTCGTCAGTGCAACCGTGCAATCGATCCCTGCCCGGCGCGAGACCCCACAGGCTACCGATCCTGCACTGGAAATCATCGATGTCGTCGACATCATGCACAGCACCGAGAACGGCGCAAACCAGATCGCTGTCGGAGATGTCGAACACCGACGCTGTCTGATCCCACGCGACGGCTTACGCGTCGCGGTGTACAGCATCTGTGAACATTTTCTGTCGATCGCTGAAGTCAACGGGCTTGTGATCGACAACGGCTGTGATGCCGGTCGGCTCACGGTCCGCTTCAGAGTCGATCTCGGCCCCGCCGGCGAAGACGTAGGTACTGCAGGCTTATCCAGCAATGGCATATGGGTGCAACCCATCGGCCTGTTGGTTGCGGAACGCTTCGCGCGCGAAGCTGGTGGCCGTATGCTGCGCAACGATTCTGGTGGTGACGATCAACTCACGCTTACCCTGGAGCTGCCTCTTCACGATGTCTGACACCTTGTTGATCATTGAAGACGAAGCCCTTTTGGGGCGCGAGATGCAAAGACGCTTCGTCAAGCAGGGATGGGATGTCGTACTGTCTTCCGACCTCGCCGACGCCCGCCGCCAACTCGTCGACAACGCACTGCGACCGGTCGCCGTGTTGGCTGACATGAACCTGCCTGACGGCAACAGTCTCGATCTGCTGGACGAACTTCAGAAGGAGCCCGGTGCAGGCAGCGAATGGATATTCCTGACCGCCTTCGGAACTATCCCCGACTCGGTCAGGGCCTTGCAGCTGGGTGCACACGACTTCATCGAGAAGCCGGTCGACGAGGCCCGCCTCGACCTCGCTGTGCAGCGTGCGGCGCGCAGTTCGCGTGCCCAGCGTCGCCTGTCATTCGCCGCGGCCAACGCCGCCGCGAAATACCGTATTGAGCAGTTCATCGGTCACAGCGAACGCGCAACCGAGACGCGCCACATGCTGAAACAGATCGCGCAGGCCGATTTCAGTGCGCTGGTTCTGCGCGGCGACACGGGTACCGGCAAGGGCCTGGCCGCACGCATCCTTCATTACAACGGCCCACGTGCAAACGGTCCGATGATCGAGGTGAACTGTGCCGCCCTGCCCGATGAACTGCTCGAATCGGAGTTGTTCGGGCATGAGGCCGGCGCCTTCACCGGTGCCAAGGCACGCCGCGAAGGACTGTTTGAGCAGGCCAATGGCGGTACGCTGTTTCTCGACGAGATCGGCGAGATGCCGCTCGGACTGCAGGCCAAGCTGTTGAAAGCGGTTGAAGACCGGAGCGTGCGCCGAGTCGGCGGCAACCGTGAGCTCAAGGTCGACGTAAACATCATTACCGCCACCAACCGCGACCTGGAAAGCGAGGTCGCCGAGAACCGATTCCGTGGCGATCTCTACCACCGCCTGAGCGTGTTCCAGATCGTGCTGCCGAGCCTGCGGCACAGACTCGACGACATACCCGAGCTGGTGCGCAGCTTCGTGGCCGAGTTCAATGAACGGCGCAATGAGCGGATCGAGGAAATCCCCGACGAGGTCTGGACGCAGTTGGCCGACTACCCGTGGCCAGGCAACGTGCGTGAGCTCCGAAACGTCGTTGAGCGTTGCGTGCTGCTGTCACCCGGCAAGACGCTCGAGGCACGCTGGCTGCAGCTGACGCAGCCCGGAAAGCCGCAGACTGTCGCAGACGGTGATCAGATCTGCTTCCCGATCGACGGCAGCGTAACGCTGGACGAGATCGAGAGGCGGATGATCGAAGAGGCCATGCGCAAGGAAAACGGTAACGTGACGCGGGCTGCCGCCCGTCTCGGCGTCAGTCGCCAGACCATGCGATATCGCGTTGAGAAGCACCACATCGATTCAACCGACTACCAGTAGTTCGAAGCCGCGGCAGAAATCAGCCTGGCCACGATGTACTCACCATGGCCAGACTGACAGGGATGGCCTGATTCAGACCAAGTTGCTGCCGGGCATGTATGCAGCCATATCAATGCCCGCCTTCGGGAGACCGGCTATCCGCCACGCTACCGACGCATCGCCGAACAGTTCGACGATGCAGTCTTCGCCAAAGCCGACGTCGGCACAGGTCCACGGGACGCGTGGGAAGAGATCCGGCTCGCCCTCGGAGTACTGATCACGTAGCGCGCTGATCACCTTCCAGTGATCATCCGTCAGTTGCCTGATACCGGCTGCCGCAGCCAGTTCGAAGGCAACCGATTGGTTCCAGTCATCGCCCTGCAACAGGTAGCCGTCCACATCGATGGCGGGATTGTCGACGATATCGTTGCTCATGATTTCCTCACTGCATCACGAGCTGGCCAGGCGCTTGCCGCCGCGCGGACCCAGCAACCACCAGAGGATCAGGCCGAGCACTGGCAATAGCAGGATCAGGATGATCCACAGCACCTTGCTGCCGGTACTGGCGCCACTGTCGAAAATCTTGATGATGGCCCAGATGTCGAGAGCCAGAATGATGAGACCGAGCAGGCCTCCAACTTCGATACCCATGGTGTTCTCCTGTTTTCAGTTAACCGGTGACAACGACAGCCCGGATCTCCATCGCCAGAACTGTCCGCTGTGGTCATAGTCTCACGGCGCCATCACGCGACGGTTCTTACCTCGCCCTCCATTCCGCCATAGCCGACCTCCGGGTGGCGACCCGAGACGATGGCCTTGACCTGCTCGACAGGCAGCTCGCCGGGATTCACAATCATCAGCAGCTCTCCCGCCTTGATCGCACGCTGGAACTGTTTGACCTCCCTGTTCGGTACCGATATCCCGATCAGGCTCGACGCCCAGGCGCCGAAAGCGCTGCCGCCGAGCGTCATGCCCAGCAGCGCCGCACCACCAACAGCGAATCCGCCCGGGATGACCGTCGCTGCAAGACCGGCGAGAAGTCCTGTTGCGCCGCCGATCGCGGCTCCCTGCTTCAGTGCCGGCTTAATATCCGAGGTCTCCGATACATCCGGTTCGGGCAGCGATTCGCGCAGTGCGGCCGCGTTGCCGACAACGCTGATGTCTTCGTCGACCAGACCCCGCGCGCGCAGGTCTCGCACGATTTCCTCGGCAAGGGTCGTATTCGGTATCAGGAAGTACAGCTTGCTCATACGTCTCTCCAGTGATGAGTGGGTGCTTTGTCAGGAGCAAAGCCCATGCCATTCAGGCCGTGCCTTTCTGCGCCAGGCCTTCGTAGGGCGAATAATGTTTTTCCTTCATTGCCCGGCGGTGGATTTCAACCCATCGGGACGAAAAACACCCTGTTGCGTCATTTCACCGGGGACTTCGTTTCAACGGGAAATCGAAAAAAAACCGACGGCCATGCCGTCGGCTAACGGGGACTCTGCAAGTGAGCGGTCGTGAAAATCCCATGACCATTCACTGTTTGTGCGCTTTCACAGCCAGCGCGGTAGCGCTCGGGTGGTCAACCCTGTCGTATAGCTACACCGATCGACCGCGCCCGGTGATCGCGAAGATCACGGCCATGACCAGGCCGACCACAAACAGTATCCATGCGATATTGGTCGCGGTGCCGGCGATCCCACTGAACCCGAACACGGCCGCAACGATGGCGATAATCAGAAATGTCACTGCCCATCCGATCATAATCTCTCTCCTCTGGATTCAGGCGGAAAAACCACTACCGCCTGTTGAGTTGTCACAGACATCGGTTACTGACAAAGCCTGCGACTCAGGAAGCCTCATCGAAATCCTGTGTTTCCCGCGGGTCGTTTTCCTTGGCACGTGCTGCAGCTTCGTCATGTGCAGCCCTGTCTTTCGCGGTGTCTTTACTATTGAGCTTGTCCGCGGCTTTGCTGGCCTTGCCCGATTCGACGAATGCCGTCTTCTCGCGCGTATAGCGCTCGGCGGACTGATAGTCACCCTCGCCCTGAATGGAACCTGCTTTCGCTTTGTGCTTACTCATATCGATCTCCATGTTTTTGCATCTGACTTGGATGCCATCATTCGGCATTCGAATCAACGGTCACGCCGCACAAGTCGTGCCAACCGATTAGCTAGGACGCACACGAACGCTGCAAGACACTGTCGATCGTTGCGGAAACTGAGTTCTGGCCGCCAGTGCCCGTCCGGCCGGACGGAGTGCACGGCGCCTCCAGGCATCGCGCGTCGTTGCAAACCAGACAGTCGATGGTCGATATGAAACGGTGAGTTTTTTTCTTCGAACGTCATGGCGCTTCGATGAGTCAATGCCGATAATCCGTCTTCATGGAACCATCCCTGGTACATGCATTCGGCTGCGGCAGGATGTCGAGATGACGGACTGGCTGATCAGCAATGACCGATCTGGACAGGCACGCAAGGTCGAAGAATTGCGCGCTCAACTCGCCGCCGTCGGCTTGGAGGTCGAACACGTCGATCCCGAGCTGCCGGTCACAAATTTCGCACCGGGCAAGGGAGAACGGGTGATCATCGCCGGAGGTGACGGTACCGTCCGCCGATATGCCGCACATGTCGCTCGTCACGACGCTGTCCTGACAGTGCTGCCGGCAGGTACCGGTAACGATTTCGCACGCGGGTTGCGGATCCCTCTCGACATCGAATCCGCATGCCGGGTTGCCGCCCATGGCGTGGTCCGCACACTGGACATGGCACTGCTGGACGAAAAGACATTCCTCAATGTCGCGCACATCGGCTTCGGCACCGAGGTCAGCCGTCATGTCGATGCGGAACAGAAGCGCGGCTGGGGGCGGTTTGCCTACGTGCGTACATTGTTCGGACGACTGCGACAGAGCCGCGGTTTCAAGGCATCGATCGAACACCCGGGCGGTCGGGTTCGCGGCCGCTGGTTGCAGATATCAATCGCCAACGGCAACTCTTTCGGCGGCGGTCAGCAATTCTTCGGCGCTGACCCTTTCGATGGCCAGCTCGACCTGCTCGCGATCAGGCCCCGCTCCTTGCTGATGCTGATTCTGCTGTGGCTGCGCGCGAAGATCAGACGCAGCCCGCCGCCCAGCGAGGCGCTGTTGAAGCTTCGTGGGGAACGGTTCACCGTTACCGGCAACCGCCGTCTCACCGTGCGCGCAGACGGCGAACACCTCGGCAATCTTCCCGCCAGCTTCGCGGTCCAACCGTCAGCACTTCAGGTCCTGGTCGATGCTGATTTCCATACAAAGTCCGGTAACATGGTCGGATGAAGCAGGAAGGAGCTCCGATGTGACCACGATTCGCACACCCGAACTGGGCATGCTGGCTGACCTTGTTTCGGTCGGACACGGCCTCCTGATTCGCTACAACAAGCTTGCCGAAGACAGCGGCGAGCCGCTGGCCACGCAACTACAGCACATCATCACCCGGCGCATGCCATTGCTGCAGCAGTTGACGGCGGCTGAGCATGCGCGCGGAGACCTGCCTGACACGGCTGATCGGGAAATCAACGAGATCCGCTCCACGCTCGACAGCATCACCGGCTCACTGCTCGGCGAAAACAGTGCCAGGCAACGCCTGCAGAGTGCCGAACGCGAATGGATGGAGCGGCTGCACGCCGCACAAGAGCTTGACTGGGACGACGATGAAACACAGTTGCTGCAGGCTTTGCTGACAGACAGCCTAAGTGCAATCGATACACTGTCGCCCTGATCATTGGAACCGGCAGCCAATCATCCGGAACGAGACAGCATGGCAGCACGATCGACAGCAACGAATTGCCTGGTGCAGAAATTCAGGGCCTACAGCGACCTCAACGAGACCGATATTGAGCTGCTGAACGAACTGCACGTCAATGAGAGACCGGCAGACCGAGGCGACATCGTTCACCAGGATGAGTCTCCGTCGACGCACCTTTACGTCGTCAAGTCCGGCTGGTTCGCCAGCGTCAAGGAATTGTGTGACGGTGGACGTGCCATCACCGAACTGGCTCTGCCCGGCGACGTGATCGGCCTGCGCGACATGACCTACGCCAGGCGGCTATCGGCTCTGCACTGTCTCAGCAACAACGCTGTCATCTGTCCGTTCACCAAGGTGCGCCTGCACCGGCTGTTCGCACGCTCGGTCAAGCTGACCGAGGTCTTCTTTGCCGTCATGTCGCGCGAGCACGCCCAACTGGTGCAGCGACTGGTCACCGTGTCGCGACGCGAAGGGATTCAGCGCCTGGCCCACCTGCTTCTGGAAACCGCCATCCGGCTCGAAGGAATCAGTATCGACGTGCGCCGCGAGTTCGATTTCCCGATCGACCAGCGCGAACTGGCCGACCTCACCGGCATGAGCGCGGTGCACGCCAGCCGCTGCATGACAGAACTGCGTGCGCGCGGCCTGATCGCCTACAGCAAGGGACGTATGCACATACTCGACCGGCAATCCCTGCAGGAGCTGGCCGAGTTCGACGGTGCCTTCCTGGCACCCGACCTCGACTGGCTGCACTCGATCGACGTCCCCGCAGACTGAGCGGAAATTTCACCCTGCGCCGGGGACCTTTTGCGCTACTGTGTGCGCATGAATACGCGAGCAAAAGGGTACGACCGACTCGGCCTGGTTGGCTTCCTTGTGTTGTGTGGGGTGATCTCGGCGACAGGCGGCTGGGTGACTGCCAGCAGCGTCGATACCTGGTTCAAAACCCTGGTCAAACCGGCATTCAATCCACCGGACTGGGTGTTCGCACCGGTCTGGACCGTTCTCTATATCCTGATCGCAATCTCCGGCTGGCGCGTCTGGCGCCAACATCGATTCAGCGAAACCGCGCCGGCTTTGATTGTCTATGCCATTCAGCTCGCACTGAACCTGGCCTGGTCGATACTCTTCTTCGGTATGCAACGGCTCGACCTGGCGGCAATGGAGATCGTCCTGCTGCTGGCCATGATCGCGCTGAACCTGGTCATGTTCCTGCGCATTGACAAGCCGGCCGGGTTGCTGCTGCTGCCTTACCTGCTTTGGGTGGCCTTTGCGACGGTGCTGACCCTGCGTATCTGGCAGCTCAATGGCTGAATCACACCATGATCAGTGCAGACATACAGCCCGTAGTTCGCCTGTCGAATGGCACAAGCATTGCTGTTCACCAGGGAACACGCGTCGAGTGCAGATCACTGACCCGTCGTCGCGCAGCCTCCGGCATTGGCCAGTGGCGATCAACGCGCATTGCAAAGGGATACCCTCTCCATGATTTTCAAGCAACTGATCGAATCGGACTCATCCACCTATACCTACCTCCTCGCCTGTGAGCGCACGCGTCTCGCGCTGCTGATCGACCCGGTGCTTGATACCGTCGAACGTGACCTGCAGGTGATCGCCGACCTCGACCTCACGCTGGCAGCCACGCTCGAAACCCACGTGCATGCCGACCACCTGACCGGTGCCCGGCGGCTGAGACAGCGCAGCGGTAGCAAGATAGCCTGCCCGGCGATGCTCGAACTGCCTTGCGCCGACATCGGCGTCCGCGAAGGCATGCCGTTCGAGATTGGTGATATCACACTGCATCCCTTGTTTACGCCAGGTCATACCGATCACCACCATGCCTACCTGCTCGACGGTCCCATTCACAAGCTGCTGTTCACCGGCGACGCCCTGTTGATCGACGGCTGCGGACGTACCGATTTCCAGTCTGGCAATCCAGGCGACCTGTACAACAGCATCCACAACAAGTTCTTTTCCCTGCCCGATGAAACGCTGGTGTACCCGGCACACGACTACGACGGACGCTTCGTCTCCAGCGTCGTGCAGGAGAAGACGCGCAACCCGCGCCTGGGCAAGGGACGCGACAAAGACGATTTCGTCGAGTTGATGAACGAACTCGACCTGCCCTATCCGCGCAAGATCGACTTCGCCGTGCCCGGTAACGAGCTCTGCGGTGAATGCCCGGCCGATGTGCCCGAGGAATATCGAGGCCCCTGTGTTGCCAGCGACCAGGGCTGAAACCTTCGACAGGGCCATGCCGGCCCAATGCGGGTACGGACCACAACATCCTGAGTGAACCGACCGAGACGAGGTAGTCCCGATGAGCAAATCCAAGACGAAGAGGTTCAGTGGCGCGCATCTCAACGTGAGTTGGGATGCGCGACTGTGCATTCATGTCGCTGAGTGCGGCAACGCCGACGACGAGTTGTTCGTGGCCGGCCGTGATCCCTGGTGCATGCCCGACAAGGTCGCAGACGAACGCGTGGTCGAGGTCTGCGAACGATGTCCGAGCGGCGCACTGAGCGTCCACGATCAATCAGGCGCCTCGCCGGAACGCCCGCCCGCAGCCAACCGCGTACAGGTCGTCAATGATGGTCCGCTGTACGTACACGGCGACCTCGAACCGGATGGATTCGCACAGGATATGCCCGGGACACGCTACCGGGTTGCGCTGTGTCGCTGCGGCCAGTCGAATAACAAACCTTTCTGCGACAACAGCCATCGCAAAGCCGGGTTCGAGGATGCCGGCGCCATCGGCGAATCCGGACCTGGCAGCCAGGGTAGCGGTGGAAAGCTGCGCATCAGCCCCGCCGAAGACGGCCCCTTGATCCTGTCCGGCAAGGTGGAACTGCTGGCCGGCAGCGGACGGGTCGCCTGGCGCGGCGACAAGGTAGCGCTGTGCCGCTGTGGCGAGTCATTCAATAAACCCTTCTGTGACGGCTCACACAAGCGAGCCGGATTCCGCAGCGGGGACTGAGGCCCACAGCTGTCCCCGCACCTCGTCTGCTCAGGATCCCGGCCCGCCGGTGGCCTCATCCTGTTCCGGTTCGACCAGCTGGCGCGCCTGCATGGCCTGCATCAACAGCCAGCAGAATACCGCCCAGCCCGCACCCGCAGACCAGCCCGCCAGAACGTCGGTCGGCCAGTGAACGCCCAGATAGACGCGGCTGAACCCGACCAGGACGGTCAGCAGTACAGCGGTGGCAACGAGATAGACACGCACTGCACGCCGTTTCACAGAGCAGGCCATGATTGCGGCGAGGGTCAGGTAGACCACGGCTGAGTTCATTGAGTGCGCACTTGGAAAACTGGTGGTCAGCACGCGCTGCCCATGCGGCAGAAAATCGGGGCGCGGCCGATCGAAGCCGTATTTCAATGCCATGCTCAAAACCAGTCCGCCGATTACCGCGAACAACAGGAAACCGACCGTGCGCGGTCGTCGCTCGAGCAACAACAGCCCACTCACGGCAAGCACGAACAGGGTCAATACGGCCGTTCCACCGAGCGCTGTCAGGTCACGTACCGCCTCTTCAAGCCAGACCGGGCCGACCGGGTTGGCGATTTCACCCGGTTCACGCAATGCATTGAGCAGCCAGCGGTCGAACTGCAGGCTGTCGCCGTCCATGACGACGCCGGCGATCGCCGCGAACAGCCACAGGCTGACAGCCACGACCAGGAACATCACCAGGCTGCGTCGTCCATCGATGTTGTCATTCGGCTTGCGTGGCAACACGGGTATCGTTTCTCTTACCAATCAGGAACAGTCTGGCAAAACAGGCCGCTGCAAGCAGCGGGCCACGGCGGCAGCTGATCGCATCAGATCTCCCGTGCAGCCGAACTGCTCAACAGGTTCTCGTCGCTGCCCGTACCTGTGTCGGCCATGACCTTCTCCTCGATCGTCCGATCGACCTCGACGTCACCGGTTTCCACGTTCGTGACAACGGACGAGCGACGACTGTCATCCGCTGTTGGCCGACGATCCGTATCCGCATCATTGTTGCCAGGTACGGCATCGACCATACGCAGCTTGTACACCGGTTCAGGCATCACGATGCCCGCCTGGTCGAACGCCTGCTTGACCAGGCGAATCGATTCACTGCGCACCTTGGCGAAACTGAACCTGCCCTGGTCGACCCAGCCGTAACAACGTAGTACGACATTCGAATCACCAAGCGCCTGCACGATCACCAGTACAGGGGGATCGGACAGCACCCCGGTGACCGACTCGAGCGTACTCTGGGCCAGCGCCTGCGCCACCACCAGGTCCTGGTCGGTATCGACTCCGACATCGAACTCGAAACGTCGTTCGGCATGGCGTGTGTAGTTGATGATGACCGCCTTGAATACGGTCGCGTTCGGGATTCGGATATGGTTGCCATCGGGCGAGAGCAGCACCGTGGCACGCGAGGTCAGCCTGACAACGTTGCCCTGGTGACCGTCGACATCGACGAAATCGTTCACCTCGAACGGGTTGCGTAGGCTCAACAGAATACTGGCGATATAGTTTTCCACCGTGTCGCGCACGGCGAAACCGACCGCCAGGCCGACGATACCGGCCGCACCGAGGATCGTACCGAGCAGTGCTGTGGCATCGAGCAGGATCAGTGCCAATACCATACCGAGCACGATGAAGACCAGGTGGGTGACCTGTCCAAGCAGGGCGGCAATGAACGGATTGGGGCTGATGCGCCCGAACAACACCTGCCGGCGCGACAGCCACCCCCCCAACATCCAGAACAGCACGAATACCAGCAGCGCCAGCAGGTACAGCGGCAGGCTGGCCACGAGTTCCTGCCCGACGCCGACCAGTTTCTGCCAGGTCGACGCCAGGCGGACATCGACATCGCGGTTCACCACCAGGTCGTCCTGCACGTCGACCACGCCTTCGACCTGGCGCGCGAACTGGGTCGCGCGGGCCGCCGTGGCTGGTGAGTCCACCTCGCCGGTGACTTCCACGACGCCGGAATTGACCACCACCTGGATGCCGCGCATGGCGTCGATCTCGGAGTAGATACGCTGCAGACGATCCCGGATCTTGCGGTCATCCTGGCTCGTCGCCTCCTTGGCGATCGTTTGTGCAGGTGGCGAACCCTGAGCCGGCCCGGCCCCGGTCAGAAGATCCGTCAACGGGTCGGCAGCGGACGGAACCGCGAGGAGAGCGGTGAACGCAAGAATGGCAATCAAGGACAGGATTTGGCGATAACGTCCCACTGCCCGGAACCGGGTAAGGCTTGTCATGAGGGTGCTCTACTCCATTGTGCCGGCCATCTTACTGGCCGGCATTGCTCGATTGTGTGGTTACAGCAAGTCCCATACCAGCGCTGCGACGGCTTCCGAACACATCGGCCACCGGCGCCAGCTGCATCGACCTCGACGCCGGGTGGTCCATATGCGCAAAAGGTGGGTCCAATTTCAACCGGCGGCTGGAATCACCCACGACACTGGCAAAGCCGGCGACGCAGAAACCGGATACAACGCCAATATTTCGGTGCATGGCACGTGGCTTGCTCGGAAGACAACGAGCGTGAGCGTCAGCGCACCAATCGCACTCACCTCCAGCTCACCCGTTTATCAATGGAGAGAAGTCATGATTGACCACACGACAACGAACGACAACACCAGCAAGGCACCGACCCGTCGATCCGGCTTCGTGATCGGCGCAGCCCTGCTGGTACCGCTGTTCCTCGCCGGCTGCAATACGGTTTCCGGCCTGGGCGAAGATGTCGAGGCCGCCGGCGACGCAATCGAGAAATCCGCCGAAAAGAACAAGGGCTACTGATCCACTCGGCCTGGTCGTCCCGGGAGCATGCTCCGGGACGACTGCAATCCCGACCAGGCACCTGAGCGGCGTTTTTTGTCGGATGAATAAGCCCGAACTCGAACTCGTGCTGTTCCGTGGATTCTGCGGATCCGATGTGGCGTGCGTGGCAGGCCGCGTTCAGCTTCGCTCCCAGCTCGTTCCCGAATTCGGCGCTGGTGGCTTCCGGCGACGACTGAAAGACGCCTGGCGCCTGGTGATCAGTCGCAAAGTGCCGCGGGCGGAGATCGAACTCAGCTTCGCAGGTCACGACTGGCAGACCGCCACCGATAGCCACGGCTACTTCTTCAGCTGCCACTCCGCCAATGATGTCGTTGCCGACAGCAGTACCCGGCATCACTACCGTTGCCGTGCCAGGCACGATATCTGTGCTGAGCCGATCACTGCGACCGGCGAGGTGATGACCACCGATGCACTGGCCGAGCGCCTGATGATCAGCGATATCGACGACACCATCGTGCACACCGGTGTCGCCAACAAGCTGAAGATGCTTTGGCATCTGTACTTCGCCGACAGTTCGGCACGCCGCCCTTTTCCGGGCATGGACAGGCTGCTGCGCAGATTGCATGCGGGCAGCAGTGGTAGCGCCTCGAACCCGATGCTCTACGTATCGCGCAGCCCATGGAGCATCTACCCGATGCTGGAGGCTTTCTTCCAGCAACATGATATTCCGGACGGTCCCGTGCTATTGCTGCGCGACTGGGGAATCTCCTGGCGACATCCGCTGCCCCGACGCGCCGAAGATCACAAGCAACGCATGATCGACAGCGCAATGCGATCGTTTGCCGATCTTCCCATCATCCTGATCGGCGACAGCGGCCAGCACGACCCGGAGGTATACGCCGATATCGCTGAACGCGACCCCGCTCGGGTACAGGCAATCTACATCCGTGACCTGGGGCTGAGCAGCGCACGCAGCAAGCAGCTCCGCGCCATCGGAGACAGGCTCGCACGGCAGGGAGTCGAATTCGTCGCCACCAGCGACACCACCGGATTCACCCAACATGCAGAGGCAAAGGGCTGGCTCTCGACCGCTGCTCCCACCCCGCCCGACCCGATGCCCGGGAAATGATGACGGTGCCGAATATTCTTGGGTAAGGTGCCCCCGCAGGATGTACGCTGTCGCGATGACTGCAAACTCGACAGCATGACGGATACCGACACTGAACGCCTGAAGGTCCTCTCGGCCGGCATCATCAGCCTGGTGCTGATGCTCGGCATCGCGCGCTTCGCGTACACACCGCTACTGCCCTTGATGCAGCAACAGGCCGGTCTCGGCGTAGCCGAAGGCGGCTGGCTGGCGGCGATCAATTACCTTGGTTATCTGAGCGGCGCGATCATCGCATCGTTGATCAGCGACATCGTGCTCAAGGACCGGCTGTACCGAATCGGTCTGATCGTCGCCCTGCTGACCACGATAGGCATGGCCATAACGCAGGACCTGTGGCTGTGGGCCGCGATGCGTTTCTTCGCCGGACTGAGCAGTGCGGCCGGCCTGCTGCTCGGTTCCGGGCTCATCATGCATTGGCTGATCCGAAACGATCATCGCAGCGAACTCGGCATCCACTTTGCCGGGGTCGGCCTCGGTATCGCTTTTTGCGCAATCGCGGTCGAACTGATGGACCCGACCTTCGACTGGCGCGAGCAATGGCTGCTGCTGACCGCCATCGGTGCCTTACTGGCGGTGCCGGCGTGGGCCTGGTTGCCGCGTCCGGAACGCGGCAACGTCACGCGCAAAGGGGGCGCGATGGTCGACCGCCCACCGAGTGCCGCCTTCGTGCGCCTGTTCATGGCGGCCTATTTCTGTGCCGGTGTCGGTTACGTGGTCAGCGCAACCTTTATCGTCGCCATCGTCGACGACCTGCCCGGCATGCAGGGCAAGGGGGCATGGACCTTCATGGTGCTCGGCCTTGCGGCCGCGCCTGCCTGTATCGTCTGGGACCTGATCGCACGTCGCATCGGCGAGCTCAACGCGATGATCTGGGCATTCGTATTACAGATCGTCGGCATCCTGCTGCCGGTGCTGGTACCGAACCTGGCCATGACGATGCTCGGTGCCGTGCTGTTCGGCGGCACCTTCATCGGCATCGTCAGCCTGGTGCTGACAATGGCAGGACGATTTTACCCGACTCGGCCGGCCAAGATGATGGGCAAAATGACCATCTCCTACGGTGTCGCCCAGATCGCTGCGCCGGCAATCACTGGACAGCTCGCCCGCGGCGATGGCAGCTATGCCGACGGGCTGTACCTGGCGGCGTTCGCGATGTTGATCGGGACAGGGTGCATGGTGTTGTTGAAGATGCGACAGCGCGCTGAATCAATCCTGCGCGGTGAAGTGTCGCAGTGATGCCGGCTTGAAACCCCGGGAGAAACAGCTGTGCTTCAGCTTTGGCCAGTGCCCTTGCTCGGGCGTTTACCGCACCCCATGGCCGGAACAATCATGTACGCCCATCCTTGACGTACATCGCAGTTTCATTGTTCCGCATCTCCACCTGAAATAGTTCACTGGCCCTGATCAAATCACTGAGCTTTTTGTAGCCATAGTTCACAGGAGAAAACGAGCTGTTGTTGGAGATATAGTGCCCAACACGACTCAAGTGGGCCCAACCGTCGTCTTCGGCGGATTGATCCACGGCAGTCCTGAGCAGCTTGACCAAGGCGGCATCGCCCCGCAGTTCATTGCGCGTCTTCTTCGTCACCCGAGACGCACTGCCCTGCTCTTCGGACGATTCCGTTTCGAGATTTTCTGTGTAGATGAACTGTGAGCACGCCTGAACGAACGGCTGTGGTGTCTTCTTTTCTCCGAAGCCATAGACGGACAACCCGCTCTCAAGCAACCGCATCACCAGTGGCGTGAAATCACTGTCGCTCGTCATCAGCGCGAAGGCGTCGATGGTATGGCTGTACAACAAATCCATCGCATCGATGATCATCGCCGAATCGGTCGCGTTTTTTCCCGTGGTGTAGGCAAACTGCTGAATGGGCCGGATCGCATTCGGCTGGAGTTTCTCGCGCCATCCCGCGAGATTTCTGCTGTTCCAGTCGCCGTGGGCATGGCGAACATTTACCGTGCCATACTTCGCCAATTCCTGTAGCACACCTTCGATCGATACGTGGCTGACATTGTCGCAATCGATCAGAAGTGCAATCCTCGTCTTGCTTTTCATTCTTCCTCTCCGCCGATATCGGGTTTCAACCCAGCGACCCTTTGATTCGTCGTCGACAGTCACCACGGATTTCCCCTATGGAAAATCTGATCACGCCGTGCATTGTGTGCCCGCGGCCATCAGCCGCTCGACGAATGGCGATTCCTGGTGACAGGTAAGGATCAAACGATCCATCGCACGCGTCATTGCGACATAGGCCAACCGCACCTCTTCAGTGTCATCAGCTTTTTCATTCGGAAGGTAACCAAGACCGGGAATTGCAACAATTGGAAACTCGAGCCCCTTGCTGGAGTGCCAGGTCACGACCTTGACGCTGTCGGGATCGGGCCTTGGTCCTTTGCGGCTCGCCTTGCCCGTCAGCATTGCAACCGGGATACCAACGGCACGCAGGCGCTGGGCGATCTTTTCGCCCATGAAGCGAGTGCGGTATGCGATTGCCATGTCGCTCCAACTCGCCCCATCCGCATGCAGACGCTGGAATTCGCTTGCCAGGTGATCCGCCTCGCGCGCAAAGCTGGGTAACCGTACCAACTCCGGGACAGGTCCATGCCTTTCAGCGCTTTCCGGGAGGATGAGTGGTACACCGTCTTCGTCGGCATCTTCCGGTGTGAGGACATCCTTCGCAAACTCGTAGGCAACTCTAAGCACTTCGGCCGTGTTTCGGTAGTTCAACCTAAGAATGGTGGTTCGACCCTGCGCCTGAACGCCGACGCTCTTGAAGCTGAACTTGCGCCGCCGTCCTCCGTAGATGGACTGGGCGTCGTCGTACAACAACAGCAAGGAGTTGGTCTCCGGATCAACCATCTGTGATACCAGGCTCAACCATTCCGGCTGGAAGTCGTGTCCCTCGTCGATGAGCACCGCGCCATACTGGCCACGCGGTATCTGCCCTTTGTCGACAGCACCGATCAATCGCTCGACCAACTGCTCCGAGAATTCGCCGCTGCTCTTGGTATCCGGCAATGGCACGTGGTAACTCACCAGCTGATCGCGACACCACGCATGAAAGTTGCGAATACTGACCTGGCTGGAGGCACCTTTCTCCTCCATCATCTCGGCCAGCCGTGCGGCCAGGGTCTTGTTGTAGCAAAGCACCAGGATCGGCTTGTGTAATGCTTTTGCGAGGTGCAGACAACGGTAGCCAAGGATCATCGTCTTGCCGGATCCCGCGACTCCGTGAATTACACGATGGCCATCGCCGAGACTGCGGGCGAGTTGTTCCTGCTGCAGGTCCATGATGCGGATAATGTCGGGGATGTCGTCATCGAATATCCCGCCTTGCTTGGGCCCCTCGATGCGGATCTCCGGAAACAGATGCCAGCGAACACGATCTATCTGGGGCAAGGTCAGGACGGCACCGAAGTCCCACGGAAACATGCCCCACAGGCGAGATTGAAAGGCCTCAACGTCGACCTCTTCATACATCTCGTCCTTGCAGATGACCCGGTGCGGCAACAGCACTTCGCCGAGGTCGGTCGACTCGAACTGCCGTCGCGAGATATTCGGCAACACGACCCCGTAGCTCCATGGAAAGAGTAGCTTTCCACGGGTCCTGTCGCGGTGGTTGGCTACGAGGACGGGATCCTTTTGCAGCAGATTGATCACCTCATGCGCATATTGGCGCGCCTGCTCCAGCGGGCTGGCGACAGTCTTGGCGCCTGTCGATGTGACAATGGTTGCGGTCGTCCGGTTGATCGATTGGATCGTATCCAGGCGCCAATCCTTGACTTCGAGGACGAGCACGCCTCGACGCGGATGAAAAACAATGAAATCGGGGTGTAGGTTCTTCGGCCCAACTGCGACCTCGTACCACAGCAGGTAGTCATCCTCGAGCTTTGCTTCGAGTCGTTCGGCAAAACGGCGTTCGCCGCCGGTCATACGTGGTTTGCAGCTGTTCAGTGCTGGTATCAGGTTCGCCACCTTGTTCTCGCCTCCCTGGCTCAGCGGCTGGCAGCAGGACTTTACGTTTTCCGGATACGCAACGAGATCGGCAACTTGGCAACTCAGCGTCTCCGCCTTGGACGGTAGAGTCTATCGGCCAGTTTGAGTCGCTACTTTATTGGGATCGTCCGGCAAACTGAAGACATGGACGCTCCCCAATGTTCCACCTGCGGTAGGCAAACGGCGCCTTGAACAGGAACAGGCTGACCAACCGGTTCGCCGCCAGGATACGTCAGCCCGAACCGGCAATCTGTACCAGGCTGGCCAGCCGCCGCGCATAATGCTCGACCTGGCGCCAATCGGTGTACTCGTAGTCCCTGCTGGTATCCGTATCGCCCCCGGCCTGGCGCGCAATGCGCCGCATCAGCCACTTCAGCGGCAAGGAATACTGCGAGTAGCGCAATGCGCCGGCGATGATCTCGCAGTCGTCGAAGGTCGCGGCGAGCTGATGCTTCATCTTCCTGTCGGCATCCGCCAGCCAAGCCGTTCTCAGTGCCGGGTCAGGGGTCGCGGCGCTGAGCAGTACCAGGAAGAACGACCTGGGCATGCGCTCGATCTGCTGCGCCCGGCCGTTGACGAAGCGGACGAGCTCGGACTCGAGTCCGCCTGCATGCATCGATCCACCGAAGACCAGCAGATCGAAGGCGGCGAGATCGAGCGCATCGGCGACCTCGCGCTCGCGGGCATCGAGCAACCGTACCGATACGCCGGCGTCCGCGAGCGACGCGGCGATCCGCCGGGCGATCTTTCCGGTCTGGCCCTCGCGCGTGGCGTACATGATCAGGACCTTGCACATGCATCCACGTTAGCGCAATGCACCGGGGCCCGGTAGCGCTTTGCGGCCGGCCGGTACAAGCGATCAACACGGTCGGCGCTCGAGGCGACTTGACAGATCCCGATTTATAGTTAGGATTCCTATCTATGAGATTCGACGATATCACCGAACCGCTCGACAAGCGCCTGGCCGATGGCCTCACCCGGCTCGCGGCAGTCGCGCGACAGGCAGACTGGCAGGAGGCAGCATCCGCCGGCCTGTCACCGACCCAGGCCGACATCCTGCGCTTTGTCGCAAACCGTCCGGAGGGCGCACGCCTGACGGCGGCCGCGGCCCATGTCGGTGTGCGCAAAGCCACCGCAAGCGACGCGGTCACCACCCTGGAAACCAAGTCGCTGCTGCGCAAGCAGGCTGATGCCTACGATGGTCGCGCAATCGCACTGAAGGCGACAGCCAGGGGCACGCGGATCGCGCACGAGTGGCCGCCCGGTTTCGCGTCGGCGATCGACGGCTTGTCGAAAGACGAACAGGAGACGCTGTTTGCGCTGGTGATCAAAATGATTCGCCAGCTGCAGCTGCGCGAGCTGATCGCGCCTCAGCGCACCTGCGTGAGCTGTCGCCATTTCCGCGAAAATGTTGCCCCGGGCACGGCGACACCGCACTTCTGCGCCCTGGTCGCTGCACCGATGGCCGGGCGTCATCTGCGCATCGATTGCGCAGAACACGAAGCCGCCGCATGACCGCGGCCTGACCTCCCCGATGCAGGCGACCGGGGGTATCGTTCGACCTTAATAGTTAGGAGTCCTTACATGAAGACCCAAGCGATTTTCTACCATGCCGGTTGTCCCGTGTGCGTCGCCGCCGAGCGGCAGATCGCCGAAGCCCTCGATACCGCACGATTCGATGTCGAGGTCGTCCACCTCGGCGAAACCCGGTCACGCATCGTCGAAGCGGTATCGGCAGGCGTTGAGTCGGTACCCGCGCTGGTCATCGGCGGACAGCCGTTCCACATCAACTTCGGCGCCGCGATCGCCGACCTCAGCTAAGGAGGACAAGGTGATGAAATCACTGATCCCGGCCATGCTGGGCATGGTCTGCACAATCGCCGCGCTGGCAGACGACAACGCGGTCCCCTACCCGGAAGGCTACCGCGACTGGCACCATGTCAAGAGCATGCTGATCGAGCAGGGCCATCCGCTGCACGCCGCGTTCGGCGGCATCCATCACATTTATGCCAACGACAAGGCACTCGCAGGTTACCGCGCAGGACAGTTCGCCGACGGCGCCGTCATCATCTTCGACCTGCTCGAAACCACCGATGCAGACCACGCCATCACCGAGGGGCCACGCAAGGTCGTCGGCGTGATGCACAAGGATGTCGACCGCTTCGCATCGACCGGTGGCTGGGGCTTCGAGGGATTCGCCGGCGGCGACCCGGCGCGACGCGTCGTGGGCAGGGATGCGGCGACGGCGTGCTTTGCCTGCCACGAGCCGCAACGGGAGCGGGACTATCTGTTCAGCCAGCTGCGCGATTGAGTGACGGCAGGGGCCGGGGGATCGATCCCCCCGCGCCCCGGATCAGCCATCCTGTGCATCGCGCTGCGCAGACCTGTCCGCCCGCACGTACCTGTCGAAAAAGATCCGCACGAGATCCGAGCGCGTGACCACGCCTTCGACGCGGCGCCCATCACCGCAGACCAGGACGCGCTTCACATGATGGCGTTTCATCAGCGCGATGACGTCGTCGACATAATCGTCGGGCGAGGCGCACACGACATCGTGCACCATGTGGCTGGCGACCGGGTCTTGCGGCCCCTCCAATTCGCCGTGTCGCGCGAGGTGGCCGAACAAGGCCTCCAGGGTCTGCCACACGTTGTGGGTCGGATGGTGCGCCGGCACACCCAGGCCGCGCAGAAAATCGGCTTCGGTGATGATTCCGACCAGCTGCCCGTCGTCGCCCACGACCGGCAGGCCGCTGATGCGCTCGCTGACCATCAGGTGCGCGGCATCCGCCATGGTCGTCTGCGGCTGTACCGTGCGCACCGGCCGGCTCATGATGCGCGAAACCTTCAATGATTCGGTTTGGCGCTGCGCAGCAAAATGCTGTGCCCGCTCGGCGATGGTCATCAGATCGTCGACCGAGGCATCGATGAAGGTGCTCATACTCTGCACGGCGCGCTCGTAATCCTCGCGCTTCGGTCGACCGGTCGTCGCGTCGTCACTCACTGGAATCCTCCCGAACAAACTCCACCCGAGACCTGTTTGCTGCCGCATCGGGCGCCCAGGCTGCCGGATACCTGCGCCATGCAAACGGCGCGTTGAACAGGAACGCCACCACCAGGATGGTGATCGCATTCAGCATCACCGGCGTCAACACAAACTGGAATCCCAACTGGTGCACGGCGTCACCGCCGACGACGGCGCTGAGCGCGGTCGCGCCTCCCGGGGGATGTATACAGCGAAGATAGTGCATGGCGGCGATCGCCGCCGCGACCGCGATTGCCGCAGCCAGCGTCGGAGCGGGGATCAGCTTGAGGCAGGCCACGCCGATGATCGCCGAAACAAGGTGACCGCCGAACACCGACCAGGGCTGCGACAAGGGTCCGTGCGGCACCGCAAACAACAACACGGCCGACGCCCCCATCGACCCAATCACGCTGGCACTGCCCATCGGGCCCAGCTCGGCCTGGCTGATCAGCACCACGCCCGAGATGCCGACCATACCGCCGGCGGCCGACAACCATTTTTCCGCATGAGTGACCCGCTCGCCGGTGATGCCGACCCAGCGGCCGAATAGCCGGGACTTAAATCTCACGTTCAGTGCTCCTCGTCGATGACTGCCGGGACGCATCGTATTGGTGCGCTATAAATTTTGACAAACAAAATTTATTGGCTATTAATATCGCTAAACGCGATATATCAGGACAGATTGCACCAAAATGGACGTCGACCAGGCGCGCACGTTCCTCGCCATTGCGGCACACGGCAGCTTCCTCGAGGCCGCCAGGCGGATCCACGTCACCCAGTCGACGGTCAGTGCCCGGATCCAGAACCTGGAATCAGAACTGGGCGCCCAGCTGTTCATCCGCAACCGGGCCGGCGCCACGCTGACCGCGGCCGGCCGCCGCTTCATGCAACACGCCAAGACCCTGGTGTTGACGGTCGAGCAGGCGCGGCACGACGTCGGATTGCCGAGCCGATACCGGGCCAATGTGCGCATCGGCGGCCGCATTGCATTGTGGGAGGATTTCCTGCCGGCATGGGTGGGCTGGATGCGCGCGGTGGCACCCGACATCGCCGTCCGCAGCGAGATCGGGTTCGAGGAAGACCTGATGCGACGCCTGGTCGAGGGCACACTGGATATCGGCGTGATGTACACCCCCAGCCACGCACCCGGACTGATCGTCGAG
>JAGRHE010000400.1 GCA_020445165.1 Gammaproteobacteria bacterium
AGGGCCGCGTGATGCCGACCGTGTCGACCTCCTGGAAGGCGTCCGAGCCGATCACCGGCGTCGGCACCTGGCCGGTCAGGATGACCATCGGAATGGAGTCCATATAGGCTGTCGCGATGCCGGTCACGGCATTGGTCGCACCCGGACCCGAGGTCACCAGGACGACGCCGACCTTGCCGGTCGCGCGCGCGTAGCCGTCAGCCGCGTGCGTGGCCCCCTGCTCGTGTCGGACCAGGATGTGGCGCACATCCTCCTGCTTGAACAACGCGTCGTAGATGTGCAGCACGGCACCGCCCGGGTATCCCCAGACAAATTCGACGCCCTCGTCTTTCAGTGCCTGAACGACGATTTCGGCACCACTGAGTTCCACCTTGATGACCTCCAAAACCTGGAATAACCTTCATGCAAATGCGCCGAATCCGGCGGCAAATGCTAGGCTCATAGGAACCGGCCAAACTACTAATATTGACCCGACAGGTCAATAGTGGTCGTGGCGAAAATACCTCTGACCGAAGGACTGAGCATGTCATTGCGAATTCTGCCGGGGCTGATCTGCGTGGCCCTGTCCGCCAGCGCGTCGGCGGCCCCCGGCTATCACCTCTGGTACGACGAGAACGGCCAGGCCGTTTACTCCCAGTTCGCCCCCGGCGAGGGCCGCGAAAGTCGGCTGGTGAAACCGCCACCGCCCCCGGCCGACCCGGAAGGTGCCCGCCAGCAGCTGCAGGACCGCCTGCAACGGTTCGAGGACCAGCGCGAGGACGAAGCGCTGGCACGCGAAAAAGCAACTGCGTCAGCGGAGCAGGACGCGATGCGCGAAAAGCGTTGCACCGACGCGCGCAGCAACCTGGAAAACCTCAACGGTCCGGCCCGCCGCCTGTTCCGCACACCCGACGGTGTCCGCCGCCTGACCGACCAGGAACGCCAGGCGCAGATCACCGACATGCAGAAGATCATCGCCGAAGACTGCAAGTGATTCGCTGGCGCTTCGCGGATTCCGGGACGCGGAGTTCGCAGAGGAGCGCAGAGAACACAGAGAGCATTCTGGTGCGGATTGATCATCGCCCTATACGGCGGGCACAGCCCGCCCTACGCATGCTTGGATCTGGATTGACACCTTCGCAGGTCAGACTCTGCCTGAAGTCACTTATCCCTTTGCGCTCTCTGCGCCCCTCTGCGAACTCTGCGTCCCAATGCCCGTGAATCTCTCTATTGCCGCTCCAACCCGGCCGGTAGCGCGGCATCCTCCTCCGGCTCGGGCAACTCGACCCGGTCGATATCGCGGAAGCGCGCGCTGATCTTCTTGGCCGAGGTGTTGACCTGGGCAACGTCGTCGTTGGCCTGGCGGATGTGGCTGGCGAGCCGGTCCATGCGCTGCTGAAAGCGACCGAAATCCTGTGACAGCTTGCGCAGGTGGTCCTGGATGATGTGCACCTGCTTGCGCGTCGCATCATCCTTGAGTACTGCGCGCGCCGTGGTCAGCACCGCCATCAGCGTGGTCGGTGACACCAGCCACACGCGTGCCTGCTGCGCCTCTTCGACCAGATCCGGGAAACGCGCATGGATCTCGGCGAAGATAGCCTCGGCCGGCAGGAACATCACCGCACCGTCGGCGGTCTCGCCGGGGATCAGATATTTGTCGGCGATGTCACGGATGTGTTTGCGGATGTCCTGGCGGAA
>JAGRHE010000401.1 GCA_020445165.1 Gammaproteobacteria bacterium
CGGCAGGGTCAGGTTGCCTCCGGTCGAAGCGGTGTATTCCCGATCGGGATTCAACGCTCGTTCGACCGGCTTGCCACGCTTGTAGAAGGTCTCCGTGAGGTCACCGCGCATCAGGCCGAGCCAGTTCGCGTAGACCTGGACCTTGTCCTCGGCGTCGACGGCGGCCACCGAGTCCTCGCAGTCCATGATCGTGGTCACGGCCGATTCAATCTGAACATCACGGATGCCGGCCGGGTGCAGCTCGGCAACCGGGTTGTCGCGGTCAATCAGGATGTCGATGTGCAGGCCGTTGTTGCGCAAGAGGACGCTCGACAGGCGGCCATCCTGCTCCCGGTAGCCGGCGAACTCCGCCGGATCGACCAGGCCGGTCGTCGTTCCATCGCGCAGGGTGGCAGCCAGGCCGACGTGGTCGTTGAAACGCGCCAGCGAATACTCCGTTACAGCTGCGTGCGAACCGTCGGTCAACGGCACTGCATCGTCAAGAAATGCACATACGCGCTCGACCACCGCGGCACCCCGCCGCGGATTGAACCGGGTGCCTTTTTCGAGCCCGTCTTCCTCTGCGATGACATCGGTACCGTAGAAGGCATCATACAGGCTGCCCCAGCGGGCATTGGCGGCGTTCAGCGCGTAGCGCGCATTGTTGACCGGGACCACGAGCTGAGGTCCTGCAATGTGCGCAATCTCGTCATCGACGTTTTCGGTGGTGATGGAGAACGGCTCACCTTCGGGAACCAGGTAGCCGATTTCAGACAGGAAAGCCCTGTAGGCAGGCATGTCCAACGGCTTACCGCACTGCGTCTCGTTCCAGCTGTCCAGCTGCTGTTGCAGTTGATCACGCCGGGCCAGCAACTCGCGATTGCGTGGCGCAAGGTCGGCCAGCAGATCCGCAAAACCCTGCCAGAAGGCAGATGACTCGATGCCGGTGCCAGGCAGGGCATGCTGCTCGACGAAGTCAAACAGGGTTTGGGCGACCTGAAGGCCGGCGATGGATACACGCGCACTCATGAATGGTTTTCCCTACTCGGACACGAAATGAACCTTGGGTAAGCCTAAGAGCCCGACCCGATGAATTCATATAGTGAATCCGCCGGACTCATCATTGACCACAATAATCCTAGGCCGGCTAAACGTGGAAAAACCCCAGGATCGATGCCTGAGACCAAAAAAGGCCCGCTGACCTGGGCCAGCGGGCCGATCTGTCGGGCGCTTGTCCTGGACCGGATCAGCGCTTGTTCAGCCACTCCCCGATTGCCGGTGGGATGGTCTTTTGTGCCTTGCCGCTGACATAAATGCCGATATGTCCGCCCGGGAACGACAGTTCGGTGTAATCCTTACTGCCGACGACCTTTTTCAAGGCCCGCGAGGCATCCGGCGGCACCAGGTGGTCCTGCTCGGCAAACACGTTCAGCACCGGCATTTTGACGTTGCGCAGGTTGACGGTGTATTCACCGATCTGCACCTCGCCCTTGATCAGCTTGTTCTGCTGGAAGAAGTCCTTGGTGAACTGGCGGAAGGTCTCGCCGGCTTGGTCGGGGCTGTCGAAGATCCATTTTTCCATGCGCATGAAGTTCTTCAGCGCCTTGGGGTCGTCCATCATGTCGACCACACCCAGATACTTCTGTGCCATCAGCTGG
>JAGRHE010000402.1 GCA_020445165.1 Gammaproteobacteria bacterium
ACAACAAAAACCCCGCACCTCGGTGCGGGGTTTTTCGTTTTGGGCACCCATCGAGTGTTTCGCCATTCCCGCCTGCGCGGGGATGACAGAAGATCAGCGGCGAGAGGTACGATCTTTCGCTACCAACGGGCCAGTCAGTCGCCACCGAAGCCCGGATTGTTGACGCCAAAGTCACGCCGTGCGGCCACGATCGACACGGTGAACCCGGAGATCACGTCGAGCAGCGCCATCAGGCCGAGAATGAAAAAGGTCGACGTGCCGCAGGCGGCGACGGTCAGGAACTCGACCAGGAACACCACGAACACCAGCGTCGACAGGGTATGGTCGAGCACCGACGCAACACCGGTGCGGGTCGCCTTGAAGATCTCGAAGTACAGGATCAGCACGCCGCCGGCCATGAAGGCGTCGTGCACGCTGAAGGTCCAGCGCGCACCCGACATCAGGTCGAACGCGAACAGTTCAGTGGCCAGGGCCGGCGCGATATCGCCCGACAGCATGAGCAGGTTGTAGATCACCAGCGGAATGGCGAACAGGGGGATTGCCTTGAACATCAGAATCCTCGGTTTACAGCTTGGGAATGGGGAAATGGTCGCGCAAACAGCGCCGGAGCATCGTGACCGTCAAATCAGTTCCGGCAACTGCGCCATCGAATCGATCACCGCGTCCGGTGAATAGTCGCGGATGTCTTCGCCGTGGTTGTAACCGTAGCTCATGCACACGATCTGGAAACCGGCCGCACGTGCCGCGGTGACGTCGCTTTTCGAGTCACCAAGCATCAGCGCATCCGCCGGCGCCACCCCGAAATGCTTGGCCGCATACAGCAGCGGGCCCGGGTCGGGTTTCTTGACGGCCAGCGTGTCACCGGCAACGATGATGCCGAACTCGTCATGGATGCCCAGGTCGCGCAGCAACGGCAGCGTGAACTGTGCCGCCTTGTTGGTCACGCATCCGAGCCGGTAACCCTGCGACTTCATGTAATCGAGTCCCTCACGCACACCCGGATACAGCATCGAGCGCTGCGAGGTGTTGGCCGCGTAAAGTTCCAGGAACAACGGGTAGGCACGTTCGAAATCCGCCTCGTCCGGCTCGCCGACCAGGTTGTCCACCAGCGCCCGCCGCACCAGGCGCTCGACACCATTGCCGACCCAGTCACGCACCTTGGCCTCACCGCGCTCAGGCAGGCCGAGCCGACGCATCATCTCGTCGACGCAGTAAGCCAGGTCGGGCACGCTGTCGACCAGCGTGCCGTCGACGTCGATCAGGATCATCTTGGGTTTTTTCAAGTTCATGGTTGCTCGGTTCCTTGGGACGCAGAGGTCGCAGAGGAGCGCAGAGGTTTATTGGCTGTTGATCACGCGCGTTATGCCTGACTTGAGCTGAGGGACGTTGAAGTTGATCATCAGGCCGAGTCGGGCACCCGACCACTTCAGGTAAGTCAACAGCTGGGAACGGTGAACGGGCAATACAGTTTCAATTGCTTTGACCTCAACGACCAGGCGCTCGCAAACAAGAAAGTCGACCCGGTAGGCCCGCCCAATCGACAACCCCTTATATTCCAACCCAACGTCCAGCTCGCGCTGAAATGAAATTCCGCGCAAATCGAATTCTCGCCCCAGACATTGTT
>JAGRHE010000403.1 GCA_020445165.1 Gammaproteobacteria bacterium
TGGTCGAACCGGCGCTGAACCAGATGCAGGTCAACGCCCAGCTTGGTCTGGATTTCGCGACCGGTGTGCGTACCTTGATGCGCCAGGACCCGGACATCATCATGGTTGGCGAGATCCGCGACCTGGAGACAGCTGAAATGGCGATTCAGGCCGCGCTGACCGGTCACCTGGTGCTGTCGACGCTGCATACCAACGATGCACCCTCGGCGATGGTGCGGCTGATGGACATCGGTGTGCCGCCATACCTGATCAATGCCACCGTGCTGGGTGTCGTCGGGCAACGCCTGATCCGGACCCTGTGTCCGGCCTGTCGGGTCAAGCAGGTGACCGACACCGATGCCTGGGCCAGTCTTACTCAACCCTGGAAACTGCCCGCGCCCGGCGGTACCTGGCACGCGGTCGGCTGCGACAACTGCCGCGGATCCGGTTTTCACGGACGGGTGGGGATCTATGAAAGCCTGAGCCTGACGCCGGCCCTGCGCAACGTCATCCAGCCTGATTGCAGCATTGCCGACCTGCGCCGGCAGGCGTTGCGTGATGGCCTCGAGCCTTTGCGTATCGGCGGTGCGCGCAAGGTGATCAGCGGCGTGACCTCGATCGAGGAAGTGCTGCGCGTGGCGCCACTCATCGAGCTCGGTTAGGACACCCGGTCAGTCGGCGCTCAAGTCCGGTGGCCGGAACATCGGTGCGTGCCCCGATGCGGGTGGCAGGGCAGCGCCAGTTGCCTCGCTCGACAGCGGTGCTGGCAATGCCGGAGGCTCGCTTGCCCAGGTCGGCTCGGCGGTGTATCGGCTCGCTGGCGCGGGTGCCAGTACGGATTCCCGGAAGGTCGACATGGGCGACGGCGCATAATGTTGTTCGGCGCCAGTATAGCCGGGTGCGGGTGAGCGCGGACCGTAGCCCGGTGCCGGATAGGGGGCATACGACTGTGGCCTCGGCTGGAACGGTGTCATGTCGTCCTGTGGAGCGATTGGCAGGCTCTGGCGGCGACTGAAGTCGACCGAGAAGTCGCTGCGCGGAGCTTGGTACTGGGCTGCGGGCGGGCGTTGGACCGGTTCTGGCAAAGGCGCCGGACCCGGTGTCGGCAAAGTCGTCGCCGGTCGGGTATCGATCGACGGCTGCGCACCGAACAAGGTGCTGCCGAGCCCGCCGTTCAGGGAATCCTGCCCATCATTTCGCGGTAACAACAGGCCGGGGCGCTGGGGCTGCAGCGTATCGGGTGCGCTTTCGACTGCCTGGTCGACAGTCTGCCAGGTCGGTCCCAGTGGATAAGAGCCCGGCGGCGGTGGGTAACCCTCCGTCGCAGATGCGGCAGTCGGCAACAGGCACAGCCCCAGGGCTGCAGACAGCAACCGCTGTGCGGTGCACGCGAGGCGCAGATGACGGGCGGGGGAACAGTGCGCTGGCATACGGCAGGTGCTTCGCTCAGTAGCCGGCGGACGCGAGTTCGACACCCACCGGCATGTCGTCGATGCGCACCACCTCGCTTTGGATGGTGCCGTCGGGCAACAACGCCAGCAGGCGGAAACCGGGCGGCTCTTCGTCGACCTGGAAGGCGTCGGAGCGCGGTGTGAACTGCACGCAGGTCGATGGCGACGCCATCATACGCACGCCGTT
>JAGRHE010000404.1 GCA_020445165.1 Gammaproteobacteria bacterium
AGGCCACCAATGGCGGCAGCGACATCAGGATTGACTCGGTCCGCCCGCCGGTCTGCAGACCGAAGATGGTGCCCCGGTCATACACCAGGTTGAACTCGACGTAGCGTCCGCGCCGGTAGAGCTGGAATTCGCGTTCACGCTCGCCGTAGGCGTCGTCGCGTCGGCGTTGCACGATCGGCAGGTAGGCCGGCACATAGTGATCGCCGACGCTGCGCATGAAAGCGAACGAGCGCTCGAAGCCACCTTCGTTGAGGTCGTCGAAGAACAGGCCGCCGATCCCGCGCGGTTCGTTGCGGTGGCGCAGCACGAAGTAGTCATCGCACCAGTCCTTGTAGCGCGCGTAGACATCGTCACCGAACGGGTCGCAGGCGGCCTTGGCGGTGCTGTGCCAGTGTCGCGCGTCCTCCACGCGGCCGTAATACGGGGTCAGGTCGAAACCGCCGCCGAACCACCACACCGGCTCGGCATCCGCTTTCTCGGCAATGAAAAAGCGAACGTTGGCGTGGGAAGTCGGTACCCGCGGATTGCGAGGGTGGATCACCAGCGATACGCCCATCGCCTGGAAATTGCGCCCGGCCAGTTCCGGTCGTTGCGCCGTGGCCGATGGCGGCAGACCATCACCGAACACGTGGGAGAAGTTCACCCCGGCCTTCTCGAACACATTGCCGTTCTCGAGTACCCGCGAACGGCCGCCGCCACCGCCCGGCCGATCCCAGCTGTCCTCACGGAATGCTTGCCCATCCTCCGCGCTCAGTGCGGCACAGATGGTTTCCTGCAGGTCGAGCAGGTAGCGCTTGACGCTTTCGATATCGGGGAGTTCAGGCATGGGTGTGGCGGGTCCGGGTGGTCAGCGGTCTGTGCATTTGACCAGAGAGCCCACCACTCCCTCAACCGGGCTACGGTTGCCTTTTCCCTTCTCGCGAGTTGCGGCTCACCCGCATAGGGTGCCGCGCGACCGCTGCTGGCGGCCAGCTTGTCTGCCCTGGGTTTCCAGGATGTGGCGTGACGAATCAGCCGCTTCGGACCGTGGCGCCACTGCGCGCGTCGCGGATCTCGCTCGGCCGGCGCCGGCCGTCGGTCGGGCCGTGCAGGATCATGTCGAGGGCTGGGCAGCGCAGGCGTACCTGCAGCGGATTGCGTGCCGGTGGCCGGCCGGCGAGGTTGGCGCTGGTCGAAACCAGCGCGCCGCCGAAGGCCGTGCACAATGCCGCGGCGCCGCGGTGCGCAGTGACGCGCACGGCGATGCTGGCATGATCGCCGCGCAGCCACGCCGGGGTCTGTTCGCGCGCCGGCAGCAGCCAGGTCACCGGCCCCGGCCAGCTGGCGTCGAGACGCTGCTGGAGCTCGTCGTCGGGTGGCTCCACGAACGGGATCAGTTGCGAGAACTGACTGGCGATCAGAATCAGGCCCTTGCTCGCCGGTCGCTGCTTGATCGCCAGCAGGCGCATCACTGCCGACGCGTTCAACGGGTCGCAGCCCAGGCCGTAAACGGCTTCGGTCGGGTAGGCGATGATGCCGCCGTCGCGCAGCAACCGGCTGGCGACCCGAAGGCGATGTCGGCTGAAGCTGGCCATCGGGCTGGGCGCTTATTCGTCCGCCGTGGTTTC
>JAGRHE010000405.1 GCA_020445165.1 Gammaproteobacteria bacterium
CGTGTCGCACGTCCGGTCGCGACGGGCGGACTTCGTCGGTCTTCCATAATGTCTGGATGCTGGTGCGCAGCCGGCGCGTGTGAGCCTCCTTGTAGTCGACCGCGGTTGGCGGTTCGTCGAGTGCATCGATCGTTTCGAAGATCCGGCGCATCTGCAGCATGATCGAGCGTCGCTTGGACTCGGTCGGGTGCGCCGTGAACACCGGCATGTAGCGCACGTCTTCGAACAGATCCTGCAGTTCGTCGGGTGACACACCGCGCTTGCGCAGGTCGCGCAGGCAGGCATCGAAGGAGCCTTTCCACAACACCCCGCCCTTGGCCGCCACCTGGCGTCGCTGACGGTGCTGGTAGCTTTCTTCCGCGGTGTTGACCAGCTGGAAGTAGATGCTGAAAGCCCTGATCACCGGGCGCAGTGCGTCGGGTGACAGCGTTCCGATCATCTTTTTCAGCCGCTCCAGGCGTTTCTGGTCCGGCTTATCGCGCAGCTGGATGAAGCCCTTGCGCAGCCGCTCCACGGTTCGCAGCACGTCTTCACCGGCTTGCGTGCTGATGATGTCACCCAGCAGGCGACCGAGAAGTTTGACCCGGCTGCGCAGGCTCTTGTCGTGTTTGACACAGGCGTCGATGAATGGATCGCTCACGTTACTGCTCTCGTGTTCGGTGAAGGCAACCGTCCCGGCTGCCGGGGTCCCGCCCGGGTGCGACGTTGGTATACTTTGACAAATTTCCGGCAAGATTGCCGGACCGATTCGCCCGGGAATCCGTTTTTCGCCCAGAGCCTCCATTATGCCCCTCATCAGCAGCAGCCCGGCGTGGCTGGCACTCGAGAAACACTGGTCAGAAATTGCGGCCATCCGCATGCGCGATCTGTTTGATCAGAACCCGGATCGCAGCGAACAGTTCAGCCTCGAAGAGTGCGGAATCTACCTGGACTATTCGAAGAACCTGGTCACCGACGAGACCATGCGCCTGCTGATGGCGTTGGCCAGGACCGCCGACCTGACCTTTTGGGGTGACAGCCTGCTGCGTGGCGACAAGGTGAACAGCACCGAAGGCCGTGCCGTGTTGCATATGGCCTTGCGTAACCTCGGCTATCGCAACTACCAGGTCGACGGTGTCGACGTGATGCCGGGCATCCGCTCGGTGCTGTCGCGCATGCGGGCCTTTTCGAACGATGTCCGCAGCGGGCGCTGGCTCGGCTATACCGGCCAACCGATCAGCGACATTGTCAGCATCGGTATCGGTGGTTCGAGCCTGGGCCCGAAGATGGTCTGCGAGGCCCTGCGGCCGTACCAGGAGAACTCGCTGCGCGTGCACTTCGTCTCCAACGTTGACGGTTCACAGCTGGTGCAGATGCTGCAATACCTGGACCCGGCGACGACCCTGTTCGTGATTGCTTCGAAGACCTTCACCACGCAGGAAACCCTGACCAACGCCGAGTCGGCGCGCGCCTGGTGCCTGCAGTCGCTGCACAACGAAGCAGCGATCGCGCGCCATTTTGTTGCGGTGTCGACCAACGCCGAAGCGGTCAGTGAATTCGGCATCGATCCGCACAACATGTTCGAGTTCTGGGAATGGGTCGGAGGACGTTACTCGCTGTGGTCG
>JAGRHE010000406.1 GCA_020445165.1 Gammaproteobacteria bacterium
ATCAGGCCACGGCCGTACTTGGCCATGAAGTTGATCGCCTCGGGCGTGGTGCTCTCGGCGGCAATGATCAGGTCGCCCTCGTTTTCACGGTCCTCATCGTCCATGATGATGACCATGCGCCCCTGGCGCAGGTCTTCGATGATTTCTTCGGTGGTGTTCAGGTCCATGGGGCGACGGCAAAAGCGGCAAACGGTGCAGTGTATCAGCTACCGCCCCCTCGGGAGAATGGCCGCGTGACCGGGGCCGAAGGGGTCACCAAGTACCGCCTGCAGCACGAGGCATCAGCGCTTCCGCCCAATCTGCGGACCGAACGACTGTCACACTGGTTCCGGCGCTGCCGGGAGCGGGCCCTGATCGGACGCGACCCGGACCGCTACGACGGCTATGCCTACGGCAACATCAGCCAGCGGCATTCGCCGGGCTTCATCATCTCCGGCACCCAGACCGGCGGCGAGCCGGCATTGCGCCCGGAACTGTTGGCCTGGGTCCTCGACTTCGATATCGACAATAATTGGCTGCACGCGTGCGGTCCGGCACGACCATCGTCCGAGGCCATGACGCACGGCCAGGTGTACCGCGCCAGGCCCGATGTCGGCGGAGTGATCCATGTCCATTCGCCATTGCTGTGGCACGCTGCCGCCAGTCTGGGCATTGCCACCACGCCGGCCGACGTGGCATACGGCACACCGGACATGGCACGTGCCGTCGAAAAGCTGCTGCGGACAAATGCCGGCGGGACGGCCGGGCTATTCTGCATGGGCGGACACGAAGACGGGCTGTTCGCCTATGGCCGCGACCTGGACGCCGCCGGCGACCGGCTGTTCAGCGCACTCGATAAGGCAACACGAACGGGCATCCATGACTGACTCGAAGAAAAAGAGGATCTCTCTGGTCCTGGGCAGCGGCGGCGCACGCGGGCTCGCCCACATTGGCGTGATCCGCGTGCTCGAAAGCGAGGGCTGGCAGATCTCGACCATCGCCGGCAGTTCGATCGGCGCACTGATCGGGGGCTTTTATGCCGCCGGCAAGCTCGACGACTACGCCGAATGGGTGCTCGACCTGACCGAGCTCAACGTGCTGCGCTACCTCGACATCGCCTGGGGCGGCGCCGGCATGCTCAAGGGCGAGATGCTGATGCAGACACTGAAGAAATTCGTCGGCAATCATCGCATCGAGGACCTTCCCATCCCGCTGACCATCGTCGCCACTGACGTGTTGCGGCGCAAAGAGGTGTGGCTCAGCCAGGGCGACCTGTTCGACGCAATCCGCGCATCGATCGCAGTGCCGACCGTGTTCACGCCCCACCTGGTCGGCGGACGCCCCCTGCTCGACGGCGGCATCCTCAACCCGGTCCCGATTGCGCCGACCCTGCAGGACCCGACCGAGGCGATCTTCGCCGTCAGCCTGGCCGGCGTGGCCAAGAAGCTCGGTGGCGGCAACCGGCACGGCAACGATGCCAAGCCGATCGAAAAACCACGCCATCGCTACCGCAAACGCATCGACGAGTTCATCGACCAGTTGCAGGAACGGCTGGGATTCGGCGACGACGGCGAAGACGCCGGGCCGCAGTTGTCGCTCAGTGACACCGCCCTGCTCTCGCTC
>JAGRHE010000407.1 GCA_020445165.1 Gammaproteobacteria bacterium
CGTTCGGCAGCCGCTTCGTCGTCGAGCACGATCTGGGTCATGCGGTCGTGTAGCCGCTGCGCAACGATCCGCGTTTCGTCAGCGGCCGTGAGGCCGTCGATGCGGTAAGCGACACCGCGCTCGATGCGCCTGATCGACGTGAGCCCGCAGTTGTGCGCGATATCGGTCGCCTTGCTGGACCACGGCGAGATGGTGCCCGGTCTCGGCACCACCAGGACCAGGCGCCCCTGTTCGCCTTGTTCGGCATGCGCCGGACCGTAGTCGAGCAGGCGCTGCAGCACGGTATGCCCGGTGTCATCGAGTTCGCCGTCGAGATCGACGAAGTGCAGGAAGCGGGCCGAAATCCGCAGCTCGCGGCCGAGATCGGCGGCCAGTTGCACAGCGAGCTTGCGCAGGCGGAATTCGGACAAGGCAGGTGCGCCGCGCAGTGTCAGCATGAGGACCCCAACATAAATCAGGCAGCCATATGGGAAGCTGCGAATGATACTCGGACTGGGCCGCGGACGGCACCGTTCGCGGTCAAATTCCGGGCGGGCAGACAGCTCAGGACGCGATGGCGAACCAGTCGCTGGTCTCGTCCTGGATCAACAGGCTCAAGCAGTCGTCCAGCGCGCGCGACACCTCGAGCAGGGCACGCCGGGCGAGTTCCGGCGAATTGTTCTTCTCGCTCAGGTGCGCGGCCACCAGGTGGCGCAGGCGGCCGTGATCGATGGATTGCAGGAAGCCGGCGGCCTGGGCGTTGTTGAGATGCCCGTAATGGCCTCCGACGCGCGCCTGCAGGCTCGGCGGATAAGGCCCGGCTGCGAGCATGTCCGGATCGTGATTGCATTCCAACAGCAAGGCATCGACGCCGTCGAAGGCCTCGATCACGCGCGGCGTGATACTGCCCAGGTCGGTCAGCAGGCCGAGGCGCGCGTCAGCATGGGCGAACACGAACTGGGTCGGCTCGCGCGCGTCGTGCGGCACCGGCACCGGGGTCACGCGCAGGTCGCCGATGGTGAACGCGCCAGCATGCCCGGCAAACAGGTTGAGCGACGCGATGGTTCCGAAATCCGCCGCGTACCAGGTGCCGTGCGTCATCCACACCGGGATCCCGAAACGTCGCGCGACAGGGCCGACGCCGCGCATATGGTCGCCGTGTTCGTGGGTTACCAGGATTGCCGACAAACTGGCCGGATCGAATGCCAGGCGCTCGCAGCGGGCGACCAGTTCACGTGCCGCAAAGCCGCAATCGACCAGGACCCGCGTCGCCCCGGCCTCGATCAACGTCGCGTTGCCGCGACTACCGCTGCCAAGCGACGCGAACCGGAACGGCATGGTTCAGCGGATCTGCTCTTGCAACAGGGTCAGTATCCGGATCGCGGTCGGCGTTCCCTGGCGCTGCCCGTTATCGTCGGTGACCAGGACCACCGTCTGGTCGCCCCGGGAACCAACCTTGACCTGGTAGCGGTTGAGCTTGTCGACCTCTTTGTCATCCGACCAGAACGCCAGCTTCGACAACCAACCCTCGTCGGCATCCTCTTTCGCCGGGTCGTTGTAACGCACGTAATAGATGCCCTGGGAGCGCTCACGATCCTCGCACGCGAACCAGACCCGGT
>JAGRHE010000408.1 GCA_020445165.1 Gammaproteobacteria bacterium
TCACTGTCCGCGGCCGGCAATGTCAGCGCCAGCGTGGCCCAGGCCGGCTCCGCGCCCATCGCCGCCAAGTCACTGAGGTTGACCGCCAGCGCCTTGTGGCCGAGCGATTCCGGATCGACATCGGGTTCGAAATGCCGGCCGGCGACCAGCGTGTCGATACTGACCGCCAGAACCTTGCCCGCTGGCGGAACCAGCAGGGCGCAGTCATCACCGATACCGAGCTGCACATCGCTGCGCGCGGCAGTCGCGTGGGAGAAATACTCGCGGATCAGGTCGAACTCGGACAGCGGCACCGCAGTCACCGGGCGACGCTCAGCGCCGGGCCGACGTCTCCACCGGGCGCAGCGCATGCGCCGCCTTGTCGAGTACACCGTTAACGTAGCGATGTCCCTTTTCGGCGCCGAAGGTCTTGGCCAGCTCGACCGCCTCGTTGATGACGACCCGGTAGGGAATCTCGGGATGCTCGATCAGCTCGTAGGCGCCCAGGCGCAGGATCGCACGCTCGACCGGGTCGACCGAATCCAGCGACCGATCGACGCATGACTGCAGCGCCGCATCGAGTTCGGCCAGGCGCGTTGGCACCGCGCGCACCAGTTCGGCGAAGTAATCGGTATCGAACTTCTTCGCATCCTGCTCGATCATGAAGTGGTTGATGATGGAACCGATATCCTGGCCGGCCATCTGCCACTGGTACAGGGCCTGGATTGCCAGGCTGCGCGAACGACTGCGTTGTCGGCTCACGTTACGCCTCAGATTGCACGCAGCAGGTTGACCATCTCGATCGCGCTGGCGGCCGCTTCACCGCCCTTGTTACCGGCCTTGGTGCCGGCACGCTCGATGGCCTGCTCGATGGTGTCGACGGTCAACACGCCGAACGCGATCGGAACGCCGTGTTTGAGCGTGACCTGGGCCATGCCCTTGACGCATTCACCGGCAACGTACTCGAAATGCGGTGTGCCGCCGCGGATCACCGCGCCCAGGGCGACGATCGCATCGTAATCGCCCTTTTGCGCCACCTTGTCCAGCACCAGCGGCATCTCGAACGCACCCGGCAGGCGTACCACGGTGATGTCTTCCTCGGCAGCACCGTGTCGTTTGAGGGTATCGATCGCACCTGCTTCGAGGCTGTCGACGACAAAGCTGTTCCAGCGCGCCACGACGACGCAGAAGCGGGCGTTATTGACGGTCAGTCCGCCCTCGATGGTCTTGATGCTCATGCGGTTATCCTCTTCAAGCTGCCGCGTTGCTTACTCGGTATCGACGAATTCGACCACTTCGAGGTCGAAACCGGCCAGCGCATGCAGGTGCTTGGGCGCACTCATCACGCGCATCTTGCGCACACCGAGATCGGACAGGATCTGCGCACCGACCCCGATCGTGCGCAGGTCGTCATCACTGGTCTGTTTGCGCTCCGGTATCTTGTCATCGACGCCGTGCCATTTGTAATCCTGGATGCGCTGGATGATGTCGCGCGTGGTGTCGTAGTTGCGCAGCACCACAATCACGCCCTCGCCTTCGTCCGACACCTGCTGCATCGCCCGACGCAGCGGCCAGCCGCAGTCGCGGGTGCCGTCGAACAGG
>JAGRHE010000409.1 GCA_020445165.1 Gammaproteobacteria bacterium
CAGACTGTGTGAAAAGTCTGTGAGCTGAGTGAAAATGCCCGTTACGTAAGTGGCGGGCATTTTTCATGAGTTACATCCGCGGCGAGGATCGTCATCAAGGTGCACTGTTTCCAGTCACGCTGGACGAGTTGATCCCCGAAGACCATTTAGTGCGCGTCATTGAGGCCTATGTCTCAAGCCTGGATCTGGCGGCGCTGGGCTTTGCCAGGGCGCACAACACGGTGATGGGTCGCCCGGCCTACGATCCCACCGATCTGCTCAAGCTGTACCTTTACGGTTACCTCAATCAGGTGCGCTCATCACGCCGTCTGCAGCGCGAATGTCAGCGCAATGTCGAGGTGATGTGGCTGCTGGGCCGATTGGCCCCGGATTTCAAGACCATTGCCGATTTCCGGCGCGATAACGGGCCGGCCTTCGTCGCGGTCTGTGCCCACTTCGTCCAGTTTTGCCGGGCCGAACAGCTGCTTGGCGGCACCTGTGTCGCCGTGGATGGCAGCAAATTCCAGGCCGTGGCCAGCAAGCGTAAAGCAACGACCCGTGCGCAACTGAAGCGCCAACAGGCCCAGGTGACGACGAAAATCGCCGAGTATCTGGACATCCTAGAGAGCGCTGATCGGGATGAAGTGCCGCTGGATGTGGCCAGCCGCGGCCGGGTGGGCGCGGCCCTGGCGCGGCTGCGCCAGGGAAAAGCCAAGCTCGAGCAGCTCGAAGCCCATCTTGATGCGCATGGCCTCACGCAACATGTCGAAGGCGAGCCGGAAGCCCGGCTGATGAAGACCGGCCAGGGGCGTGCTGTGGTGGCTTACAACGTGCAGACGGCCGTGGATGCACAGCATGGACTGATCGTACACCACGACGTGACGAATGAGCCCGCGGATAACGGCCAGCTCTACCCGATGGCCCTGGGCGCCAAGGCGGTACTTGAAGCCGAGCAACTCACGGTGCTGGCCGATGCAGGTTACTCGAATGGTGAGCACTTCCAGCAGTGCGAGGACGACGGTATCGAGGCGCGGGTGTCCGTCCAGCGGGCACTGAATAACCAGGGCGATGGCACGCTGTTTGATAAGACGGCGTTTGCCTATGACGCCACAACGGACAGCTTCCGCTGTCCTGCCGGGAAAATGTTGAGACGCAAGCAGATCCACCGCCGAGATCGGCTGATTTTCTACAGCACAGACGCCTGTGGCGACTGTCCGATCAAGGCACAATGCACCCAGGGCAAACGTCGCACCGTTACGCGACACTTCGATGAAGCAGCCTTCGAGCGTATGACAGCTCGCCTTGCGGCCCACCCGGAGGCCATGGCGCAGCGCCGGGCCCTCGTTGAGCACCCGTTCGGCACACTCAAATGTCACATCTTCGGCACTGGGCGATTACTGCTACGGGGCATGAAGGGTGCAAAAACCGAAATGGCACTGGGAATCCTGGCCTACAACTTCCGTCGCGCAGTAAACCTGATGACACCTCGTCGATTGGCTGCCGCACTCGGCTGAGAGCGGCCGGTTTTTCTCGGAAATGAAACGCCCCGCTGATGCGGGGCGTCTCTTCAGAGCCTGTACAGACTTTTCACACAGTCTG
>JAGRHE010000040.1 GCA_020445165.1 Gammaproteobacteria bacterium
ATAGACCGGGATGCCTGCGGCGGCGATGGCGGCTGCGGCGTGGTCCTGGGTGGAGAAGATGTTGCACGAGCACCAGCGAACCTGGGCGCCGAGTTCGATCAGCGTCTCGATCAGCACTGCGGTCTGGATGGTCATGTGCAGCGAGCCGGTGATACGCGCGCCGGTCAGCGGCTTGGATTTGCCGTACTTTTCGCGCAGCGCCATCAGGCCGGGCATCTCGGTCTCGGCGATGCGGATTTCCTTGCGGCCCCAGTCGGCCAGGGACAGGTCGGCGACCTTGTAGTCGTTGAACTCACTCATGGTTGATGACTCCTGTTCATTAATCGTGAGTGAGCGCCGTTGTCCTGCACCATGTCCACTGTCGAGCCTGGCCTGGTTGTCACCAGGTTGCAGCGCCCCTCGACCGGGAGTTGTGATATCCGCTTAGCGTTGTCCTGGAGCCATTCTTGAGCTCCAGTCGCCGGGATGCCGCGGGATTTTACACATTTGGGGACATGTTTCGCGTGATGACGTGCGATTTATGCGGGTATTCCCTAGGTGTCGTCGCAGAAAACGGCCGTATCATTTAGCTGCTCAATAATCAAACGAGCGCGCTGCCGGGCGAACGGTATCGATCATCGATCCTGTCCAGGCTGACGACGCGTCGAAGACCCCGGTACACGGGGCGTGAGCATCATATAAGGAGGATGATCGTGTCTGAACCCGGCGTGGTGCGCCCACAAGGCGCCGAAGAACCCATCGAACCGCTTTTCTATCCATCGAACCGTCTTGGCCTGGACGCACCCATGCGCTGGTTGCGGCTGGGCTGGCGGGATTTCATGCAGGCGTCAAAGGTCAGCCTGACCTATGGTATCGGCCTGGTGCTGTTTGGTTACCTGGTGACCTGGCTGGCATGGGGCGATGGCAACACGCTGGCGTTGTTCACGCTGGCGGTGGCATTCATTCTGGCCGGACCGGTCCTGGCATTTGGTGTGTACTCGATCAGCCGTCAGCTCGAACTCGGGCGTGAACCGCGCCTGGGCGTGTGCTGGATGGAAAGCCGCAACCACATGCGCAACGAGCTGCTGTTCGCGCTGGTCATGCTGGTCGTCCTGCTGGTGTGGGCGCGTGCCGCATCGATGGTGCACGTGTTCTTCCCGGTCGGCGAGGAACTGGGCGTGATTGGCTGGCTGCAGTTCCTTGCGGTGGGCAGCGCTGTCGGTTCGATCTTTGCGACCGTCGTTTTTTCGTCCAGCGTGGTCGCCTTGCCGATGATGCTCGATCGCAACACCGATGCGATCACCAGTGCGCTGACCAGCATCAATGCGGTGCTCAGCAACAAGGGTGTGATGCTGCTGTGGGCGGCGCTCATCGTGGGCCTGACCCTGGTCGGCTTCGCGACCGCGTACCTGGGCTTTGCCGTGATCCTGCCGGTCATCGGGCATGCCACCTGGCATGCCTATCGTGAGACCGTTCAACCCGCACCCGAGTCTCACTGACAGTCGCGTTCATCGCATGTGGGCGTTCACGCTCGCACGCCGGCTGATGATGCCTTGCGGGAACTTCAAAAACCGAAGTTCCCCAGGGACGAATACCACGGATGGTATTTTTCGACGTTCCCTTCATTGCGGCAACGCCTTCAAGGCTGGCCCGTTAACTGCATATCCGAAGTAGAAGCCTGATGCGGCGTCAAGTGTTTGACGTTGTGATGCCGTCGCAAACGAGCCTCGAGCGCGCCGCTGCCGCATCCCGGCGTGCAGGTGACTCGTCGGGCAAAGACGCCAGACACAAACAACGGACCGACCATGGACAGTGTGACAGCACGACAGCCCGCGCCGCACGAAGACGCATCGACGCAACAGATCGAGGACACCTATTTTCTCGACCGCGAGGATGCGATGCAGGTTGCTCTCGCAGGCCACATGATCGAACGGGACGGCATTCGTCGCCTGCAGCTTTGCTACTTCGACGGACCGGATTTCGAAGAAGCGCCGAAGAACATGATCAGTGTGCCACTGGCCGATTTCTCCGGGGCCTTCAGCGGCAGCGCGCTGCCACTGCCGACGCGGATACAGCCCGGCGCCGACCTGGATGACGAACGCAAACGCGAACTCGGCGAGGCATTCGACGACATGATCGCGGGCCTGGCGGAGTTTCGCGCGGAAAACCCGAACGGTGACTTCCGCTTCGGGCGTGACACCTATTTCTTCAGTCAGAAAGACGCCTATCGTGAGGCAGTGCAGCAGAAACGGGTCGACCTGAAGCATCCAACGGTCTTCGGCCTGCAGGTCTGTTACTACGACGGCGACGAGATGCCCGACGCCCTGCCCAACATGATTCACCTCCCGGCCGAGCAGGTGTGCGAGCGCCTGGTGGATGCGCGCACCCGGCAGCCCGCTGCTGTGCGGATTCCTTTTGGCACCCCGGATGATGTCAGAGACCAGTTGATCAAGGTTTTCGAGACATTGATGCAGCAGGTGATGCACGACAAGCTGCGGCGGATGGTCGAGCGTCGCGAACAGGCGCGCCGGCTGGCACCTGTGCTCCGGCCGGACAAGCATCTCAAGGTCATGTTCGTGACCAGTCGCATGACCCAGGTTTTGCAATACACCACGGCTGGACTGGCCGCGGCGTTCGAAGCGCTGGGCCACGAGGTGCTGATATCGAAAGAGCGCAGCCCGCTGGAGCAGTCATATGAATACGAGGTGATCCAGGACTATATCGGCTTTGCACCCGACATGATCATGATCATCGATCACCTGCGAAACGACTGGCTGCATCCGGACGTCACCCATGTAGCCTGGTTCCAGGATCTGATGCCACCGCTGATGGAGCGACAAAAGCTGCATGTGCGCGAGAGTGACCTGGTCTACTCCGCATCGCTCGAACTGGACGGTTATCTGCATGCCTGCGGCGTCGAGCGTGTGCATCGCCAAAGCTTCTGCATCGACGAGTCGGTGTTTCATCCGCCGCGCCGGTCGGGGAGGCAGGACAAGATCGTGTTCGTCGGATCGGCCTATGCGCCGAAAGTGAATGATGGCCCAAAAACAATGGCCATGGGGCATGCCCTGCGCGCACGCGTCGAACAGGGTGAAGTATTCTCGCGCGGTGAGATTGACGTAATGGCCGATGAAGCCGGTGTCGATCGTGACGAAGCGTTCTGGATTCTCTACCACTTCCTGACCCGCGACCTGATCGTGCACTGGATGTGCAAGCATCTTCCGGCGCTGGGCATCGAGGTCGAAGTCTACGGACGTTATTGGAACAACGACCCGCAAGTGGCGCCCTACTACCACGGCGAGATAGAGCATGGTGCGGCTTTGGCCGATCTGTACCGAACATCACGTTTCGCCCTGGTGTGCCACCCATTCGAATTGAATTCACAACGCCTGGCCGAAGTGGCGGCCTGTGGATGCGTGCCGGTCGTGTATGACTGCCGCAAGGTGGCCGATGCGCCACACTGGGACGAGCAGTGCCTGTTCTTCAAGACTGAGCAGGCGCTTTGCGCGTTGTTCGAACAAGAGCAACCGTTGCTCGACCCGACGCCGATCGCTGAAGGCAAGTGCTATCGCGCCTTCGCCACCAGGCTGATTCAGCAGCACCTGTCACGACAGGCCGGATGAGCGACAGGTAGATCATCAAATGCAGCCCCATCCCATGAATCCGGTCTTTTATCGCAACGTGTCATCTCGAATCCGTTGCGTTGACGCAAGGATATTCTTCAACCGACCACGGGTAATCATATGACCAATGCCGCAATCCTGGTTGCACAGAATTTTCAGGACGAAGAGTTCGTCTATCCGTACTACCGTCTGCTCGAGGAGGGCTATCGCGTCGAGGTGGCGACCCCCGACGGTAAGGTCACCACGGGCAAGTACGGCGTGCCAGCACGTGCCACGGCGAAGATCGCCGATCTTAACGCGGACGATTTCGACCTGGTCATCCTACCGGGTGGATTCGAGTCTCCCGACCGCTTGCGACCGTTGACCGAGGTGAAGGCATTCGTTGCCGCGATGAATCAACAGCAAAAGCTGGTAGCTGCCATCTGCCACGGTCCCTGGATCGCAATCTCGGCCGGCATCATGAGGGGGCGCAAGGCAACCGGATACATGTCGATCGAGGATGACCTGCGCAATGCCGGTGCCGACTATCAGGAATCCGATCTCGTCATCGATGGCAACCTGATCACTGCACCGCACTACCGCAATAACGGCGAGTTCATGCGCGCGGTGGTCGACTGGGTCAATGGCAGGGCGTGACAGGGGGCGCAGATGACAGGTGATATCGTCCAGTTCGAACTGACCGACCAGGATCGCCAGCTGATGGATTCATTGCAGGCGACGACCACTTCCAGCAAGGCAGCGGATGATGACTTCGGCGATGTCATCGTCAAGAAACCCTGGGGCTACGAATACCTGGCATTCGATAATGGCGAGGTCGCGATCTGGATGCTGCAGATCGCCCGCAAGCGGGCCACCTCGAAACACTGCCACCCGAACAAGCACACCAGTCTCGTCGTGATCTCTGGCGACGTCGTCTGCAGCGGCATCGATCGCTCGTGTTCGCTGTCCGACCTGCAGGGCGTCGAGATCCACAAGGGTGCTTTCCACAGCACCGAGACGGTCAGCGAGTTGTCGATATTTCCCTCGTGCGAGAGTGGCGCCTGGGTGCTCGAGATCGAGTCGCCGGTGGACAAGGGTGACCTGGTCCGGGCGGCCGACGACTATGGCAGGCAGGGCAAGGCATATGAGGGTAAGAGCGAAATGGTTCCTTACTCGAGCGAATGGCTGCAGCTCGAGGCACCGGCCAGGGGCGAGACCTTCACCACTGTCAGCAATGGTTGTGACTTTCACGTACTCAACGGCCACTTCGACTGGGCACAGCTTGCTGGTGACGCGAGCCAGCTGATCGCTGTGATTAGCTTCCGGGAACAGGATGGGCCGCGTATCGATGGACTGGATGTTGGACGGATCTATCGGCCGAAGGATTTCGAATGTCTGGCATCGGCACGTAACCTCGATGGCTACAGCTTTCTGCTCATGTCGAAGGACCGAAAGATGAAGAAGCTTACCGACTACGTGGCCGACTTCATTGCCGACCTCGGCGTGCGCCAGGTGTTCTCGGTCAGCGGCGGTGGTGCAATGCACCTGGTCGACTCGGTCGGCAAGCACGAACGTCTCGAGTATGTGGCGACCCATCACGAACAGGCCGCGGCCATGGCCGCCGAGGCCTACGCACGCATCAGCGGACGCATCGGTGCCGCTGTCGTCACGACTGGTCCTGGTGGCACCAATGCGTTGACCGGTGTGGCCGGTGCCTGGATCGACTCGATTCCGACCCTGTTCGTCTCCGGCCAGGTCACCCGCGATACCTTGCTGGCCGGCACCGGCCTGCGCCAGTTCGGCATCCAGGAGTGCGACATCGTCGAGCTGGTCAAGCCGCTGACCAAGTACGCGGTCGAGATCCTCGATCCGGCGATGATCCGCTACGAGCTGGAGAAGGCCGCCTGGCTGGCGATGAACGGTCGTCCCGGTCCGGTCTGGATCGACATCCCGCTCGATGTGCAGAGCCGACAGATCTGTCCCGACGAACTGAAACCGTTCAAGCCGGATGTGGTCGGCAACAGCCTGCTCAAGGATACCTTCATCAACCAGGTCGGTGACGTGAAGCAGATGCTGCAGGCCGCATCGCGTCCGGTACTGATCTGTGGCTACGGCGTGCGACTGGCCGATGCCGGCGAACAGCTGCGCTCACTGGTCGGGCGTCTGCGCATCCCGGTGATCTCGTCCTGGACCGCGAGTGACCTGTTCGCCAGCGACGATGACAACTACATCGGGCGCGCCGGCATCTTCGGTGACCGGGCATCCAACTTCGCGATGCAGAACGCCGACCTGCTGCTGATCGTCGGATCGCGCATGTCGATTCCGCAGTGCGGTTACAACTACTCGACCTTCGCACGCGCGGCACGCATCGCGATGATCGATATTGACGAGAACGAACTGCGCAAGCATTCGCTGCACGTCGACCGCGGTGTCGTCGCCGATGCCGGCGAGTTCCTGCAAGCCTTCAACGACGCCTGCACCGACATCTCGGCCGACGATCTTGCGATCGAAGACTGGCGCACACGCTGTCGTGACTGGAAAGAAAGGTATCCGGTGTGCCTGCCCGAATACGCGCAGCTGCCGGATAAGGTCAATTCCTTCTACTTCGTCGACCAGCTGTCACGCGCGCTGCCCGATGATGCCGTCGTTGTAACCGACATGGGCACGTCCTTCACCTGCACCATGCAGACATTCCAGACCAAGCTCGGCCAACGCCTGACGACATCGTCCGGACATGCATCGATGGGCTTCGGCCTGCCCGGGGCGATCGGTGCCTGCTATGCCAACGGTCGGCGCAAGACCATCTGCATCTCGGGCGAGGGTGGCCTGCAGATGAACATCCAGGAATTGCAGACTGTCATCCACAATCGTCTGCCGATCATCCTGTTCGTGATCAACAACGGTGGTTACCTGACCATCAAGCACATGCAGCAGAACCACTTCAATCGCTACGTCGGCTCGGAAGTCAGCAGCGGGGTCAGTTGCCCCGACATGCAGCGGATTGCCACAGCCTATGGCATTCCGTCATCGGTGATCGCCAACACGCAGGAGCTGCACGCCAACCTGCAGGCAGTCCTCGACCACGACGGCCCCTACATCTGCGAGATCATGATGCCAGAGGATCAACCCCTGATTCCGCGCTCATCGTCGTTGAAGAAGCCGGACGGCAGCATCGTTTCGAAACCGCTGGAAGACCTGTTCCCGTTCCTGGATCGCGAAGAGTTCCGCGCGAACATGATCATCGATCCGACCGACGTGTTCGACTGAAGCCATCGATGAAGATCACCCGGGTCAAGACCCACCTGCTGAAGAAGTCACTCAGCTCGACGATGCGCATCTCGCGTGGCGGATTCGATACGCGCTATCACTGCATCGTGCAGGTCGTGACCGATCAGGGAATCTACGGCCTGGGCGAGGCGATCGGCAATGCGCCGTTGCTGCGTTCGATCCTCGACGCTGGATTCGCTGACCGTATCCTTGGCCAGGACCCGCGCAACATCAGCCGGATCAGTGGCCTGCTGTTGGACAGCGACGTCTACTACGAACGCATGGGCAGCGTGATCTGCGCGGCCAGCGCGCTCGAAATGGCGTGCTGGGACATCAAGGCCAAGGCCCTGGGTCTGCCGTTGCACGAGCTGCTCGGTGGCGCGCGTACGAATCGCCTGGAAGCCTACGCCAGTGACATCTACTGGCAGGAATCTCCCCAAGCCATGGCGGAAGACGCGCAGCGCATCTGCGCGCTCGGTTACCGCAAGATCAAGGTCCACATCGGTGCGGCATCGGCGCGTGAAGACTATCGTCGCCTGGCGGCCATCCGCCAGGCAGTCGGTACCGACGTCGAACTGATGGTCGATCTGAATGGTGGCTACGACTATCCGATGGCGCTGGAAGCATTACGTCGCTGGCACGAGCTCGACCTCTACTGGCTGGAAGAGCCCGTCGACGCCAACAACGTCGAGGCGATGCGTCGGCTCAGGGACAAGAGCGACATTCCGATAGCGGCCGGCGAGAACGAGTTCCGTCTGCATGGCTTTCAGCAACTGTTTGGACGCGAGGCGGTCGACATCGCGATGCCCGACCTGGGTCGGACCGGTGGGATCAGCGAGACACGCAAGATCTGCGCGCTGGCACAGGCGGCCGGCATCAGGGTCAGTCCGCACAACTTTTCATCGGGTGTGCTGCTGGCGGCAACCATGCATGTGCTTGCGGTCGAGGAGTCGGCCTTCCTGCTGGAGATGGATACCTCGAAAAATGCGGTGATCGCCGAGTTCTTCAGCGATCCCCTGGTGTTCGAGGACGGGCACCTGCGCTTGCCTGATGCGCCGGGAATCGGCGTCGAACTGAATGAACAGGTGCTGGCCTATGCCAGCTGATCAGCCCGCCCAGATGCAGGACAGGCCTGGCGGGCAATCCTTTGCAGAACGTGGCGCCGGTGAACGGCGCTGGGCAAAACGAATTTCAGGCCGGAGGCGGCCGGGGAGTCAGTGATGACAAAGCAACGACGTATCGACGTGGACCTGCCCGAGGCGATCAGCACGCGCAAACACGGTGGTCACAGCATCCGCACCGGCCGGACCATGGTCGACCGCAAGAAGATCGGCATGATCCCGGTGGTCGTCGAACCGAACGGCGAGAAGCAGCCCAACCAGTACAGCGGTCACACCTACCGCAACAAGTCACAGAAGTATCGCCTCGACGGCCACAAGATGCTGTATCACCTCGACCGGGTCATGGCCTGGAAGCAGGGCGAGCGCATCGCGCCGGTGCATATCGACATGGGGCTGACCAAGTTCTGCAACACCGCCTGCACCTATTGCATCGGTGTGACCCAGGGCATGACCAAGGGCACGATGATCGAACGCGATGCGCTGCTCGGGTTCATCGCCGACGCCGGCAGGATCGGCGTGCGCAGCATCGGGTTCATCGGTGACGGCGAGCCGACCCTCAATCCTGCCGTATACGACGCGGCCGTGCTGGCGCGCCAGTCGGGTGTCGACACCGGGATGGCGACCAATGGCCTGTTGCTGGACATGGACCGGGCCGACGATGTGCTGGCCAACATGACCTTCGTCCGCTTCAACCTGAGTTCGGCCGACGCGGACAACTTCAACATCGTGCACCAGTCGCACCGCAAGAACTTCCAGCCGCTGGTCGAGCGGATCAAGGCGCTGGCCGAGTTGAAGAAGGAGAATGCCTATCCGTGCACGATCGGCATCCAGATGGTGCTGATTCCCGAGAACTTCTCGCAGATCCGTGCGATGGCGGAGATGGGCAGGGAACTTGGCATCGACTACCTGCAGCTGAAGCAGTGTTCCGACACCGAGTATGGCGAGATCGGTGTCGACTACAGTGCGTACGAGCGGATAACCGACGACCTCAAGTATGCCGAGAGTCTCAGTGACGACAACTACCAGGTGACGGCAAAGTGGAACAAGCTCGGCATCAACAAGGAGACCGAGCTGTATCGCGACGGCTATCGCAAGTACGACATCTGTTACGGCACGCCGTTTCTCGGCCAGATCAGTGGCAACGGCAAGGTCTATCCCTGTGGTCCCTATTTCGGCAAGGACCGCTTCCTGATGGGGGACCTGCACAAGCAGTCATACGCAGACATCGTGGCCAGCGATCGCTACTGGGACGTGCACCGGGATATCCAGGAGAATGTCGATGTGCATTGCGACTGCACGGTCGGATGCCGGCAGGACTACATCAACAAGTTCCTGTGGGACCTGGAGAATGCGCCGGAGCACGTGAACTTCATCTGAACAACGCCGGATCGGTCATCCCGGTAGCGTGTGATAGCGCCGGGCCAGTTGTTTGAACGTCGCCAGTTCCGTGCTCAGGTCGTCGACCGGACGACCGAGCTCGTTGGCCATGATCGCGGCGACGTCGTCGGCCAGTTCGCCGGCCAGTTCGGCGTCCAGGAACAGGATCCGCGAACGTCGTGCCAGCACATCCTCGATCTTGCGTGCTCCCTCGTGGCGAACGGCGAAACGCACCATGGCCTCTGTCAGCCCCATGCCGAGTTCGCGTTGTGCTCCGGGCAGTTCGTCGAGCAAGGTGGCCTCGGTGCCGTACTGATGCGCGCCGGGCGGATCGCAGAGCCGGTGCACGTTGACCGATGGCGCGCCGATCAGTGGCAGGTCGAGGGTTCGGGACGATTCCTGCGTCGCGACCAGACCGGCATCGATGCAGCGTTGGATCACGTCTTCCGCCATGGCGCGGTAGGTGGTCCATTTGCCTCCGGTCACGCTGACCAGCCCGGATCCATCCACGACCACGACATGCTCGCGCGAGATGTTCTTGGTGCTCCCCGCCTCGGTCCGCGGTGGCCTGACCAGCGGCCGCACACCACCCCAGATGGAACGCACGTCATTCGCCGTGGGCGCCCGCTGCAGATACTTGGCGGCCTCGCCGAGGATGAAGTCGACCTCGTCCGCCAGCGGTGTCGGTTCTTCCTCGATCGCATCGCGCGGCGTGTCCGTGGTTCCCAGCAGGACCTTGCCCAGCCAGGGCACGGCGAACATCACCCTGCCATCGTCGGTCTTGGGTACCAGCAGGGCATGGTCGCCGGGCAGAAACTCGCGGTCGACTACCAGGTGAATGCCCTGGCTGGGTGACACCATGTGACTCTCGGGATCCACATCCAGGCGTCGCAGCGTGTCGACCCAGACCCCGGTCGCGTTGACCACGCAGCCGGCCTGCACATCGAACACCTCGCCACTCTCGGCGTCGCTGAAACGTGCACCGCTGACCCGGCCGTTGGTATGCAGCAGCGCCGTGACCGGGCAGTGATTCAACACCACGGCGCCGTGCGCGGCGGCAGTGCGGGCCAGTGCAATGGCCAGACGGGCATCGTCAAACTGGCCGTCCCAATAACGCACTGCACCGACCAGGCTGTGTGCCTGCACGCCTGGCATCGCGGCCAGTGTTTCGCTGCGCGACAGGAACTCGGTGTCGCCCAGGCCCGCCTTGCCGGCCAGCATGTCGTACATCATCAGGCCGGTGCCGTAGAACAGCCGGTCCCAGACACGTCCCTTGAGGCCAAAGGCGGGCACCAGGAACGGCAGCGGCTGGGCCAGGTGCGGTGCATTCGCCAGCACCGCCTTGCGTTCGCGCAGTGCCTCCCTGACCAGGCTGATGTTGCCCTGGGCGAGGTAGCGCACGCCGCCGTGCACCAGCTTGGTCGCGCGCGACGAAGTGCCCTTGGCGAAGTCCTCGCGTTCCAGCAATAAGACCGACAGCCCGCGCGCAGCCGCATCCAGGGCCACGCCGAGACCGGTCGCGCCGCCGCCGACCACCAGCAGGTCGAAGCGTGCCGTCTGCCGGATACGCTGCAGCGCGTTTTCGCGCGACAGGTCTCCGCTGATCGGCGTCGTTTGGTTCATGCGGCCGTCTCTCCGGTGTCGCCGGTGGCCAGTTCGATCGCGACGTTGTTCTCGGTACAGATGCGCGCGAGCTCGGGTTCGGGTGGTTCGTCGGTGACCAGGTAGTCGACATCGGCGATGTGCCCGATGCGCACCGGCGCTGAGCGCGAGAACTTCATCGCATCGGCGACCAGGATCGTGCGTCGGCTGGCGGCCATGATCGCGCGCGAGACACTCACTTCGCGGAAGTCGTAGTCCAACAGTGCGCCATCGGTATCGATCGCGGAAACCCCCATGACCGCGAAATCGACCTTGAACTGGCGGATGAAATCCACCGCAGCTTCACCGACGATGCCGCCGTCGCTGTGGCGTAACACCCCGCCAGCCACGATCACCTCGATCTGCCCATGCCCGCGCAGCAGTTGCACCACGTTCAGGTTGTTGGTGATCACCATCAGGCCTTGATGATGGCCGAGCGCACGGGCCACCGCCTCGGTGGTCGTGCCGATATTGATAAACAGGGAGCAGTTGTTGGGGATCAGCTGCGCGGCGCGCTCGCCGATCAGCTGCTTGGCTTCGGCCGCCGTGTTGCGTCGGCTCTCGTAACCAACGTTGGCGACCCCGGCAGCGAACATCGCGCCGCCGTGAAAGCGTTGCAGCACGCCGAGATCGCACAGGTCGTTGAGGTCCTTGCGGATGGTCTGTGGGGTGACGTCGAAACGCGCGGTCAGATCGTCCACTGTCACCCGTCCCAGCCCCCGGGCCAGCTTCACGATCTCGCTCTGCCGTGGGCTCAGTGCCTGCATTTCCGCTCCCGGGTCGCCGTTCTGTGATGTTTCGTATTATTTCGTATGGCTTTCGTTTTGCAAAGAAATTTCGTGAAACGAAGATGGCTGTTTCAGTTGGGCCCGGCACTCCGAAACGCACCTGGAGGTGGTTATAAGACATTGACATAGATAGCCTGCAGATCGTCTACACTTCGGCTGCAGGGGTACGATGCATGCTGGATTCGAATAACAAAAGATTCGTATTCCCTGAATAACTGATTCGTTAGTTTTCGTTTGACATTCGTTTATTTTCGCTTAGATTGCCCGTGCAGCTGGGCAATGCCCGATCACCCGACAGGAGACTAACCATGCGCATGAACAGAAAGCTGGTCGCCGCGGTGTCGTTCGCGACGTCGGCGCTACTTGCCAGCGTCGCGCAGGCCGACATGGCTGCGGCAGCCAAGTGGATCGACAGCGAGTTCCAGCCCTCGGCGCTGACCAGGGACGAGCAGATGACGGAAATGGAGTGGTTCGCCAAGGCAGCGGCGCCGTTCAAAGGCATGGAGATCAATGTCCTGTCCGAAACCATTCCGACCCACGAGTACGAGTCCAAGACGCTGGCCAAGGCGTTCGAGGAGATCACCGGGATCAAGGTCAACCACCAGCTGCTCGGCGAGGGCGAGGTGGTGCAGGCGGTGCAGACCCAGATGCAGACCAAGCGTAACCTGTACGACGCCTACATCAACGATTCCGACCTGATCGGTACCCATTCGCGCCTGCAACTGGCCGTAAACCTCAGCGACTGGATGGCCGGCGAGGGCAAGGACGTCACCAACCCGAACCTCGATGTCGATGATTTCATCGGCAAGTCGTTCACGACCGGCCCCGATGGCAAGCTGTACCAGCTGCCCGATCAGCAGTTCGCCAACCTTTATTGGTTCCGCAAGGACTGGTTTGACAACCCCGATCTTAAGCAGCGCTTCAAGGCCAAGTACGGCTATGACCTCGGCGTGCCAGTCAACTGGTCGGCCTACGAGGATATCGCCGAGTTCTTCTCCGAAGACGTCAAGGAGATCGACGGCGTGCGCGTCTACGGTCACATGGACTACGGAAAGCGCGCGCCGGACCTTGGCTGGCGCATGACCGATGCCTGGCTGTCGATGGCCGGCGCCGGGTCGAAGGGCCTGCCGAACGGTGTGCCGATCGACGAGTGGGGTATCCGCATGGAGAAGGGATCGTGCAACCCGGCCGGCGCGTCGGTGACGCGAGGTGGTGGCACCAACGGTCCGGCTGCCGTGTACGCAATCCGCAAGTGGGACGAGTGGCTGCGCAAGTACGCACCGCCGGGTGCGGCCGATTACGACTTCTACCAGTCGCTGCCGGCACTGTCGCAGGGTAACGTGGCGCAGCAGATCTTCTGGTACACGGCATTCACCGCATCGATGGTCGCGCCCAAGTCCGATGGCAACAACACCGTCGACGACAGCGGCAAGCCGTTGTGGCGCATGGCGCCGTCGCCGCACGGCCCGTACTGGGAGGAAGGCCAGAAGCTCGGCTACCAGGACGCCGGCTCGTGGACCCTGTTCAAGTCGACCCCGGTCGACCGGCGCAAGGCGGCCTGGCTGTACGCGCAGTTCGTCGTCTCCAAGACGGTTGACGCGAAGAAGTCGCACGTCGGCCTGACATTCATCCGCAACTCGACCATCAACCATGCATCGTTCACCGAGCGTGCACCCAAGCTCGGCGGCCTGGTCGAGTTTTACCGCTCGCCTGACCGCGTGCTGTGGTCGCCGACCGGCATCAACGTGCCTGACTACCCGAAGCTGGCCCAGCTGTGGTGGCAGAACATCGGTGACGTGAACTCCGGTGCCTTCACGCCGCAGCAGGCCATGGACCGTCTCGCCGGCGAGATGGACCAGGTCATGTCACGCATGCAGAAAGCGGACGAGAAGGCCGAGGTCTATGGTGGCTGTGGTCCGCGCCTGAACGACGAGAAGTCGGCGGAGGCATGGCTCGGCAAGGGTGGCGCCAAGGCCAAGCTGGCCAACGAGAAGCCGAAGGGCGAAACCATCGCCTACGACGAGCTGGTCAAGCGCTGGGCGCAATGACCGCCGCCAGCGCGATCGCCTGAATCGGTCGCGGCAGGCTGTTTCGATTGCCTGCCGTGACCGACGTCGCCACGCCCGCTATCGTGTGCACAGGCCTCGGCCGATCGGCGACTGACCGCCAGCGACCGTAATACAGAGAACACACCGCATGACCCTGGCACTGAAAGATGTCTCGCTGGTCGTCGATGGGAATACCCTTATTTATGACACCAGTGTCGAACTCGAACCGGCCGGGTTCAACATCCTGCTCGGCACGACCCTGGCAGGCAAAACCTCGCTGATGCGCCTGATGGCCGGGCTGGTGCAACCGACCACCGGCCGCGTGCTGTTCAACGGGCGTGACGTTACCGGCATGCCGGTGCAGAAGCGCAACGTTTCAATGGTGTACCAGCAGTTCATCAATTACCCGAACATGAACGTGTTCGACAACATCGCGTCGCCGCTGCGCATTGCCGGTCTGCGCCGGGCGCAGATCCGCGAGCGTGTCGAGCCGGTTGCCGAGCTGCTGCGCCTCGGACCCTACCTGGATCGCAAGCCGTCGGAACTGTCCGGCGGTCAGCAGCAGCGCTGCGCCATGGCGCGCGCCCTGATCAAGGATTCCGACCTGGTGCTGCTCGACGAGCCGCTCGCCAATCTCGATTACAAGTTACGCGAGGAACTGCGCGAAGAGCTGCCGCGCCTGTTCGCCATGCGCGAGCGCACCGTGGTCTATGCCACCACCGAACCGTCCGAGGCCCTGCTGCTCGGCGGCCACACGGCCGCAATGCACGAGGGCCGCATCACCCAGTTCGGTCCGACCGGCGAGATCTATCGCCATCCTGCCGACCTGGTCACGGCGACCGTGTTCTCGGATCCGCCGATGAACCGCGTCGACGTGGTCAAGACGGGTGCCAGCTTCACGCTGGCACATGACGGCACCCGCTGGTCGGCGCGCGGTCCGTACCGAGAACTCGGTGATGGCCCCTACCAGTTCGGTGTGCGTCCGCACCATGTGCATCCGGCGGGCGACATGAGCGACGGCGCCTTTGTCGAGGGCAGGGTGCATATCTCCGAGATATCCGGTTCAGAGTCGATGATCCACTTCGACGTGCACAAGCGGCCGTGGGTGTCGCTGACCCATGGCGTGCACGCTTTCAGTGTTGGTGAGAAGGTGCGCTTCTGTGTCGACGTCGATCACTCGATGCTGTTCTCGCCGCGTGGTGAGCTCGTTGCGACAATGGAGAACTGATGGCGCGCATCGAACTCAATAACCTGCGCCACAGTTACCGGCGGCATCCGCAGTCGGATGCGGACTACGCGCTGCAGAAAGTCGACCTGGTGTGGGAGGACGGCGGCGCCTATGCGCTGCTCGGTCCGTCCGGCTGCGGCAAGACCACCTTGCTGAACATCATCTCCGGGCTGCTGTGCCCGTCCGAAGGTGACATCCTGTACGACGGCGTGCGCGTCAATGACATGAGTCCGGAACAACGCCAGATCGCGCAGGTGTTCCAGTTCCCGGTCGTGTACGACACCATGACCGTGTACGACAACCTCGCGTTCCCGCTGCGCAACCGTGGCGTCCCGGAAAAACAGGTCGACGCGCGTGTGCGCGCGATCGCCGAGATGACCGACCTCGACGACATGCTGAAGCAGAAGGCGGCGGGCCTGACCGCCGACGGCAAGCAGAAGATCTCGCTCGGTCGTGGCCTGGTGCGCGAAGACGTCAACGTGATCATGTTCGACGAGCCACTGACCGTCATCGACCCGCACCTGAAATGGAAGTTGCGCTCCAAGCTCAAGGAGCTGCACCAACGCGTCGGCATCACGATGATCTATGTCACACATGACCAGACCGAGGCCTTGACCTTCGCCGACCGGGTCGTCGTCATGCATGAGGGCTGGGTCGTGCAGCAGGGCACGCCGGTCGAGCTGTTCGAGCGTCCGAGGCATACCTTCGTCGGCCACTTCATCGGTTCCCCCGGCATGAACCTGATGCCCTGTGAAATGGACGACGGCGGCGTGCGGGTTGCCGATCACCGGGTCCCGATCGAGCGCGAACTGCCGACGCCAAAGGCGGGTGCGAAACTCGAACTGGGCGTGCGCCCCGAGTTCGTCAGTTTCGTCGAACCCGGTATCCCGGGCGCGCTGCCGGTGCAGGTGGTCGGCGTGCGCGACACTGGGCGCAACCGGATCGTCGACACCGATTTTGCCGGTCACAAGGTGCGCGCGCTGGTGCCCGAGGGTGTGTCGATCCCGGAAGGCACGGCCAGCGTGCGCTTCGCGCCGCAGTTCACGCAGGTCTATGCCAACAGCTGGATACTGGAGTGAGTCACTCATGCTGATGCATTGGCCACCCGAAAGCATTGCGGCTCGCTCAAGCACAGAAGCTGGAGAATCCGAAATGATTGACCCGCCGTCATCCCCGCGCAGGCGGGGATCCACGTGCTCCGTTTCCCTGGATCCCCGCCTGCGCGGGAATGACGAGTTTGCAGGGGTACCCGAAATGGAAACGCACAGCGCTGGCGGACCCCGACTATGAGCGGAAAGACAACCAACCAGAAGGCCTGGTTCCTGGTCGCGCCGGTCGTGATCCTGGTCGCGTTCAACGCCGTAATCCCGCTGATGACCGTGGTCAACTACTCGGTGCAGGAGACCTTCGGCGACAACCTGTTCTTCTTCGAGGGCATGAAGTGGTTCGAGGAGGTGTTGTCGTCGGAACGCTTTCACGATTCGTTGATCCGCCAGCTCAAGTTCACCTTCATCATCCTCGCCATCCAGGTGCCGCTCGGCGTCGCCATCGCGCTGGCAATGCCGCGCAAGGGCTTCTGGGCTTCGGTGTGCCTGGTGCTGATGG
>JAGRHE010000410.1 GCA_020445165.1 Gammaproteobacteria bacterium
CGTCGATCACCACCAGCCCTTCGGCTGCCGCACGGCGTGCGAAGCGGTAGGTGTGGTGATTGACGTTGGTGGTTTCGCGGATGAACAGCGCGTCGAACTCGGCAAGGCGCCCGAAGTCGCGTGCAGTGATCAGCTCGGCGTCGATGCCGACCGAGCGGGCGGCGCGGATGAAGCGTGCCAGGGCGCGCCGGTCGGACGGCGCCAGTGCCTCGTTCGGGTCATAAAGAATCGCGAGATCGAAGCGCATCTGGCGGCGGTCGCGCGCCGCGCGCCAGGGTCGCCGCAGGTAGCCGGCCATGGCGTCGAAGAAAAATTCGCGCTGGTTGCGCTTGACCGATTTCAGACCGACGCTGCGGATACTGGCGATGTGCCAGATCTTGTCGCGTTTCAGTTCGACCTTGATCAGGGGCGAACGGAAGGTATCGAACAGCGCGCTGCCGAGACGGCGCAGGCCTCTCGCCTCGCACTGGCCGAAACAGACCAGCACCTCGAAGCGCGTGACCTCGGTCGGCTGTTCGCGGAACAGTTTTTCCACCCGGCGGTCGAGGTCGCTGAGTTCGCTGCCGTATAGTGACTTGCGGCTCAGGTCCTGCAAGGTGCGCACCGACGGAATCACCTTGTGCCCACGTGCCTCGGCCAGCAACGATGCGTAGTAGCCGGGGCTGTGATAGTCGGTGTCGCGACACAGGTTGATCACGCGCAGGGTTCGTCGGTTCGACCACGCCGGGTCGACCAGGTAGTCGCGCACCGCGATCACCGGGTAGTCGGGGAAGTCCTGTTTCCACTGCTCGGTGCTGTCGAGCAGGATGATGTGGTCGCTCACGCCGCCGGTTTCCTCTTGCTGATCAGCACCACGGCGCGCAGGCCCTTGCGTCCGTAGCGTGCGATTTTGTCGAACTGGCTGCGTCCAATCGGCATGTTGATCGAATCCACGGCCGTTTCGCCTTCATCGTAGTCGACGAAGGGATCGTTGAAGTAGACGAAGTGTTCATCGAAGCCGCTGATCACGACCCAATGTGGCGAGCGCTCGTTGTAGATCTGCCAGGAACTGATCAGCACCACGGGTACCGCGCCGGCGTCGAATGCCGCCTCCAGCGCGTCCAGGCCGAGCACGTCGAAATGCAGCGGAATGTTGAGTGCCCTGATCTCGCGTTCCATGTCGGCCTGGACCAGGCCCATGACTTCTTTCTTTTCGGCGCTGCGCACGGTATCGACCATTTGCACACCGTCATCATTCACCCAGACCTCGGCGTCGAAGCCGCGTCGGTGTACGGCGAGGGCCAGGCCGTAAGGACCGCAGCCGCCGAGCCCGGATGTCATGAAGATGGTCGTCGCTTCGCGCCACAGGCGCAGCTCTAGACTGCGACTGACCTCGGTGTCGGGATCGAGTGTCTGCATGGCCATGATCAGGCATGCGGGTCCGCAGGTGAACTCGAGCGTCTGTTCATACCAGGGCACGCGCTCGAGGCGTGGTTTGAGCTGCGGATCGGGTGACTTCTCGTAGCGCCAGGCATCCATGTGGTCCGCGTAGTAATCGGCATACATGCCGAAACGGCGATAGCCGAGCGACGCGAACA
>JAGRHE010000411.1:0-540 GCA_020445165.1 Gammaproteobacteria bacterium
ACTACATGGTACGCCAGTTCGAGTGGATCCGTGACGGCAAGCGCCGCAACGCCAACCCGGACATGGTCGCGCAGATCAAGGGCTTCACCGACGACGACATGAAACAGGTGATCAACTACGTCACCCATGTCCCGGTCCCGGCCGACCAGCTCGCGCCGTCCAAGGACTGGCAGAACCCCGACTTCAAATAATCTGCGCACCGCGGCGGGCCGCAGCACCGGCCCGCCGCCACGGACACCTACACAGGGAAACGCCGCAATGAGCTCGCCTGTCTCCATCCGTCAGAACCTACCCATCATGGCGCTGGCACTGGTCGCTGTGGCACTGCTTGCGGCGATCTATTTTTCACCGACCTGGTGGGTGGCGCTCAAGGCCCCGAACTATCCCCCGGAGGCCTTCCCGGACGGCGTGCGCATCCACTTTCACATGAACGGTGTGTTCAACGGCTGCCAGAAGGTCGAAAGCGACGAGATCCACGAGGAACAGGCGCTCGACTGCGTGCACGAGATGGACACCATCAACCACTATGTCGGCATGTAC
>JAGRHE010000411.1:571-1577 GCA_020445165.1 Gammaproteobacteria bacterium
GTGATCGAACGCGCGTTCTCGCCGTTCCTGGTGACCATGCTCGGCGTGATGATCGTCGGCTTCGCCTGCTCGCAGCGGCCGCTGCGCATCGCCGTGATGGGCGCCGGGTTCGCCGCGACCGTCGGCTGGATGGCGCTGACCTTCTTCAGCGAGGGCGGCCTGCACTACCAGAACACCGGCTATGTCGAATCGATGGTCACCTCGATGGATCAGGAGGCCGGCAGCGAAGAGGCCGAGCCGGAGCCGACCGGCATTGTCGCCCGCCTGAAGGCCGAGATGGCCGCCGTCGAGGCGCGCGAGCGCGGCGAACAGGCCGTGGCCGAAAAGGCCCAGCCGGCTGCGACCTCCGACAAGGCGGGCTACATCGACAGCCTGCGCGTCACTTACGAAAAGGATCGCGAGCGCCGCGGTGCCAGTGCAGTCCCGGCATGGGATGGCAGTGGACACCAGCTGCTGCTGTGGCACTACGAGAAGAGCCTCGGCCGCTACTTCAACAACCCCGCCGAGATCGACCCGATGGTGTCTGCGATGGGCGTGGCGTTCTACGTCGTGTTCTTCGGCATCATCGCCGCGATGCTGGTGCTGCTGGCCGGTGCCCTGCTCGGCCGCGGGCCGCTGTACTGGCTGCTCGCCGCGGTGCCCGCGCTGCTGCCGGTGTTCTTCATCATCGACTACTCGGCCTGGCTGTGGTGGTACGGCCACCGCCTGAACGACATGGGCGCGTTCAGCGTCAAGCCCTTCATGCCGACCGTTTTCGGCGACGGCAAGGTGGCGCAGTTCTCGACCCATTCCTACCCCTACTGGGGCTTCGGCCTGATGTTGCTGCTGAGCGTCGTCGTGGCCCTGATGGTGATACTGCGACGCAAGCAACTCAATCGTGCCGCAAACGGCTGATGCCCGGCGATGCAGGCTCGCATCACTCGTCGCTGCGCATCGCTGGTCACCGCATGGCTGCTGGCGGGGTCATCGCTCGCCGCTGATGCCCTGCCCCGCTTCCAGGCACTGG
>JAGRHE010000412.1 GCA_020445165.1 Gammaproteobacteria bacterium
TACCAGCTCGAACGCCTGTGGGACGTCGACCCGGTCAAGGCCGAGAAGGTCAGCAAGGAACGCGGCGCTAATTGAGCCATCCGCGTCATTAGGGACGCAGAGATCGCAGAGGAGCGCGGAGGGCGCAGAGTGGTTCAGGTGAATGCGCTGCATTGCCAGCTCGAACACACCTGTCAGCACGAACGGCCACTCACTTTCAGATCCAGGTGACTCTTGTCTTGTAATTCATACGGCATGCCTCGCGTTCGGCCCCCTGAGAAATCTCGGCGAACTCCGCGCTCCTCCGCGCCCTCTGCGTCCCAACCGGCAATGACACCAAGACAGCAAAGCCCGGCATGCAGATCCACCTGATCGCCGTCGGCGACAAGATGCCGCGCTGGGTGCAGGATGGCTATGACGAATATGCCAAGCGCATGCCGGCGGAATGCACGCTGCGCCTGGTCGAGATCGCACCGGGCAAGCGCGGCAAGAACGCCGACATCGCGCGCATCCTGCGCGGCGAAACCGAGCGCCTGCTGGCGGCGATACCCAAGGGGGCCCGGGTGATCGCACTCGAAGTGGGCGGCAGCAGCTGGTCGACCGATCAACTCGCCACACAGCTCGACGACTGGATGGGCAGCGGCCGCGATCTCGCGCTGCTGGTCGGCGGGCCCGAAGGTCTCGGCGATGCGGCACGCGCCGCCGCGGACCAGCAGTGGTCGCTGTCGCCGCTGACCCTGCCACACCCACTGGTGCGGGTGCTGCTCGCCGAGCAGCTCTACCGCGCCTGGAGCATCCTTCGCAACCACCCCTACCATCGCGCATGATCATTCTCGCCTCACAATCACCACGCCGGGCCGAGCTGCTGACCCAGGCCGGCATCGACTTTCGGACACTGCCAGCCGACATCGACGAATCCATGCTCGACGGCGAGGGCGCCGCCGATTTCGTCGAGCGCATCGCCATCGCCAAGGCCAGGACCGTGCACGCGGATCACCCCGACCGGGTCGTCCTCGGCGCTGATACCGTGGTCGTGCTCGACCATCGTGTGTTCGCCAAGCCACGCGACCGCAACGACGGCATCGAGATGCTGCTGACACTGGCCGGGCGCAGCCACGAAGTGCTGACCGGGGTCGCGGTCGTGGCCGACAGCACGCACTACGCACTCAGCATCAGCCGGGTTCAGATGCGCCCGATCGATGCCGCCGAGGCCGCGGCCTACTGGGATTCGGGTGAACCGGCCGACAAGGCCGGCGGCTACGCGGTGCAGGGCCTGGCGGCGGCATTCATCGAGCGCATCGAAGGCAGTTACTCGGGCATCATGGGCCTGCCCCTGTTCGAGACGGTGCAACTGCTCGGCAGGGCTGGCACGGCCCCGCGGTGGAGCGTATAAACGTCTGTTATGAGCGAAGAAATCCTGATCAATGTCACACCACCGGAAACCCGGGTGGCAGTGGTCGAGAACGGGGTGGTGCAGGAGATCATCATCGAGCGGACCGCAAAGCGCGGCCTGGTCGGCAATATCTACAAGGGCAAGGTCTGCCGGGTGCTGCCCGGTATGCAGGCCGCATTCGTCGATGCC
>JAGRHE010000413.1 GCA_020445165.1 Gammaproteobacteria bacterium
CGAGACCGCTTCCCCGCCGAGTCGATCCAGGTCATGAACTACCGGCGCGCGCTGGAGGCCTTCAATCCGCGCCCTGTGATTCTTCGCACGCTCGATGTCGGTGGCGACAAGCCATTGCCGTATTTCCCGATCGACGAACAGAATCCGTTCCTGGGCTGGCGTGGCGTGCGCATCTCGCTCGCTCACCCGGAGATCTTCCTGACCCAGGTGCGCGCGATGCTGCGGGCGGCCGTGGACCTGGACAACCTGCAGGTCATGCTGCCCATGATCAGCGGCGTTGGCGAGGTCGACGAGCTCAAGATGCTGATCAAGCGCGCGCACGACGAGTTGCTCGAAGAAGGCTACGCCGTGTCGATGCCGCGCATCGGCGTCATGATCGAAGTGCCCTCGGCGGTCTACATGATCGAGGAGCTCGCGCGGCGGGTCGACTTCGTCTCGGTCGGAACCAACGACCTCACCCAGTATCTGCTTGCGGTCGATCGCAACAACTCGCGCGTGGCCGAGCTGTATGACGACCTGCATCCGGCCGTTCTGCGTGCACTGGAGCAGGTGGTCAAGGGTGCGCGCGAGTTCAACCGGCCGGTCGGTGTGTGTGGCGAGATGGCCGGCAATCCGATCGCGACGGTCCTGTTGATGGGACTGGGCGTCGACAGCCTGAGTATGAGCGCCGGCAGCCTGATGAAGGTCAAATGGGTGGTGCGCAGCTTCAGCGTGTCGCGTGCGAGGCAGCTGCTGCACGCCGCGCTGCGCATGGAGGATGCCCAGCAGGTGCGCCGATTCATGGAAGGTGTGCTCGACGACATGGGCCTGGGCGGGCTGTTCCGTCCGGGTCGCTGATCATTGCGGCACTTCAGGAGGCTTCGAAAAATGCCACCCGTGGCACTTTTCTCTGCGGAAATCCGAAAACGTCGTTTTCGATGTTTCGAAGTTCCCTTCAGATTGCCGTGAATCTGTCGTTTTTGATGCCTGTCAACCTTGCGCGGCAATTTGCGGCGCACAATGCACAGGTCAACGAAAGAAAGGGGAACAGCAGAATGGATGAAGCAGCCGCCGATATCAAAAGCGCCAATGATGCCGCCGCGGAAACGGTCCCGGAACCGCAGGTCTTCGACGGCGACCTGAGCAAGCTCGACAAGCACGCGCGGCGCGAGCTGTTCCGTAAGAACATCTACCCGTACAGCACCAAGCTGGGACGGGCCGACTATGAGGCATTCAAGTACGAGCTGCAGATCGAGCTGCTCAAGCTGCAAAGCTGGGTGCGCGACACCGGCGAACGTGTGCTGATCCTGTTCGAGGGTCGTGATGCGGCCGGCAAGGGCGGCACCATCAAGCGCATCATGGAGCACCTCAATCCCCGCGGTGCACGCATCGTGGCACTGGAGAAGCCGTCACCGCAGGAAGCCGGGCAGTGGTACTTCCAACGTTACATCCAGCATCTGCCCAGCGCCGGCGAGATCGTGCTGTTCGACCGTTCCTGGTACAACCGTGCCGGCGTCGAGCGGGTGATGGGATTCTGTTCGTCGAACGAGTACCTCGAGTTCCTGCGCCAGACACC
>JAGRHE010000414.1 GCA_020445165.1 Gammaproteobacteria bacterium
TGGCGATGGTGGGCATCACCCTGTTCGGGCTGAACGACTGGTACGGTTTTGCACCGTCTGCGCTGGTCTTCATCGTCCTGCCGGTGACCCTGACCCAGGCCATCCTCGGCCTGGTTCGCGCTTACCTGCCCAAACATTATTTCGTGTACGTGTTCGTCAACGCCTTCTTCGCCGGCGGACTGGTGTCCATCCTGGTGGCCCTGGGTGCCACCGGGCTGATGCTGCTGGCGGGGGCCTATACACTGCAGAAGCTGATCGACAGTTACCTGCTGTTCCTGCCGTTGATGTTCTTTCCCGAGGCGGTACTCAACGGTTGGCTGATCTCGATAATGGTCGGATTCAAGCCGCACTGGGTCGGATCGTTCCGTGACGAGGAATACCTGCACGGCAAGTAATGCCCGTCCGCATCCGCGTCCGGCCGATGCCGCATTCGGGTTACTCTTGGCGCATACCTTACTTCTGGAATTCGCGGGGGCAGGCACGTGAGCTGGTGGGGAAAACTGGTCGGCGGCGCGTTCGGATTCATGCTCGGCGGACCGCTGGGGGCGTTGCTCGGCATTGCCCTGGGACACAATTTTGACAAGGGCCTGAAGGCGCTGCCGCACGACGATGGCTTTGCCAGCGGTGATCGTGAACGGGTGCAGATGGCCTTCTTCACGGCCACGTTTGCGGTCATGGGGCGGATTGCCAAGGCCGATGGCCGGGTCAGTCCCGAAGAAATCCGCATGGCCGAGGCGGTCATGGCCGAGATGGCGCTCGATGACGCGCGGCGCAAGGCGGCGATCAATCTTTTTCGCGAGGGCAAGTCGACCGGTTTCGACCTCGACGGCGTGCTCGACCAGTTTCGCCGCGAATGCCATGGGCGCAGCACGCTGATCGGGATGTTCATCGAGATCCAGCTGCAGGCCGCCTATGCCGATGGCAGCCTCGACCCGCAGGAAGACCAGGTGTTGCGACACATCTGCAACCGCCTCGGCGTGTCGGAACTGGATTACCGCCGCCTGGAGCGCATGGTGCGCGCACAACAGGCCGCCAGCGCCGGCCGTGGGCGCGGAGGCCGACCTGGGGGCAGTACAGCGTCGCGACCGACGCTGGATGACGCTTACGCCGTTCTGGGTGTCACGCGCGATGCCAGCGATGCCGAGGTGAAGCGGGCTTATCGTCGACTGCTTAGCCAGCATCATCCCGACAAGCTGGTCTCCAAGGGGCTGCCGGAGGAGATGATGAAGGTCGCAGCGGACAAGACGCACGAGATTCGCCAGGCCTATGAGCGGATCCGCGAGGCTCGCGGCAGCTGAAATCCGGTGACCGGTGTGATCCAAGGTTGAGTGCGACACGCACGCTCCGTATCCTTGGCAGGCTCGATAACGACAATATTCTGCGGTTCCTCACTGGAGGCATTGATGAGTGACACGATCGATCCCCTGATTCTCAATATCCTGTATGCCTGCATGGGGGGATTCCTGACTCTGCTGTTCATGTGGTTGGGCTGCAAGGTGTTCAGTCACATCGTCAACTTCAGCATTCCGCAGCAACTGG
>JAGRHE010000415.1 GCA_020445165.1 Gammaproteobacteria bacterium
TCTCCTCAGAAGGTTATGCAGTGACTGCAATGCATGAAAACCGGGACGGCCGGTCACCTGGACCGGCCGCTGGAACAGGTTGATCAGGCCGAAACCTCGTCGATCGCCTTGCCGACGTTCTCCGCGGTAAAGCCGAACAGCTTGAACAGCTCACCGGCCGGGGCTGACTCACCGAAGGTATCGATACCGATGACCTTGCCGTTGCTGCCGACGTACTTCCACCAGCCATCGGTGACAGCCGCTTCGACGGCGACGCGCGCGGTGACCGCCTTGGGCAGGACCGATTCCTTGTAGGCTGCGTCCTGTGCGTCGAAGATGCTGGTGCACGGCATCGAGACGACGCGCACTTTCTTGCTGCTGGCCTTGGCCGCTTCCATCGCGATGCCGACCTCGGAACCGGTCGCGATCACGATCACGTCCGGTGTGCCGTCGCAGTCGTGCAGCACGTAGCCGCCGCGATTAATGTTGGCGATCTGCTCGGCGCTGCGCGCCTGGAACGGGATACCCTGACGAGTGAACACCAGGCACGTCGGGCCGTCCTGCTTCTCGATCGCGTTGCGCCATGCGATCGCGGTCTCGACCGTGTCGCAGGTGCGCCACACATCCATGCGCGGGATCAGGCGCAGGGTCGGGATCTGCTCGACCGCCTGGTGGGTCGGGCCGTCTTCGCCCAGGCCGATGGAGTCGTGGGTGTAGACGAAGATCGAGCGGATCTTCATCAGCGCGGCCATGCGCAGCGCGTTGCGTGCGTATTCCGAGAACATCAGGAAGGTCGCACCGAACGGGATCAGGCCGCCGTGCAGCGCGATGCCGTTCATGATCGCCGACATACCGAACTCGCGTACGCCGTAGTTGACATAGTTGGCGGCCGGCATGTTGGCACGCATCGGCTTGTGACCCGACCACTCGGTCAGGTTCGAGCAGCCCAGGTCGGCCGATCCACCGAACAGCTCCGGCAGCGCGGCGGCATAGGCCTCGATCGATGCCAGCGACGCCTGGCGCGTGGCCGGCGACTTGGCCTCTTCGTTGCACTTGGCGACGAAGGCATCGGCCTTGGCCGACCAGTCGGCCGGCAGCTCACCGTCCATGCGGCGCTTGAACTCGGCAGCCAGTTCCGGGTGCGCGGCCTGGTAGGCGGCGAAGCGCTCGTTCCAGCCGGCCTCGGCAGCAGCGCCCTTCTCTTTCGCGTCCCAGCCGTGATAGACGTCGGCCGGTACTTCGAACGGACCGTGGTCCCAACCCAGCGCGGCCTTGGTCAGGTTGATCTCGTCCTCGCCCAGCGGTGCACCGTGACAGGCGTGCGAACCGGCCTTGTTCGGCGAGCCGAAACCGATCGTGGTCTTGCAGCAGATCATGGTCGGCTTGTCGGTCATCGACTTGGCCATCTCGACCGCCTTGGCGATCGCGGCCGGATCGTGGCCGTCGACACCGGCGATCACGTGCCAGCCGTAAGATTCGAAGCGGGTCGGGGTGTCATCACTGAACCAACCCTCGACGTGACCGTCGATCGAGATGCCGTT
>JAGRHE010000416.1 GCA_020445165.1 Gammaproteobacteria bacterium
TGACATCCCACATGACCGACTCGAGGCGGTCGGCGATGTCGAACATCTTCGTGTCGCCATTCTCCTCTGCAAGCTGGTGCGCCACCCGCTTGATGACCTCGTTGCGCGGATCGCTGACCGTGTAAACCGGGTGACCGAAACCGATGACGATCTCCTTGCGTTCGATGCGCTTGCGGATATCGGCCTCGGCCTCGTCGGCACTGTGGTAGCGGCTCTGGATGCGGAAGGCCTCCTCGTTGGCGCCGCCGTGCTTGGGCCCGCGCAGCGCACCGATCGCACCGGTGATGGCCGAGTACATGTCCGAGCCCGTACCGGCGATGACACGCGCGGTGAACGTCGACGCGTTGAACTCGTGCTCGGCGTAAAGATTCAGCGAGGTGTGCATGGCGCGCACCCAGGTCTCCGAAGGCTTTTCGCCGTGCAGGAGGTGGAGGAAGTGCCCGCCGACGGAGTCGTCGTCGGTCTCGACATCGATACGCTTGCCGTTGACCGAGAAGTGATACCAGTAGAGCAGCATCGAGCCGAAACTGGCGACCAGGCGGTCGATGATGTTGCGGGCCTCGGCCTCGGAGTGACCTTCCTTCTCCGGCAGGCAGGTGCCGAGCACGGAACAGCCGGTACGCATGACATCCATCGGGTGCGCGGACGAAGGAATGGCCTCCAGCGCCTGCTTGACGGCAACCGGCAGACCACGCAGCGAGCGCAGCCGACGCTTGTAGGTCTCGAGTTCGGACTTGTTCGGCAACTTGCCGTAGACCAGCAGGTAGGCGATCTCCTCGAACTCGCAGACCTCGGCGAAGTGCAGGATGTCGTAGCCGCGGTAATGCAGGTCGTTGCCGGTGCGGCCGACGGTGCAGATCGCCGTGTTGCCGGCGGCGGTGCCGGACAGTGCAACAGATTTCTTCGGTTTGGGTAGTTTGTTTTCAGCCATTGGTAAGACTCCCGCTGATTGTGTGCTTCAAACTCGTGATTCGCGCCGACCCGATCGCTCCGGCCCTTCACCGGCGCCGGCGATCGCCACGGTCGCTCGCTGCCGCGCTGGCGCGGCGGTCATTTTCGATACGGGCTCAGGATTCCCCGGCCGCAAACAACTTGTCGAGCTTCTGCTCGAAGTCGTGGTAACCCAGGTAGTCGTACAGGTCCATCCGGCTCTGCATGATGTCGACGACGCCCTGCTGCGTGCCCTCGCCACGCAGTGCCTGGTAGACCTTCAACGCGGCCGCGTTGGCGGCACGGAACGCCGACAAGGGGTACAGCGCGATGCTGACATCGGCGCTGGCCAGTTCCTCGGTCGTGAACAGCGGCGTGGAACCGAACTCCGTGATGTTCGCCAGTACCGGCACCTTGACCGCCTCGACGAACGTCTTGTACTGCGACAACTCGGTCATCGCCTCGGGAAAGATCATGTCGGCACCGGCCTCGACACAGGCGCAGGCGCGGTCGATCGCCGCCTGCATGCCTTCCACCGCGAGGGCATCGGTACGCGCCATGATGACGAAATCCGGGTCGGTCTT
>JAGRHE010000417.1 GCA_020445165.1 Gammaproteobacteria bacterium
TTTCTGCAGGCAGATTCAGGACGCTGGTGAGAAACTCCCATGCGTACTGGATCGCCTCGCGCTTGAAGTAGTCGCCGAAACTGAAATTGCCCAGCATCTCGAAGAACGTGTGGTGACGTGCCGTGTAACCCACATTTTCCAGGTCGTTGTGCTTGCCACCGGCGCGCACGCAACGCTGTGAACTCACGGCGCGGACGTAGTTGCGCGTCTCCTTGCCGACAAACACGTCTTTGAACTGCACCATGCCCGCATTGGTGAACAACAGGGTGGGATCATTGCCCGGGACAAGCGGGCTGGATTCGACGGGCGTGTGGCCCTTGCCGACGAAGTAATCGACGAAGGCGGTGCGGATGTCAGCGCTGGTTTTCATTCGGTGAAGGTCTGGACAGCAAAACCGAAATGGTATGCAGGTTGGCGCGAAAAGTCATCCGCTGCAGTGCATCAAAGACATGGGATTTCAGGCAATTAGCGCCTGGGCGTGACCCGGCCGCGGCTGCACGGACGTGCGCGGCAGGCGCCTCGCGCGATCACCCCGCGCGGAACTGTTCCAGGTAACGCCTGACCAGACTGCCAGGGAAGCCGCGCTGAACCAACTGCCGCGCCCTACGGGCAAGGGCCTTATGATCGAGCGGATCGCGTCCATCACCGAATCGCCTCGCCGCCACTGCCTGCAACGCGTGCGCCCAGTCAATGTCGGCTTCGTCCAGCAACGAGCCCGCAAGCCGGGAGTCGACGCCACGTTCAGCGAGATCGGAACGGATCCGCAGGGGACCATAGCCTTTGCGCACCCGCTGCTCGATCAGCGAGCGCGTAAACCGTTGATCACTGAGCAGATCCTCGGATTGCAGCCGGTCCAATGCCGAGGCGATGGCGTCATCGTCATAGCCCCGGCTGCGCAGCTTTCGGTTCATCTCGTATCGGGAATGCTCGCGAGCAGCCAGCAGTCGTAGCGCAACCTCGATAGCCGGTGGACCATCCACCTCCGTCTCACCTTCGGGCAATGACTGCTTCGGCGAGCCGATCATGCGTCTTTTTCGACGGCCTCGTTGTCAACCGCGTCGGCATCCGCTGAGGGTGCATCGGCCGGCATCAGGGTTGCCCGGATCTGGCTCTCGACATGGCGCGCGATCTCCGGATTCTCCTTGAGGAAGTTGCGCACGTTTTCGCGCCCCTGGCCGATCCGGTCGCCGTTGTAACTGTACCAGGCACCGGATTTCTCGATCAGCCCCTGGCCGACGCCAAGTTCGATGATCTCGCCTTCACGTGACACACCCTCGCCGTACAGGATCTCGAAGGTAGCCTGCCGGAACGGCGGCGCGACCTTGTTCTTGACGACCTTGACCCGGGTCTCGTTACCAACCACTTCATCGCCCTTCTTGATCGCACCGATGCGGCGGATATCCAGGCGTACCGAGGCGTAGAACTTGAGGGCATTGCCGCCGGTCGTGGTCTCGGGACTGCCGAACATGACACCGATCTTCATCCGGATCTGGTTGATGAAGATCACGATACAG
>JAGRHE010000418.1 GCA_020445165.1 Gammaproteobacteria bacterium
CGATCATCGAGACCCAGGCCGGCGACGTGTCCGCGTTCGTACCGACCAACGTCATCTCGATCACCGACGGCCAGATCTTCCTCGAGTCCGATCTGTTCGCGGCGGGTCTGCGCCCGGCCATCAACGCCGGTCTCTCGGTGTCGCGCGTCGGTGGCTCGGCCCAGACCAAGATCATCAAGAAGCTCGGCGGAGGTGTGCGTCTGGCGCTGGCCCAGTATCGTGAACTGGCGGCGTTCTCGCAGTTCGCATCCGACCTCGACGAGGCCACCCGCAAGCAGCTCGAGCGCGGCCAGCGCGTGACCGAGCTGATGAAGCAGCCGCAGTACTCGCCGCTGACGATCTCCGAGATGGCGGTGTCGCTGTTCGCGGCCAACGAGGGCTACCTCGATGACATCGAAGTGAGCAAGGTGGTCGCGTTCGAGCGTGCATTGCACGGGTACATGTCGGCACACCAGGCCGACCTGGTCGCCAAGGTGAATGCCGAGGCGAACTGGAACGACGACATCCAGGCTGCATTCCACGCGGCACTGAAAGACTTCAAGGCCAACCATACCTGGTAAGGGTCGGACGTCATCGCGGCCGCGCCGGTGCGAAGCGCATCCGGCGCGGTGGCGGCACCGCAGCGGCCCATTCGACGAGATAAAGGTTAAACATGGCAGGCGCGAAAGAAATCCGCACGAAGATTGCCTCCGTCAAGAGCACGCAGAAGATCACGCGTGCGATGGAGATGGTCGCGGCATCCAAGATGCGCAAGGCGCAGGACCGCATGCAGGCCACCCGGCCCTATGCCGAGAAGATGCGTCAGGTGATCGGCCATGTCGCACTGGCGAACCCCGAATACAAGCATCCGTTCATGCATTCGCGGCCCGTCAAACGCATCGGTTTCATCATCATCTCCTCCGATCGCGGCCTGTGCGGCGGACTCAACAACAACCTGTTCCGCAGCCTCGTGCGCGAGATTCGCGCGCTGCGCGACGCGGGCACGGAGATCGAGTTCTGCACCATCGGCACCAAGGCACTGGGCTTCTTTCGCCGGGTCGGCGGCAAGGTCGCCGCGCAGGCGACCCACCTCGGTGACGCGCCGCATATCGACGACCTGGTCGGCACCGTGAAGGTGATGCTCGACGCCTACATGAACGGCGAGATCGACGAGATCCGCATCGCCTACAACCTCTTCGTCAACACGATGACGCAGCGGCCGACCGTGATGCAGCTGGTGCCGCTCGCCGAAGGCGAAGATGCCGAGCAGTTGAAGCACCACTGGGATTACATCTACGAGCCCGACGCGAAGGACGTGCTCGATGGACTCCTGACCCGCTACATCGAGTCACTGGTTTACCAGGCGGTGGTCGAGAACAGCGCCTGTGAACAGGCGGCGCGTATGGTCGCGATGAAGTCCGCGACCGACAACGCCGGCGGCCTGATCGACGAACTCCAGCTGATCTACAACAAGGCCCGTCAGGCCGCCATCACCCAGGAGATCTCCGAGATCGTGGGCGGCGCCGCGGCCGTG
>JAGRHE010000419.1 GCA_020445165.1 Gammaproteobacteria bacterium
CAGGCGCAACTCCTCGATCTTTGCCTGGAGTTCCGCAATCGGTTGTTCGAATTCGAGAAAATCAAGATTCATCGTCGTTGTTCAGGGCGCGAATTTGGTGGTGATCATAACCCATTAAGAAACTGCAGCCGGCATCGCTAACCCGGCTGAGCATAGTCGACGCTGCGGTCCGGCGTCTGGGGCGCGGCGCTGCCCAGGCGGAACTTCAGTACGTCGCCGCCGAGCTGGCGCTGCACACGGCGGATGAAGGCGTCGTTCGGCCGGATCCGCCAGGCATCGCCGAACTGCAGCAGGACCTCCGCGTCCGCACGACGGTAACGCAGACGCACGCCGCAGTCACCCCCGACCACGGGCTCGAACAACTCGCCCAGGATGCGGACGGTATCGATCACCGTCAGCCGCCGTTGCCGCAACCAGTCCTCGTTCAGGAGCACCTCGAGTGAACGGGCGCGCTCGGCACGCACGTCCTCGAAACCGCGCACGGAATCGGCCCGAATGCTGAGACCGCCACGGTACTCGTCGTGCACCAGTGTGCCTTCGACCAGCAGCACCCGGTCACTGACGATCTCGTTGCGGAACCGCTCGTAAGTCTCGCTGAACAGGGCCGCCTCGATGCGCCCCGACTTGTCGTCCAGCAGCACCGAGGCCATCATGCCGCGCTGCGTGTTGCGCCGGTTGACCGCAACCACCATGCCCGCGATCGTGACCTTCTTGCCGCCGCGCCGGCCGCGCGCCTCGCGCACGTCGTCCAGGCTCAGGCGCGCAATCCGGCTGCTGACCAGGTTCTTGATATCGGCCTCGTAGAAATCGATCGGGTGGCCGGTGAGAAACAGGCCGAGCGTCTCTTTCTCGCCGGCAAGGCGCTGCTCGTCGTCCCATTCCTCGACGGGTTCCGGCATTACACCGGCGACCGGCGCCGCCGGTTCGGGCTCGGCCATCCCGAACAGGTCGTCCTGACCGGTGGCCAGCAGTTCCGCCTGCTGCTCGGCCATCTTCAGGGCCAGCGGCAGCTGGATCATCAGGGTTGCACGGTTGGCACCGATGCGGTCCAGGGCGCCGGCCCGGATCAGCGACTCGAGCACCCGACGGTTGGCCTTCTTCAGATCGATCCGGCGGCAGAAGTCGAACAGATCGCGGAATTTTCCGTCCCGGCCACGCGACTCGACGATCCCCTCGATGGCGCCCTCGCCCACACCCTTGATCGCACCCAGGCCATACACCACGGTGTCATCGCCATCGACCGTGAACATATAACTGGAGCGGTTCACATCGGGTGGCTCGACCTTCAGTTTCATCGCCCGGCATTCCTCGATGAAGGTCACCACCTTGTCGGTGTTGTCCATGTCCGACGACAGCACCGCGGCCATGAACGCCGCCGGGTAATGGGCCTTGAGCCACAGGGTCTGGTACGAGACCAGCGCGTAGGCGGCCGAGTGCGACTTGTTGAAGCCGTAACCGGCAAATTTCTCCATCAGGTCGAAGATGTAGGTCGCGGTGTCCTCGT
>JAGRHE010000041.1 GCA_020445165.1 Gammaproteobacteria bacterium
GTGACGGGCATTTTCACTCAGCCCACAGACTTTTCACACAGTCTGCGTAGCGGGGTTGGTATGGCAGCTCACGAAGAGTCTTACGCCGCGTTGATCTGCTTACGCCGCTGGTAACCGATGCCGGCGAGGCCAAGACCCATCAGTGCGAGCGGGACAGGTGCCGGCACCGGTGCACTGATAGTAACCAGGTAGTCTTCGACCTCACCGATTTCCCCGTTACCGTCCGCGAACAAACCGCCGACCGAATCCAGCCTGAACCGTGCGTAGGTAGGACCGACTGCAGCATCGGCCGGGATCGAGAAAGCCAGCGAACTCACAATGGTACCCTGGACATTGTTGACAACCACGTCGAGCAGAATCTGGTCACCTGGATCACCCCAGTCTCCATCGCCATTGAAATCCATCCAGGCATTCAGAAATGGCTGATAGACACCCGCAGCCGTTACGGTTGCATCCAGAGTCGCGGTCTGGCCGACGACCAATGGAGAGGTGAACGCGATGCCGTCCTCATCGTCGCCACTGTTGGTGTCGTCACCGTCAGCCAAAGCGGTGGGGAGGCCGTCAGTCTCGCCGTCTACCGAAGTACCGAGAAACAGTTTGTTTTGATTCTCGTCGAGAATCGTATGGTAGGCACCGCCACTGCCGAGCGTGGTCTGATAACTATCGGGGGCGTCGCCGAAATCCACGAGCGCATGGGCATCGAGACCCACCGTCAGTAGCGCAGCGAGGATCAGGCCGTTCGCAAAAGATAGGGGGCTTTTCATTTTCTCTTCATCCGCCTTGCCATCGCCGTACTGTTGGGAGCTTTTGTCTATTCATTGACTCCGTGCGCAAGATTGATGCCAGTGGTGAATATCGCTCTTTGCAACAATGCGTTACGGAATTCCGGACTGCGGTGAGTCTGCGGGCCTACAGATGGCCGTAAAGATAGTTGACACAAAAGTTCTCGAGCGCGAAGGGTCGCGATAAAACGTTTTTCGGTCAATCGCCGAAAACAGGGTCAGGGTGCAGTTCTCCCAATATTTCGAGCCATTGGATCTCTGACCCGGTTTTGGTGGAAACCGGTTCCGCGATGAGTCCACAAGATCAGGTCCTGGGCGCCTCGTCGCCGGCGTCTTGCGCCGTCATGCCGTCCTGACTCGCCGCCAATGCCTGCTCCAGGCGCAGGAATGCGGGTGGCGCCACCCCGTCCTTGTCCTGGCCGAAATAGATGGTCTGGTGCGGGAACGGTATCTCGATGCCCTCGGCGTCGAAACGCTGCTTGATCAGCCGGTTGAACGCACGCCCGACCTGCCACTGCTTGATCGGTTTGGTCTTGATGCGTCCCTTGATCACGATCGCAGAGTCGCCGAACTGGTCGAGTCCGAATACCTCCAGCGGTTCCAGAATGAGTGGTCCGATCTCGGCGTCGGCGCGCAGTTGTTCGCCGACGTCCTTGATCAGCGCGATCACCTGGTCGACATCCTCGCGGTAGGCGATGCCAAGATCGAACACGTGGAACGAGTATTCGCGTGTCAGGTTGCTGACCGCCTCGATCGAATTGAACGGGATCGTGTGCACCACACCGGCGAGATCGCGCAGGCGCACCGTGCGGATCGACAGGGCTTCGACCACGCCGGCCTTGTCGCCCAGCTTGACCACGTCGCCGACCGCCATCAGGTCCTGAAACAGGATGAAGGCGCCGTTGATGACATCCTGGACCAGTTTCTGCGCGCCAAAGCCGATCGCCAGTCCGACCACGCCGGCGCCGGCCAGCAGCGGCCCGATGTTGAGTCCGAGTTCGGAAAGGATCATCAGCACGGTGACCACCGTGAGTACGACCAGCAAGGCGTTGCGGGCCACGGTCAGCAATGTCCTGGTACGTGCGCTGCGCACCTGGGTGCGGCCGTCGCTGTCGGTCTCGGCGAGGTAGTTCTGGATGCTGCCGCTGGCGAATTCCCAGACCACGAAGGCGATGGCGAGTACCAGCAGGATGTGCAGGATGGCGCCGAGCAGCACGCGGCCGGAACCCTCGGTGATCCAGGCCAGCGTATCGATGCCCCAGGCGTACGCGACGAACAGGAATGTGGCCGCGACCAGCAGTGCCTTGGCGATCTTGCGCAGGACCGGAAAGTAGCGGTTGAGGCGTTTCTCCAACCCGGGGTGCTGGCGCTGCAGGTCGTCCGACAGGCGAATGCCGCGCTCGAACAACTGGTCCAGCGCGCGTGCGAGCAGGCGGGCGACCGCCAGCGCGAGCAGGGTGAGCGCGGTCGCGCGTAACAGGTATGCCGCACCGTTCTCGATGCGCAGCGCCCAGATGCCATAGATGATCAGCAGGTATGCGCCGGCCAGCAGATGCCAAACCCTGGCCAGTCCCCGGCGCAGCGACGACACCGTTGCCGGTTCATCGATGTCAGATGCGGTTTCGGCGGTCAGCGCCCTGGCGACATCCTGTCGGTTCTGCGCGATCAGCACCAGCAGCATCAGCAGGATGACCAGCCCGAGAATGCGCAGCAGGCTGTCGTACGCGTCCGTGCTCATGCCAAGAAGAAAGGCCGCCTGCAGACCGAAGAAGCCGTAGATCGCGATGCCGCTGAGTCGATGTGTCCACTGGTAGACGTAGTTCGCAGACTCGTCGCTGACCGTCCACAGGCGCAGCCGGCCCGATTCCGGTGACAGCAGGAACGCTGCCAGGGCGATGATGATGCGCGAGAGGATCGACGCGTTGATCAGGGCGACCGCGACCAGCCGCGTGTCCTGGTGCGGGTCGACGACGGCCAGCACAGCGTAGGCGACCAGCGCGAACACGATGATCGGGATCACGTCGACGACCAGCCGGGCCAGCAGCAGGCCGACGCGTCGCAAGAGGGAAGGGTTCGCGGCCTGCGTGGTGCGTGCGACGCGTCGCAGCAGGTAACGCAGCACCCCGGCGACCAAGAAGCCGGCCCCGAGCACGGCGAACAGCCGCCAGGCAACCGTCAGCCATCGTTCGCGTGTTGCCGGTTGTTCCAGTTGCTCAGCCCACTGCAGGACGACGACCGGAGCCTCGACCGCCGACTCCAGCAGGCCCGTGGCCGAGCGGCTGACGTCACGCGCTCTGGCGGCGACCCGCTCGACCAGGTCTGCGGCCGCGGTCTTGACGCTTTCGCGTTCGCTGTTGGCTTTCTGTTCATCCGATGCGGCGCGCAGAGTGCGCAGCGTCGCAATCAACTGGTCGCGTTGCTCGGCATTTTCGAGCGTTGCCAGCACGCGATCGATTTCCTCGGCGGCCAGCGCGCCCTGTGGCTCTGCGGCCGCTGCGGACAGGACCGGCAACAGGAAAACGATGGTGAAGATCCATGCGATGGGAACGCGGGAGAAACGCAACATGATGCTTACTGCTGATTGGGGATGCGTAGAGATGGTAACAAGCGATGGCCGCCAGCCGACGCTTGATCGCGCATTTCGTGTGGTTTTGTCAGGCGGTTGCGCTGTCCGGAGTCAACCCATCGGTACGACGGTCTTGCCCTGATTCACATGTATGAAACCAAACGGTAACTACGGTGTGGGTCGAATTTCATTACCCTCGCCGGTACTCGGCGGAAGCAGTCAACTCCAAGGCTGCGCGCGCCCTGCAATAGGTGCCGGATCCATGACCAAGCGACTGATGAACGTGCTCTTCCTGTGCGAAGGCAATTCGACACTCAGCATTTTCGGTGAAGCCATCCTCCGACGTTTCGGACGCGGCAAGTTCGAGTCGTTCAGTGCCGGCAGTGATCCGAAGGACGGGGTCGACGAACACACGATCGACCAGCTGCAGCGCAACAACTACGACCCTTCCGGACTGAAGGTAAACGATTGGAACGACTACGCGCGAGCCGATGCCCCGCCGATGGATTTCGTCATTGCCCTGTCCGACAAGGTGCCGCTACGCGACCATCCCGACTGGCCGGGGGAGCCGCTGATCGCGACCTGGCATATCGCCGACCCGGCGAACGCCGACGGCAGCGAGATGCAGCGGAAGGCGGCGTTCGTCAAGGCGCTGACCGAGCTGGAAAGCCGGATATCGATCTTCGTCAACCTGCCGATCGAGTCGCTGGACAGGATGAAGCTGCAGCAGAGCCTCAACGACATCGGCCGGCGCTGAATCCGCCGCCACACAAAGCATTAGGTCGCAGCGTTTAATGCATCGAGCTTTGCGGCCGGTTCGAAATCCAGCGCGCTGATGCCACCGACGTCATGTGTGGTCAGGTGGACGCAAACCTTGTTGTCCACCTTGAACCATTCCGGATGGTGGTCGAGCTTCTCGATCGCAAAACGCGGCAGAGTCATGAAGTTGAACGCTCTGACCAGATCCCTGAACACGAACTCCCAATACAGCGGGACCAGTTGCGCAGGTTCTGCATTGTCTGAGTAAACTGCCGTTTACCCAGTTTGTCGCTTCTTGGTATCCCGCTACCTGCTGCATCGAGTGTGTCAAGCGCGTCCGGTCATCGTCCGCGAAAAGGTGAGGGAACTTGCGGCTGCACGCGCATCTCGTGCTGACCGTCGGTCTGTCACTGAGCGGACTGCGACCCGGCAGTGCGTGCGGCAACCCGATACACCACGGCAGCCACGAGTATCTCGGCAAACAGAAAATGCAGCGGCGCAGCCGCGCCGATGAGACCGGCGACCAGCCAGCCGGCGACGAAGGTGCCGACCGCAAGCAGCAGCGCGAATGACTTGCGCCGGGTGATGATCTCCCACGATACCCACAGAAAGAACGCCACGGCAAACAGGCCGAGCATTGCCAGTATGTCGATGATCGAATAGCTGTTTGCCATGCGTGCAGGCAGTACCCCGGAAAACGCCGGTAGTCTAACCCGCTATCGATTTCACGCTAGTATCGCGTTCCATGCCGGCAACCAGAGACGCTTGAGGGGCGAGACAGCGATGGCGGGAGTATTCGTCAGTTACCGTCGTGACGACAGCCAGGGTTTCGCCGGGCGTCTGACCGATGACCTGGCCGATATCCTCGGTGACGAGCGCGTGTTTCGTGATGTCGAGATTCCGATCGGCAGCGACTTCACCGATGTGTTGCACCGCGCCATCGCGGCCAGCGATGCCCTGCTGGTGGTTATCGGGCGTGCCTGGGCCACGCGCGGGTCGGGTGGCTTCGGCGATCGCCTGGCAGAGGAGACGGATTGGGTACGGACAGAGATCGAGGCGGCGTTTGCACAGCGCAAGATCGTGATCCCGGTGCTGATCGGCGGCGCACGGATGCCATCGGCCGACACCCTGCCACCGAGTCTGCGCCAGCTGTCCGTGCTGCAGGCGGCCGAACTGACTGACCGACACTGGGATGCCGAGGTGGAAGCGCTGGCCGACCGGCTGCAGGCCCTGTGTCCGGCGCTGGCCGAGGATCGGCCGTCGCGCGACCGTGAAGAAAGCCCCGCCGAGGTGCTGCGCGATCTGTTGGGTGAGCGCTTGCGAGAAGAGGTCGCCAACCGGCGTCGCCCCAGGATCACCGTGCCCAGCATGCCACCGACCTTCAGCGCACGCCTGCTGGGCGGGATATGGCGAGGGTTGCGCAAGTTCTTAGGCTCAGCATTGCTGGTCGCGGCGGTCTACGTGGGGCTGCGGCTGTTAGGTGATGACGACATATTGCGCGCCCTGGATGCCTTCGAGGCGCGGCTGCAGATCGGTTGGGAGCGCCTGCAGGGCTATATCGCACGGATCTGAATCCGGGCTTTCCGCGCCCATGCCACGGCCGTCACATCTGCGTCACATCCGGTGCCTATAACGATGGCCCCTGTGCCGCAACGGGTCATTCGATGCGGTGGACCAACCCTGCCGTAACACGATGAGCAATTCCCTTGACCCCAGGCTGATCAGACGCCTGATCGGCGAAGTCGATCAGCTGCTGCAGGAGGCGCTCGATTTCGAACTGTTGTTCGCGACCGATCTCGACCAGGTTGCGCCCGACAGGCTGCCCAGTGCACGCAACCTGCTGCACTATCTCGCCGTTCGCCGACACGATATCCGCAAGTTACAGGAGAGCCTTTCCGCGGTTGGCCTGTCCTCGCTGGGTCGAATGGAGGCACATACCCTGGCGACACTCGCCGCGGTGCGCACCGCATTGCACCACCTTGCAGGCGAGAGGTCCCCGCCAGTGATCGAGCACGAGCCGCCGGTCGATATCGCGAGTGGTCCGCAGCTGCTGGTCCAGCATGCCAATGCCTTGCTCGGGACTGCGCCGCAGCGGCGTAGCAGCCGGATCATGGTCACCATGCCGAGCGAAGCGGCACACGACGCCGGTTTGGTGCGTGATCTGCTGCAGGCCGGCATGGCGATCATGCGTGTGAATTGCGCGCACGATGATCCGGACACCTGGCTGGCGATGATCGCCAACCTGCGCCGCTGTGAATCCGAACTCGGCGTGCATTGCAAGGTGCTTGCGGATCTCGCCGGACCCAAGCTGCGCACCGGTGTCATCGGTGGTGGCGAGCGCCTGGTCAAGGTTCGGCCGCAACGGGATGTTCGCGGACGGGTGGTGCGTAACGCCAGGATCGGCATGGTCGCGATCGGTTCGCTGCGGGACTTGCCTGACTGTGATGCGCATCTGCCGGTCAGTCCGGCCCTGATCGCCGCGGCCAAGGTGGGTGACGAGATCCGTTTGCGCGACACCCGTGGCCGGCGCCGCCTGATCGCCGTCGTCGCCATCGACAACGACGTGTGCGTTGGTGAATGCGATCGCACCTGCTATATCGAGGCCGGCCAGCCGATCCACCTGGTGCGCAGTGGTCAACGCGTGATCGAAGGGGTGGTCGGAGTTCTGCCCGAGGTCGCCGCTTACCTGACCCTGAAAGTGGGGGAGCGATTACGCGTGACCCTCGGCACGATTCCCGGTACACCGGCACTGCGCGATGCCGACGGCAACGTGATCGAGAATGCGCGCGTGCCGTGCACGCTGGGCAGCATCATCGGTCGGGTCCAGCGCGGCGAGCGGGTGTGGTTCGACGATGGCCGGATCGGCGGTGTGATCGTCGAGACCTCGCCCGAGGAGTTCCTGGTCGAGATCAGGCATGCCCGCCCCGGTGGTGCGAAGTTGCGCGCCGACAAGGGCATCAACCTGCCGGACACAACATTCGACATGGCGGCACTGACCGCCAAGGACTATGCCGACCTGGACGTGATCGCAGCGCATGTCGACATGGTCGGCCTGTCGTTCCTGCGCCGCCCCGACGACATCGAGCTGTTGGTCGAACGACTGGCGGAGATCGGTGCGGGACACCTGGGCATCGTGCTCAAGATCGAGAACCGGCGCGCATTCGAACGCCTGCCACGCATCCTGCTGGTTGCACTGCGCTCGCCGCCGGTCGGCATCATGGTGGCGCGTGGCGACCTGGCGGTCGAGATGGGTTTCGAACGCCTGTCCGAGGTGCAGGAAGAGATGCTATGGATGTGCGAGGCGGCACATGTGCCGGTGATCTGGGCGACCCAGGTGCTCGAGGAGCTGGCCAAGACCGGGGCGCCGTCGCGTGCCGAGGTGACCGATGCGGCGATGAGCAGTCGCGCCGAATGCGTGATGCTCAACAAGGGACCGTACATCGCCGACGCGACCCGCTTTCTCGCCGGTGTGCTCGAACGCATGGCACTGCACCAGAGCAAGAAGAGCGCGACCCTGCGCAAGCTGTCCGTCTCGCAGATGTCGTGATCACCATGCCACCCGCTGCCGGCCGGATGCCCATTGCCGGCGTCTCACGGTAGCGCGCTCAGACACTATCGACAGCCGCCGCCGGGCAGAGGCACAATCCGCCGGTCCGTGGCCGCGCCGCATTGTTGGAGTGTCCTTCCTGGACGCCTACGACAGTATTCCCTACGACCGTCTGTCACTGGCCGAGACCCATCCCGATCAGCTGGCCGTGCTCGCTGCACTGTACGGGGTCGTGAGCCCCGAGCCGTCGACCTGCCGGGTGCTCGAGCTGGGTTGCGCAGCGGGTGGCAACCTGATCCCGATGGCTTGGTATCTGCCGACGGCGCATTTCGTCGGCCTTGATCTGTCGCAGGTCCAGGTTACGGCCGGTCAATCGATGATCGACGAACTCGGTCTTACCAATATCGTGATCGAGCGCGCGGACGTGGCCGATGTCGACCTGGGCAGCGAAGGTTTCGACTACATCATCGCGCATGGTCTGTACTCCTGGGTGCCTGAGGCAGTGCGTGCGGCGTTGTTGCTGCTGATCCGCAAACAGCTGCGTCCCAATGGCGTCGCCTACCTGAGTTTCAATGCACTGCCCGGCTGGCAGATGCGGGGCATGTTGCGCCAGATGCTGCTGTTCCATGTGCGTGATGCGGGCAACCCCGCCTTACGCGTGTCGGCAGCGCGCGAGTTTCTGCGCTTCCTCGGTACCGGGCTTGGTGATCTGCAGGTGCTCAGCGCCGAGTATCTGCGCCACGAACTGGCCAGCCTGCAACGCGCTCCCGACAGTTACCTGTACCATGAGTATCTAGCCGCAGTGAACGAACCGCTGCTGTTCAGTGCGTTCGTCGAGCAGGCGCAAGCAGCCGGCCTGCGCTACCTGTGCAATGCCGAGCTCCACTATCAGCTTCCATCCACGCTCGGCGAAGCCGCTGAACAGGCGCTGGCGACCATCACCGATCCCCTGCTGCGCCAGCAATACATCGACTTTATTACCAACCGCAATTTCCACCAGGCATTGCTGGTGCGCGATGACGCACATTCACGCAGCGAACCGGACTTCGAACGCTTCGCCGGTTTCGCGCTGTTTGCCGACCTGACCCCGCCGCGCAAGCTGGATCTGCGGCGCGCCAAGCCACAAGCCTTTACCGACAACAAAGGTCAAGCGCATCAGGTTGCGCACCCGCTGAGCAAGGCCGCGCTTGCCTACCTGGCACTGGTCTATCCGCGCGCGGTCGCATTCGACGAGTTGCAGGCGATTGCACAGCGTCAGGTTGCGGCCAGTGGTGATACACACCTGGCGGCGCAAACCGACCACCTGTTCGGCGAGATGTTCAAGTTGTTCGCCTACCGGGTGGTATCCGCCTGCCTGCGTGCCGGCGGTGCTCTGCGGGAACCGATCGAGCCGCCCTGCACGACGGCACTGGCGCGGGTCGAGGCGCGTCACGGCCGCCTGGTTGATAGCCGCCACGCCAGTCTGTCTCTGGACAGCGCAAGTGCATCGGTCTTGGTGGCACTCGATGGCAGCTGCGATCGCCGGTGCGTGGCGCAGATGTTGCGTCTGGCCGGCAGCCGACAGCATGCCGACCCGACGGCGCTGTTGCGCGGTCTGGCACGCTACGGTGCGTTGTGCTGAGGGCGGTGCCATGCCGTTTGGTCGCATCGACCGCGCGCGGCGCGCCCAATGCAGGCTGCGTCTGTTCGCCCGGTGTATGCTTGGGCACATGATCCCAATCTGCACCAAGCCGCCGCTTCGCTGACGCGAATCGCGCCCCCCCCCGTGCCAATGCCGCTTCCTGCCGTGCCCAACGACCATGCCCTGGCGGTCATGCTGCTGACGTTGATCGCGCTGGTGCTGTTCACACGCGAGCGGATCGCGCTCGAGACCTCGAGCCTGTTCGTGTTGGTGGCGCTGATCCTGGGATTCGAGCTGTTCCCGTTCGCGGTCGACGGTGAGCCGCTACATGCCGGCGACTTTCTGTTGGGCTTCGGCCACGAGGCGCTGGTCGCGGTCTGTGCGCTGATGATCGCCGGCGAGGGGCTTGTGCGTACCGGCGCATTGGAGCCGGTCGGTCGCGTGCTCGCGCGTGTGTGGGGCGGCGCCCCGCAGATCTCCCTGTTGCTGACCCTGGCGATCGGCGCCGTGCTCAGCGCCTTCGTCAACAACGTGCCGATCGTGGTGCTGTTGTTGCCTATCCTGATCAGCGTGTCGATCAAGACCGGCACCCCGGCCTCGGGCGTGCTGATGCCGATGGGATTCGCGACCCTGGTCGGTGGCATGAGCACGACCATCGGTACCTCGACCAACCTGCTGGTCGTCGGTGTCGCGGCTGAACTCGGCCTGCAGCGCTTCGAGATGTTCGACTTCGTGCTGCCGGTGGCGGTGGCGGGTGGCGTCGCGTTGCTTTACCTGATGCTGATCGCGCCGCGCCTGCTGCCCCAGCGCAGCACGGATCTGGGCGATGCCTCACCGCGTATCTTTTCTGCACAGCTGCTGATCACCGAAGAAAGCAGTGCGAATGGTGCAACGTTGGCAGACGCGGTGAAAAAGGCGGGAGGAGAGCTGCAGGTGACGCGCATCCTGCGCGGGGAGCATACCTTCGTGCAGCCCCTGCCGGATGCGACGCTGCGCGAAGGTGATCGCCTGATGCTCAGCGATACCGCTGAAAACCTGAAAGAATACGAGCGTGCACTCGGCGCGCAGTTGTACGCCGGTGATGCTCGCGTTGACGATGACCACCCGTTGCTGGCAGACGATCAGCAGCTGGCCGAAGTGGTCGTGACCCAGGGCTCGCCACTGGTGGGCACCAGCCTGGCGACATCGCGCTTCGCCGACCGCTACCAGCTGCTGACCCTGGCGCTGCACCGCGCCGGCTGGCAGCGCGAGGCACTGCGCAGCGGCGTACACGATATCCGCCTGCGCATCGGCGACGTGATCCTGATCCAGGGTGCGCGCGAGCAGATTGCGGCGATGCGGCGCATGGGTGACGTGCTGGTGCTGGATGCGACCGCCGACCTGCCGACCACGCGCCGCGCACCATTGGCACTGGCGATCATGGCGGCGATCGTCCTCAGTTCTGCGTTTGGCCTGATGCCGATCGCGTTCAGCGCCCTGACCGGTGTGCTGCTGATGCTGGCGACCGGTTGCCTGAGATGGCGCGATGCGTCGCGCGCGCTCAGCACGCAGGTGATCCTGATCGTGGTCGCCAGCCTGGCGCTCGGTGCCGCCCTGCTCAAGACCGGTGCTGCAGATTATGTCGCGCAGGTATTCGTTGCCTTGACCTCGGGCGCCTCACCGACCTGGCTGTTGAGCGGGCTGATGCTGTTGATGGCACTGTTGACCAACATCGTGTCGAACAATGCCGCTGCCCTGATCGGTACGCCGATCGCGGTCGGCATCGCCCGTCAGCTGGGTCTTCCGGCAGAGCCGTTCGTACTGGCTGTGCTGTTCGGTGCGAACATGAGCTACGCGACACCGATCGCCTACAAGACCAATCTGCTGATCATGAGTGCAGGGGGTTACCGCTTTACCGATTTCCTGCGTGTCGGGATACCGCTCACGCTGTTGATGTGGGGTGTCTTCTCGTGGTTGCTACCGACCTTGTACGGCCTGTGAGACTGCTGTCGCTGTTGTCCGGCCTTTTGCTGGCAGCGACGGCGCAGGCCGCAGACGTGAAGCGTCTGCCGGTGCCCGGTGTCACCGGCCAGGACAACCGGATCATCAACGAGCTGCGTTCGCCGCCCTGGAGTGCCATCGGCCGCCTCAACATCACCACCGGCGGGTTCTGCACCGCTACCGTGATCGGGCCGCGCCGGATCCTGACCGCGGCCCATTGCCTGTGGAACAAGCGCACCGGGCGTTGGCTGCCACCTTGTGCGCTGCACTTCCTGGCCGGATACAAGCGTGGCGAGTACGCGGTGCATGCACTGGTCGCAGGGTTTCATGTCCCTGCCGGCTTTGTCGATGGCGAACGGCGTCGCATCGAACACGACTGGGCCGTGTTGACGCTCGACCGGGACGTGTCGCGACAGACCGGGCTGCTCGGGCTCGACGATGCATTGCCGGGTCCTGGTGACGCGATCGTGCAGGCGGGCTACAGCCGTGATCATTCGCACGTGCTGACCGTGGATCGGAACTGCAGGGTGCGGGAGTCTTCGGCCCGGCAGGGCCTGTTCACGCACGATTGTGATGCGACCTTCGGTGACTCGGGATCACCCGTGCTGCGTCGCGACGGCGATACCTACCGCCTGCTCGGCCTGCACAGCGCGCTGAAAGGGCGCGGCGAAAAAGCCGTTGGAATCGCCGTCGGCGCGCGTGCCGCCGCGGACTGGACGAGTGCCAACCCGGTCACGCCGGCGCCGGGCGGGGTCAAGGCGTGTCGTGTTCACGATCCGGTACAAGGCTCCGAGCTTGTACAATGGCAGCCCGGTACCCATGGACGTCCGATCCTGTAAGCAGAGCCATGTCCGATAACGAAAATGCCTACCTGACCACGCGCGAACTTGCGGACCTGCTACGTATCAAGGAGCGCAAGGTGTACGACCTGGTCGCGACCGGGCAGATCCCCTGTTCGCGCGCCATGGGCAAACTGCTGTTCCCGCGCAAGGCGGTCGAGGCATGGATCAACGGTGAGGATACCGGCTCGACTGGCGGCACGGGCAAGCCGCGTCCAGCGGTTCTGCTGGGCAGCTATGAGCCTTTGCTGGAATGGGCGCTGCGTGAGTCGGGCTGTGGCCTGGCCACCCTGCTCGACGGCAGCATGGATGGGCTCGAACGTTTTGCCCGCGGCGAGGGCGTCGCTGCAGGCATGCATGTCTATGATGCCGCGCACGACAGCTGGAACATCGACCTGGTCCGCGCCCGTCTTGTCGATGCACCGGCCGCGTTGATCGAGTTCACCTGGCGCGAACGCGGCCTGATCGTCGCGCATGGGCGGGAAGGCGAGACTCCCGGGCTCTCGATGTTGAAAGGGCGTCGCGTGGTGCCGCGCCAGGCGGGCGCAGGTTCCCAGGTGCTGCTCGAACAGCTGCTGGAGCAGGCCGGCGTGAGTGCGTCCAGCGTGAGCTGGACCGAGGTCGCACGCACCGAGTCCGATGCCGCGATGGCGGTGCTCGAAGGCAAGGCCGATGCCACGCTCGGTCTGCGTGCAATCGCCAGCAAGCTCAAGCTCGGTTTCGTACCCATATTGCGCGAACGTTACGACCTGCTGGTCGATCGCGCGGCCTGGTTCGATCCACCGCTGCAGGCGTTGATGACCTTCTGTCGTACACCGGCGTTCGCCGAAAAGGCCGCCGAATTCGCCGGCTACGACGTGAGCGGTCTCGGTACGGTACGTTTCAACGCCGGGCGCTGAGCGTCGACCTCACTGCAGGAAGGCCTCGCGGATCCGGTCGAAGTCGATCGCGTCGAGGTACTGCTCGATGATGGCTTCGTCGCTCAGTCGATCGGCATTGAGCTGCAGCATGATCTGGCCGGCTATCCCCAACGTCACCTCGGTACGATCCCCTGCATGCTTTTTCATGCCCTTGATGCGCTGATAGCGGTAAGGCTTGAGGCTCGGGTCGCTGCTCAACAGCATCGGGTTGTTCATCATCGCCAGCGCTGCGGCCATCATCGGCGACCCGGCCGTCACGGTGATCTCGATCGATTCACTGCCGCGCTGATAGGTGCGTGACATGTGCGTGCCGCCACCCATCATCGCCATGCTGGCGGATGCGTTCTCGACTTCGCCCGCCGTCCATCCGGCGAGCGGTTCGGGTAGCAGCACGGCGTTTTGTGCATCGAGCTGCTCGCGGATCTGGGCAACGGCGTAGTTCAGGTCGTCGATCGCGGTGCGGAACTCCTTGTTTCGATACGCTTCGAGACCAAGGCCGATCTGGTCCTCGACCTCGTCGGCACTGGCTGCGATGCTCGCCAGCGCCAACGCGCCGGCCCCAATGATTTTCAGCAACATGGTATTCCTCCGATTGGGCTATCCGCTTAGATTAACAAGCCCGCGGCCAACCCGCTGGACGACCGGGCTGCTCTACCCGGACCGTGAATCAGCCACTGCGAATGTGGCCTTCGGGAACGCGCAGGATTCGCGCCCGATGCTATGGTCTATCCGACGGCGGCGCGTTTCACGACGGGCCGCGCGCCGCTGACACCAAGAACAACAATTCAACGAGGAGCCGATCATGCACAAACCCAAAGCCTGCCTGTACAACCTTCTGCTCGGGATGCTGCTTCTGGTAAGCCCAGCGGCCATGGCTCTGCCACTACCGATCTTCATCCTCGGTGACAGCCTGGCCGATAACGGCAATGCGGCAACCGCCGTGGTCGGCAGCGGCGGCAGCCTGTTCCCGATCCCCTTCACCGGTCCGGGCATCGTGCCATCGGCGCCCTACGCGATCAGCGGACGTTTCAGCAACGGTCCGATCTGGGTCGACTACTTCTCCGCCGAGCTCGGGGTGCCGATTGCGCCGGCGCTGCTTGGCGGGACCAACTTCGCCTTCGGCGGCGCCAACAGTGGCAGCCTTGCCGGCGTTCCCGATGAACCTTTCATTCCCAGTTTGCGCGATCAGGCCGACCTGTTGCTCGCGGCGACCGGCGGGGTGATCCCTGCTGACAGCCTGGTGGTCGTGTTCGGCGGTGGCAACGACATCCGCGATGCCGCCGTGCGTGCCGGTCAGGCGTTCGCACAAACCCTGGCCATGACCGGCGACCCGGCCCAGGCGCAGCTCGCCGCGCAGTTTGCCGCACAGGAGACCTTGGGTTCTTCGCTGCTCAATTTCGCCGGCATCATCACCGACCTGGTCAACGCCGGTGCGCGCAACCTGTTGGTAGCCAATGCACCCGATCTGGGCCTGACGCCCGAAGCTCAGCGCAGCGGTGTTGCCGGCAACGTCAGCGAACTGTCGCTGTTGTTCAACCAGGGGCTGGAAGCTTTGCTGCTGGATGTCGACGCCGGGGTTCCATCACTGACGCTCAACCTGCTCGACATTTTTGGCATCCTCAACGACCTGGTCGCGGCGGCACCGGGAGTCGGCCTGAATGTCTCTGACCCCTGCGTCGACATCGGCAGTGTGTGCGGTTCGCCCGAGCAGTACCTGTTCTGGGATGGCATACATCCGACCACGACGGTGCATCAGATCCTGGCGCGCGAGGTGCTGTCCGCGACCGGGTTGCCGCTGCCGGGCAGCCTGTTGCTGATCATGCTCGGGCTGGTGCTGCTGCGCCCGGCTCTCAATGGGGCGCCGCCGATCACGCCGCGTCAGCGCGCTTGAGCGGGTGGCTCCGGTGAAATCCTGCAGCGCCAACCCCAGGATTCGAGCCGGGTGACGAAGGCATCGGCTTTGCTCCGGCAATAGTCCAGCTGGCTGCTGGCGTTCCACAGCAGACGTGGCATCACGCTCTCACCCGGCTTGCTGTAGTACACCCGGCATGGAAGACGCGAGGCATTGTCGGCGTAGAAGACGTCGACGTTCCGGGTCAGGCTCCCCTGGGTGCAGGTCCAGGAGTCGGCCGCGGTCACTCTGTCGACGTTGCAGCAAAGCGCCAGGGCCAGCGCGACCAGCAACGACTTGCGTTTGTCCATGTCGATCTCCGTCCGGTTCTGCAGCAAAGGTTAGGACATCGTGCGGATACGCGCAGCAGACGGACTGGAAAAGCTGAGCCACCCGACATTCCCGGAATGTCGGGTGGCTCAGCGCAAAGCGTCAGGTGATCACTTCGCGTTGGGGAAGAACAGCTGCTGGCCATCCAGCTTGTACGCCGCAATCGCGGCCTGACCTTCATCAGCGATGATCCAATCAATGAAAGCCTGACCTTCGGCCTGCTTCACGTTGGGATGCTTGGCGGGGTTGACCAGGATCACGCCATATTGGTTGAACAGGCCTTTATCACCCTCGACCGCGATCCGGTAATCGCCCTTGTTCTTGAAGCTGATCCAGGTGCCCCGATCGGTCAATGCGTAGGCGCCCATGCCGACGGCGGCGTTCAAGGTCGCGCCCATGCCCGAGCCGGTTTCACGGTACCAGGCGCCACTGCCGGATTGCGGGTCGACGCCAGCGGTTTTCCAGAGCGCAACCTCCTTCTTGTGCGTACCCGAGTTGTCGCCGCGTGACGCGAACAAGGCCTTGCGGTTGGCGATTGCCTTGAACGCGGCTGTGGCATCTTTGCTGCCCGCTATGCCAGCCGGGTCGGACGGCGGGCCGACGATGATGAAATCGTTGTACATCACGTCGAAACGCTCGACGCCGTAGCCCTCGGCGACGAATTTCTCCTCGGCGGGCTTGGCATGGACCAGCAGCACGTCACCGTCGCCATTCTGGGCGTTCTTGATCGCTTGTCCGGTTCCGACCGCGACCACGTCCACCTTGATCCCGGTTTTCTGTTCAAAGACCGGCAGGATGGCGTCGTACAGGCCCGAGTTGGCGGTCGACGTGGTCGACTGCAGGATGATCGAGCGCTCGCCGGCGAACGCCGGCGCGACGAGGATGGCGCCGGCCAGCGCGGTGGTAAGCAGGCGTTTTGCCAGTAAAAGGTTCATTTGGTGGTTACTCCTCGGTTTGTCGTCGTTATCGGATCACCAGGCGACCGTCGAGATAGTCGAGCGCGGCCTGAGATGCGGGGGCTTCGAAAAAGGTCTTCGCCGGCGTGTGTTCGGTGACGCGGCCATGGTTCAGGAAGATCACGTCGTCGGCGAGACGGTGGGCCTGGCCGATGTCGTGGGTGACGAACAGGATTTTCGTGCCGCGCTGATACGCACGCGTGACGATCGCCTCGATCGCCGCGGTCGAGGCCGGATCCAGGCTTGCGGTTGGTTCGTCGAGGAACAGCACTTTCGGCCCGGTGGCGAGTGCGCGGGCCAGTGTCAGGCGCTGCTGCTCGCCGCCGGAAAGCAGTCGCGCCGCTTGCGCGGCACGATCGGCAAGTCCCACCTCGTCCAGCAGGCGCTCGATCTCGGCATTGCCGGCTCTGCCACGCAGTTTCAA
>JAGRHE010000420.1 GCA_020445165.1 Gammaproteobacteria bacterium
AAAGGCTTCTTCACCACCTCGCTGGACGGGGTGATCAACTGGGCGCGCACCGGTTCGATGTGGCCGATGACCTTTGGCCTGGCCTGTTGTGCGGTCGAGATGATGCACGCCGCCGCGTCGCGCTATGACATCGACCGTTTCGGCATGGTGTTCCGTCCCAGTCCGCGTCAGTCCGATGTGATGATCGTGGCGGGAACGCTGGTTAACAAAATGGCGCCGGCCCTGCGCAAGGTCTACGACCAGATGGCTGAGCCGCGCTGGGTCATCTCAATGGGGTCGTGTGCCAATGGTGGCGGCTACTATCACTATTCCTACTCGGTGGTGCGCGGTTGTGACCGAATCGTGCCGGTCGATGTTTACGTACCTGGATGCCCGCCGACTGCCGAAGCCCTTCTATGGGGCATTCTGCAGCTACAGAACAAGATCCGACGAACAAACACGATCGCGCGCTGACGCATCCGGAACGGACCAGAGCCCCTATGTCATACGAAGATCGCCTGGACAGTCTCGAAGAGGCACTCGACGAGCATCTCGAGGATTTCGAGGATTGCCGTCGTGAGCGTGCACGCGGTGAGTTGACGCTGATCGTTCCACGCGACGAGCTGCTCGCCGTGATGCGGGTCCTGCGGGAAAACAACGTGCTGTCATTCGAACAGTGTATCGACGTTTGTGGCGTCGACTACGCGACCTATGGCCGTTCCGAGTGGGTCACCTCGAAGGCTGCCAATGCGGGTTTCGGCCGGGGCGTGCACCGCGATAGCGCAGAGATGGATCCGACCAATCGCTTTGCGGCTGTCTACCACCTTTTATCGGTCAAGAATAACGTCCGGTTGCGGGTGAAGACTTTTCTCGACGCGCAACGCCCCATCGTTGATTCGGTGGTATCCGTATGGGCATCGGCCCATTGGTTCGAACGCGAGGCCTTCGACCTGTTTGGGATCATGTTCAGCGGTAACCCGGATCTGCGCCGGATCCTGACCGATTACGGGTTCATCGGGCATCCGTTCCGCAAGGATTTCCCGCTGATCGGCCAGGTCGAGATGCGCTACGACGCGGAACAAAAGCGCGTCGTCTACGAGCCCGTCAGCATCGAACCACGCACCCTGGTGCCGCGCGTGATCCGCGAGGACAGTCGCTACGAGGCAGGCTGGAAGCCAGAGCCCGAAGGCGAGGAGGCGGAGTAACAGCATGCCCGAGATTCGCAACTACACGTTGAACTTCGGTCCCCAGCATCCGGCTGCACACGGCGTCTTGCGCCTGGTGCTGGAGATGGACGGCGAGGTGATCGAGCGGGCCGACCCGCATATCGGTCTCCTGCATCGCGGCACCGAGAAGCTGGCCGAGAGCAAGCCTTACAACCAGTCGATAGGCTACATGGACCGCCTCGACTACGTGTCGATGATGTGCAACGAGCACGGCTACGTGCGTGCGATCGAGAAACTGCTCGGGATCGAGGCACCGGTTCGTGCGCAATACATCCGCACGATGTTCGACGAGATCA
>JAGRHE010000421.1 GCA_020445165.1 Gammaproteobacteria bacterium
CACCTGTGCTGGGTTGGACCGCAGTCACCGGCAGTGTCGACCCCGGCGCCCTGTTGCTGTTCCTGATCATCTTCACCTGGACGCCACCCCACTTTTGGGCGCTGGCGATCCATCGCGCCGAGGAGTACCGCAAGGTCGACATGCCGATGCTGCCGGTGACCCACGGCAACGACTTCACCCGCCTACAGATCCTGCTGTACACGGTGCTGCTGCTGGTGGTCACTTTGTTGCCGTACGGCTATGGCATGAGCGGCGGGCTCTACCTGGGCGGTGCCATGGTGCTCGGCCTCGGCTTTCTCTATTACGCCGTTCGCCTGTACCGTAACGATGACGACCGCATGCCGATGCGTACCTTCGGTTTCTCGATCATCTACCTGATGGCGTTGTTCGCGCTGTTGCTGGTCGACCACTACGTGCCGCACATGATGCTGTTGTTCGGCTGACCCGTCTCCTGGCTGCCGCGCCCGGTGGCAGCATTGCAAGGTCCCGCTGTTGTCCCGATCCTGTCCTGGGCCTGCCCGCTGTGGGTAGGCATCCTTTCGTCTAAGCTATTGATCGCGCCGGTGCGATCCTTGACTCATAAGAATTGACTAATATTCTATGCTCGGCTAGCATGCGCCGCACCTTGTACGAGGGGAATGTGCCGTTTTCCGTTGCGCTGTCCGGTCAAGAATTGCCGGCCCATTGCCGCTGGAATGACGGCGCCACAGCGTGAACCGACGCTGCCGGCTTGAAATAAAGTCCTGGCCGGGGCGTCAGTTACCTGATCGCATCTCGAATGCTGCGTGACACACCGTCGATCGACGGTTCCGGGCAGGTTTTGATCATCGCTCAGCCAGGGGGTTTTCGACATGGCGCACTCCGCCGCAGCTGCGACAACGCAGTACAACTACGACATCGTCAAGAAGTTCGCCATCATGGCCCTGGTCTGGGGGCTGCTCGGGATGTCTGCCGGCACCTACATCGCGGCTGAACTGGCATTCCCCTTCCTGAATTTCGATATCGCCGAGATTACCTTCGGCCGGCTGCGCCCGGTGCACACCACCCTGGTTATCTTCGGTTTCGGCGGAAGCGCGCTGTTTGCGACCTCGTACTACGTGGTCCAGCGCACCAGCCAGGCACGGCTGGCCAGTGACTGGATGGCCAACCTGACCTTCTGGGGCTGGCAATTGAGCGTGCTGATCGGCGTGGTCGGTTACATGAACGGCATCACCGAGGGCAAGGAGTACGCCGAGTTTCCGTGGTATGTCGACATCATGATCACGGTCACCTGGGTATTCTATTTCCTGGTATTCGTGATGACGCTGCGTCGTCGCAGTCAGCCGCACATCTACGTCGCCAACTGGTTCTACCTGGCCTTCATCCTGGCCACGGCGATCCTGCACATCTTCCGTAACCTGTCGGTGCCGGTGGGCCTGTTCAATACCACCTCGTACAGTGTGTACTCGGGTGTGCAGGACGCGATGGT
>JAGRHE010000422.1 GCA_020445165.1 Gammaproteobacteria bacterium
TGCCCAGCAACCTGGTCGGCGGTATGGAGCGTCTGCGCCATCCCGGCACGTCCCGCTCGGAGACGTCCTGAGCGACGCTCCGGCCGGCACTCACTGAAACTCGTAGTGCTTTTCGACGTCTTCGGCGATGTCCCAGGTGCAGCTGAGCCCGGCGGGGAAGGTGATCAGGTCGCCGCGCTGGAACGTCTGCGGGTCGCCGCCATCCGGTGTCACGGTGAAGCGGCCGCGCAGGATGTAGCAGGTTTCCTGGCGGTCGTAGGTCCACGGGAAGCGTGATGCCTCCTTGCGCCATATCGGCCAGTCATACACCCCGATCACGTCGAGTTTCATCGGCGAGGGGTTTCGTTCGAGCAGTATCTCGTGCTCGCTCATATGCGATACCTCATTGCGTTATTCTTGCGCCATTCTACCTGTCCATCGACGGAGGCCGCATGCAGCGCCCGGACCTGGTCGAACAACTGGCGGCGGCATTGCTGCGGCGGGGCTGGTTCGTCGCCTGCGCCGAATCGTGCACCGGGGGCGGAATCGCGGCCGCACTGACCGATGTGGCAGGTTCGAGCGCCTGGTTCGAGCGCGGATTCGTCACCTACAGTAATGCCGCCAAGCGCGAGATGCTCGGTGTATCTGCCGAGACACTGCAGCGCCACGGAGCGGTCAGCCGCCAGACCGTGATCGAGATGGCGCGTGGTGCGCTGGCGCACAGCGCCGCGCAGCTCAGTGTCGCGGTCACCGGCATTGCCGGGCCGGGCGGTGGCAGCGCGGAAAAGCCGGTCGGTACGGTCTGGCTGGCCTGGGCTCGCGCCGACGGTGTCGAGGCCGTGTGCGAACACTTTCCCGGTGACCGACTCGCCGTGCGCGCGGCGACCATCGAGCGCGCCCTGGCCGGACTGGTCGAGCAGGCCGGATGAGCATGCATCCGCGCCTGTTCTTCGCCTTGTGGCCGGACGACACGGTGCGCCACGAACTGCTGCACTGGCAGACCCACAACCTGGCGCATAACGCGCGCTGGCAGCATCGCGACGATCTGCACATGACCTTGGATTTCCTCGGCCAGGTCGAGCCCGCCCGGATCGACGGGCTGCGTACCCTGCTGGCTGAAGCGCCGGGCAGCGCCTTCTCGCTGGTGCTCGACGAGATCGGATTCTGGCCAGGGCCGCAGGTGCTGTGGGCAGGGCCGAGTTCGGTCCCGGGGGCATTGATCGATCTGCAGGCACGGCTCAGCGAGGGGCTGGCGCAGCTCGGCTTCCCACCGGAGGACAGGCCATACCGGCCGCATGTCACGCTGGCGCGCAAGGTGGGTAGCGGATCCACTTATGGACCGCTTGCGCCCCTGACCTGGTCGGTGTCCGAACTGGTGCTGGTCGAATCGCGCTCGGGTCCGGCGCCACGCTACCGTCCCCTGATACACAGGCGATTGAATTGACCGGTTCGACAAAATAAGCTGGAAAACAAAAAGAGAACGAACTA
>JAGRHE010000423.1 GCA_020445165.1 Gammaproteobacteria bacterium
GACGTGAGCATCCACCTGAAGGTTTCCAACACCGACGGCATCGTGTCGATGGTCGAGAACAACACCATCGACCTGGGCGTGGTCGAGGCGCCGGTCAGCAACAAGAACCTGGTCGTGGACGAATGTCGGCGTGACAACCTGGTGGCGATCGTACCGCCGGGCCACCCCAGGGCCAAAGACAAGAAGATCACGCTCGATCACCTGCTCGAGTACCCCTTCATCTGTCGGGAAGAGGGTTCGGGTACGCGCGAGGTGATCGCCGAGTACATGAACAACACCTCGGGTTGCCAGACCTGCATGGACGTGGCGATGGAACTGGGCAGCCCGGAGGCGGTCAAGGGTGCAGTCGAAGCCGGCATGGGCATCTCGGTGGTGTCGAATGCGACCATCCAGAAGGAACTGCGCCTCGGAACCCTGGTTGCGATCGATCTGGATCCGCCCCTGGAGCGACCTTTCTCGTTCGTCCACCAGAAACAGAAGTTCCGTGTTCGGGTGATGGAGGAACTGCTCGAATTCGCGCGCGCTTACTGCCAGGCCCATCGCGAGCCCTGAGCCGGGCGCAGACTGCAGCGCGCGATGTTGCCACCCAAGCCCCGATTGCCGGCCGAACAACAGCAGCTGCTGGATCTGTTCCGCAAACTTTCGCCACAGGATCAGCAAAGCCTGGTCAGTTTCGCGCAGTTCCTGTCGACGCGAGCCGTACCTGCACAGGCGGGCGAAGCCGTCCCGCTGGCAACGCCCAAAGACATCCCGCGCCCGGAATCGGAATCGGTCGTCGCCGCGATTCGCAGGCTGTCCGACAGTTTTCACATGCTCGAGCGGGATGCGCTGTTCCACGAGACAGCAGCGTTGATGACCGCGCACGTGATGCAGGGCAAACCTGCCACCGAGGTCATCGACGAACTCGAAGTGCTGTTCCTCAGGCACTACGAGCAAGTCGCGCGTGGTAGCAGGTAGAATGCCGGCATGCGACTGATTACCGAGTGGTTCAAGCGAACCTTTTCTGATCCCCAGATTGTCTTCCTGACGGTCGTGCTGGCGCTCGGCTTTGCAGTCGTGCTCACGATGGGAGATATGCTGGCCCCCGTGATTGCCAGCGCCGTGATCGCCTACCTGCTCGAAGGCCTGGTGGTCGTATTCGAGGATCGTGGTCTGCCACGCCTGTTGTCGGTGAGCGTGGTGTTTATCGCTTTCATGTTGTTCCTCACCCTGGTGCTGTTCGGCCTGATGCCGTTGTTGTCGCGCCAGGTCACGGAACTGGTGCAGCAACTCCCCAACATCATCGGGGCCGGGCAGAAGGTGTTGATGACACTGCCCGAACGCTTCCCGGAGGTGGTGTCGCCGCAGCAGGCACAGGAGATCCTGGATGCCGCACGGCGCGAGATTGCCAGCTGGGGACAGGAGGTGCTGACCATGTCATTGTCGTCCGTGGTCGGCGTGCTGACGGTGC
>JAGRHE010000424.1 GCA_020445165.1 Gammaproteobacteria bacterium
CCACCTACGGCCTATACCTGAGTATCTTCAATATCTTCATCAGTTTGCTGCAGATGCTCGGCATCATGGGCGGCGACGAGTAAGCGCTCAGCTGTGTCCTGACGACCCCGGCCCGGTGCCGGGGTTTTTTCTGTGGGGTGAATGATGGAATGGATGCAGATTCTGGGCGTTGTCGCCGGCATCATGATGCTGTTCGTGTTGTGGCCGGCCTACAAGCACTGGTCGGCGAATAGTCCCAAGGCTGAGGCCGGTGACTGGCAGGCCGCGATTCTCCCGCTAGCCGCCGTGGTCGGGCTGGTGGTGCTCCTGATCCTGGCGGTCAAATGAGGTGGTTGTCTTCTCTGGCCGTGTGTGCGCTTCATTCCGCCGGCCGGGGGGATGCTAGAATCCCGGCAACTGGAGTTTCCTTCTCGGAGTGCCTCTTGCGGCCGATCCCTGCATGATCCGCATACTGCTGGTAGATGATCACGATCTGTTTCGCGCTGGCGTCCGCAGCATCCTCCAGGCCCAGGAGGGGATGGTCGTCGTCGGCGAGCATGCCACCGGGGAGGGGGCTATCGAAGCGGTCCGTTCTGATCCACCTGACCTGATCCTGATGGACGTCAACATGCCCGGTATCGGTGGCATCGAGGCCACCCGCAAGGTGCTGCAGATTGCGCCATCGGTCCGGGTCATTGCCGTGACCGTGCTCAGCGATGATCCGTTTCCGAACCAGCTGCTCGACGCCGGTGCGCGTGGCTTCATCTCCAAGGGCTGCGGGTCGGACGAGATGCTCGAAGCGATTCGCATGGTGATGCGTGGGCAGCATTACGTGTCCGGCGACGTGGCGCAGAAGCTGACCCTGGCAAACTTCCGTAACCGCGGCGAGTCGTCGCCGTTCGCCAGCCTGTCGGCGCGAGAGATGCAGGTGATGATGATGATCACGCGCGGGCAGGGTACGCAGCAGATCTCCGATTCCCTGTTTCTCAGTCCGAAGACGGTCAGTACCTACCGTCATCGCCTGTATGAAAAACTCGACGTGTCCAACGATGTCGAGCTGACCCACCTGGCCATACGTCACGGGCTGTTGGACAACCCGCAGTGACGGCTGGGGTCTACGATCCGGACTGCCGGCGCTGCGTCCGTCTGGCGAGCTTTCTCGACGCCGTGAAGGCGGATCATCCGGACTACTTCTGCCGCCCGGTGCCGTCCTTCGGTGATCCGGCGGCGCGCCTGCTGGTCGTCGGGTTGGCGCCGGGAATGCACGGCGCGAACGCGACCGGGCGACCATTCACCGGCGATCATGCCGGGATCCTGCTGTACCGCACCCTGCACAAGTTCGGATTCGCGTCGGCGCCGCAGTCGCTCGCCGCCGATGACGACCTGCGCCTTATCGGTTGCCGGATCACCAATGCGGTCAAGTGCCTGCCGCCACAGAACAAGCCGGTC
>JAGRHE010000425.1 GCA_020445165.1 Gammaproteobacteria bacterium
GCACGGCGGCGATAAGCAGCCGCTGCCAGCTCGGTGGCAGGCGTTTCTCGGCCAGGTACCAGGCAATCATCAGAGGCACGGCAAGCTTGACCAGTTCAGACGGCTGGAAGCGCACGATGCCCAGGTCGAGCCAGCGCTGCGCACCCTTGCCAACCTCGCCGAAGATCAGCACCGCGACCAGCATCAACATGCCGACTGCATACAGCGAAGGGCTCCAGCGCCGCAATGTGCTCGGACTCACCTGGGCGATCGCCAACATGACCAGGAACGCGATCAGAAGGCGGGCGGCCTGGCGTTCCACCTGGGCCAGGTTCTCGCCCGAGGCCGAATACAGCACGATCAGGCCGAAGCCGCACAGCAGTAACAGCCCCACCAGCAGCGGCAGGTCGATGTGGAACACCGCCAGCAGGCCCTGGCGACGGTTCGGGTTGGTCGGGGTCAGGTCGCCCAGCTGTCGAGGGGTGTAGTTCATGGCTTTTCTTCGCGCAGCAGGTAGGCGTCCATCACCTCTTTCGCGATCGGTGCCGCGGTAGAGCCACCGTGGCCGCCGTTCTCGACGACCACGGCGATCGCGATCTGCGGATCCTCGATCGGCGCGTAGGCGACGAACAGGGCGTGGTCGCGCAGTTTCTTGGCGATCTCCTCCTCGTTGTATTCCTCGTCCTGCGCGACCGTGAACACCTGTGCCGTCCCGGTCTTGCCGGCGATCCGGTATTCCTTGCTGCGGATTCGCTTTGCGGTGCCGCGCGGACTTTCGACCACGTTTGCCATGCCCTTGCGGATGTCGTCCCAGTTGTGTTGCGAGGTTTTCGTGATCGGCAGCGAGCTGGCCGGAATCGGCGTGATCTCGCCGGTCTCGCGCGCCTTGAGATAGTCGACCACATGCGGTGTGTAGAAGGTGCCGTTGTTGGCGATTGCCGCGGTCGCAGCGGCCAGCTGCAGTGGCGTGCTCAGGAAGTAGCCCTGGCCGATGCCCATGATCAGTGTCTCGCCTGGATACCAGGGCTGGTTACGCGCCCGACGCTTCCACTCCCGTGACGGCAGCAGGCCGGTCGATTCACCGGTCAGGTCGATCCCGGTGCGGCCGCCGAAACCGAACTGACCGAGGTAGTCGTTGAGTCGGTCGACACCGAGTTCGTAAGCCAGTTTGTAGAAGAACACGTCGCATGACTGCACGATGGCAGAGTCCACGTCCATGGTGCCGTGCCCGGTCTTCTTCCAGTCGCGGTACCTGTGCGAGTTGCCCGGCAGCTGAAAATAACCGGGGCAGTAGATGGTGCTGTCGAACTGGATGACGTTGCGCTCGAGCCCGGCCAGGCCCATGAACGGCTTGACCGTCGAACCTGGCGGATACTGGCCGCGCAGGGTGCGGTTGTAGAGCGGTCGGTCTGGATCCTGCTGCAGTGCGTTGTAGTCCTTGCTGCTG
>JAGRHE010000426.1 GCA_020445165.1 Gammaproteobacteria bacterium
AGCGCGCAGTCGTTCTGCTGCTCGCGGTGATCGCGAGTCCTCACCCGGTCGCCGAAGAGTCGCCTTGTGCCGCGTTGATCGAGCAGGGCAACGCCCAGATCGATGCCTTGCAGCGGCATGCCCAGGCGATTGAGGACAGCCTGCGTCAACTCAACGAGGCGCTGGCACAGGCTGAAGCGCGCAACGCGCAGCAGACGCGCCAGATCGAGCAGCTGGAAGCGGAACTGCGTGCCCAGCGCGCCGGTGATCCGAACGAGCACGAAAACCAGCGGCGCGAGTTCTTCCGTGCCCTGCGTCGCCAGTTGCCGCCGTCAGCCCTGTACGAGGTACTGCCCGAACGGCTGATCATCGAGACCGATGCCGTCTACGTTTTCGGGACCGGCGAGATCGGGGCTGAGGGCCAGGATCGCCTGGCGGCCGTGGCCGACACGCTGCGCCACCTGGTCGCGCAGCTGCCGCCCGCTTACCCATGGCGGCTGCGCATCGAAGGCCATAGCGATAGCCGGCCGTTACGTTCCAGTCATCGCTTCGCCAGCAACTGGGAACTGTCTTCGGCACGTGCCGTCAACATGCTGAAGTACCTGGTGGCGCAGGGGCTTCCGGAAGACCGCCTGTCGGCGGTTGGCATGGCCGCTACCGACCTGCGTGATCCGGGCGACAGCAGTGCCGCACATCGACGCAATCGGCGCATCGAGATCAGCCTGGTCTATGGCCTGGCGCCGTCGTCCTGATCGCTACCACTGCATGCGGCCAGCAGGCCGGAGACCAGCGCGCGGCTGTCGCTGCGTGAATCATCCACCGCATCCGCTGCGACCCAGCTGAGGTCGCTTTCGAGCCGGTACGAGCCAACGAAGGTGTGTGGTGGTCGGCCACCCCAGTCGTCGGGCGACAGCATCGAGAAGGTGAGGCTGCCGTCGCCATGCTCGTAAAGGTGGTAGGTCTTGCCCGGAATCCTGCGAAACGCGCAGCGGGCGTGGTGCAGACGCTGGTCGGAACGCGCCTGCTCCAGGATCCGGCGGGCCTGTGCCTGCAGCGATTTCACCTGTTCCGCGATCACTTCGAGCTGGGCACCAAGCCGGCCCGCGACCGCGCGATCTGCCTGCTCGATTTCGCGTGCCAGGTCGACCAGGCCGAAGCCGGGCGCCAGTCGGCTGGCTGGATAAGGGGAACTGTGCGCCGGGCCGTCGTGTAGCACCGGGGGGCTGCGTCGTTCGTCAATGCCGCTCATGGTCTGGGTCGCCGTCGGAGAATTCGGGGCAATATTACACTTCACAAAAGGCGAATTTTGCGTAAAATGCGCGGTTTACCTCGGCCCGGGTGGTTTGTCCGGGTGAGGCGTTACTGAACTGAAGGCTAAACACACATGGTTTCGATTCGTCTTGCAAGGTCGGGTGCCAAAAAGCGTCCTTACTATCACCTCGTTG
>JAGRHE010000427.1 GCA_020445165.1 Gammaproteobacteria bacterium
GCTCGTATCGCAACCGTGCCCACATCTCCTCCGTGAAAATCAGTCGAATCATGGCCCAGTCTCCAAAAGCTTCTATCAATCTTCAATAAAGTAAATATTGATTTAATTATTAGTATAACCAAGGTTTCTGGCTGTTCGACACCGCCTGCACTCAGGTGCTGTGGGAAGCGGTGATAGGCAGGAATCCGAGCTGATTCAAAGGCGCGGACCGTCCGGTGGAGTACGTCAGCTGGAAAAACTGCCAGGATTTTTTCAAGCGATTGAATGATCGCTTACCCGGACTTGCCTTGGTCCTGCCGTCCGAAGCGCAATGGGAATACTCATGCCGCGCGGGTACCACGACCCCCTTCAACTTCAGGGACAATATCACCCGCGAGCAGGTCAACTACGACAGCGATGATCCTAACGCGGGTGGTAAAACGGACCTCTATCGACAAGAGACCGTGCCGGTGGCCAGCATGCCGCCGAATCCGTGGGGCCTGTACGAGATGCACGGCAATGTCTGGGAATGGTGTCAAGACCACTGGCACGATCACTACAAGGGCGCTCCGGCCAACGGCTCTGCGTGGGAAAGCCGCGATGCCGGCGCGGACCGTGTCTTGCGCGGCGGGTCCTGGGCCGTCGACGCGTACGGAGTGCGGTCTGCGTACCGCGTCGCGACCTCCCTCGACGTCTGCTACGGCAGCGATGGTTTTCGCTGTGCACGAGTTCGGGATGAGCCCAGCCATAAGGGAGCGGAACCCAGCCTGCTGCGTCTCGACGCCAGCCAATCTCCGGCATGCTGCCCATTGCCTCAGATGCCGGCCTTCTTGATCCACACCGACCGCGAGCGCCTAACGTTTCGCCGCCTCACGAAACCCACTTACTTGGGCCAATGCCATCACCCAAGCCTTGTGGGAAGCGGTGATGGGCAACAACCCGAGCCGCTTCCAAGGCCCAACACGGCCGGTGGAGAACGTAAGCTGGCACGACGCGCAGGACTTTCTGGCCCGCATCAACGCCCGGATTCCTGGTCTCGACCTGATGCTGCCCAGCGAGGCGCAATGGGAACATGCCTGCCGGGCGGGCACCGAGACGGCGATCTACACTGGCGCCCTAGGTTCTGTTGACATTTCATCGAGTCCAAATGAGGAAGGCAACCAAGTGCAGGAAGGCCATGAAGTGGTGAGCAGTTTTCTCGAAACGCGAAAAGATGCGGCGATAATGCTTGATCTTGTTGAAAAAGCATTCGACGAGGTGGCGTTCCTTGTAAAGATGCCGGTCGTAGACCCTCGGGTTGAGGCGATTGGAACGGGGCGGGATGATCGCTTGCATACCGCGTTCCTCCACGACCTTCACGAACGCGTCGGAATCGTAGCCCTGATCGCCGATCACGGCGTGGGCCGGGAATGCCCCGATCAACCGTTCGGCCTGCCCGATG
>JAGRHE010000428.1 GCA_020445165.1 Gammaproteobacteria bacterium
TCGGCATCCCGGTGTCTTTCATGGCCACGCTGGCGATCGTCTACGTTGCCGGCGGCAGCATCAACATGATCTCGATGTTCGCCCTGATCATGGCACTCGGCATCATCGTCGACGATGCCATCGTGGTCGGCGAGGATGCGTTGACCCATTACCAGCGCGGCGAGGGCTCGCTCGAAGCCGCCGAGGGCGGGGCGCGGCGCATGTTCGCACCGGTGATGTCGTCGTCGCTGACCACCATCGCGGCCTTCATCCCGCTGTTCGCCATCAGCGGCATCATCGGCAAGCTGCTGGGCGACATCCCGTTCGTGATCGTGTGCGTGATCATCGCGTCGCTGATCGAAAGTTTCTTCGTGCTGCCGGGCCATCTGCGGCACAGCTTCAAGGGCCTGGCCCACCAGCAGCCGGGACGCTTCCGGCGGCGCTGGGATGCCGGCTTCGAACGCTTCCGCGATCAGCGCTTCCGTCCGCTGGTGACCTGGGCGGTCAACAACCGGATGGCGATCGTCGCACTGGCGCTGGCGACGGTCATCGTCCTGTTCGGCCTGTTGCGCGGTGGCCGCATGGGGTTCAGTTTCTTCCCCAATGTCGAGGGCAACATCATCGTCGCCAGCGCCACCTTCGTTGCCGGCACGCCACCGGACCGGGTGGTCGCGTTCGCCGGCGAGATCGAGAAGCAGCTGTACGCGACCGACCAGGCACTCGGTGGACAGCTGGTACGCACGCACAACGTTGCCACCGGGCGCGGCTTCTTCTCCAACGGTCGCCAGGAACAGACCGGTGACCAGTTCGCGTCGTTGACCGTCGAACTGATCCCTTCGGATCAACGCGATGTGCGCAACGAGGCCTTCATCAGGGAATGGGAGGATCGCCTGCCGCGGCCGCCCGGCCTGGAATACCTGACCATCACCTCGCGCACCGGCGGGCACCCGGGCCGCGACCTGGAAATCCGCCTGACCGGCCAGGATGCGACCACGCTGAAGAATGCCGCGATCGAGCTGTCCGATGCACTGGCCGTGATCCCCGGTGTGCAGGCGATCGAGGACGACATGCCGTACGGGCCGCAGCAGCTGGTGTTTCAGCTGAGCGCCCTCGGCGAGTCGCTCGGCCTGAGCGTCGACGAGGTCAGTCGCCAGCTGCGCGCCGCGTTCGACGGTGAACTGGCGCAGATCTTCAACGAGGGTGACGACGAGATCGAGGTACGGGTGATGCTGCCCGATCGCGAACGCCACCGCCTCGGCGCTTTGGAGGATTTCAACGTCTTCCTGGCCGATGGCCGGACGGTGCCGCTGCTGTCGGTGGTCGATCTCGAACAGCGGCGTGGCTTCAAGGCGGTGCGCCATGCCGAGGGCAGACTGGCGGTGACCGTATACGCGGATGTCAACAAGAA
>JAGRHE010000429.1 GCA_020445165.1 Gammaproteobacteria bacterium
TGGCCTGGGCGCTGTGCATGGGCGCCGATTTCGTGACCAGTGCCCGCGGGTTCATGTTCGCGCTTGGCTGCATCCAGGCATTGCAGTGCAATCGCAATACCTGCCCGACCGGGATCACGACGCACAATGCGAAACTGCAGCGCGGCCTGCATCCGCCGGAGAAAGCCGAGCGCGTCGCCGCTTACGTGCGCAACCTGGTCAACGAGGTCGGTATCATCGCGCATGCCTGTGGCGTGCGCTCACCGAGTGAACTCAACCGCAGCCATGCCCGCGTGGTGCAGGACAACGGCCTGTCGATCAGCCTGAACCAGCTGCATCCACAGCCGGGCAAGCGCGACGATACCTGTCGCCCGGACAAGGTGCAGGGCTGATGGCGATGCCCATCAGCCACGTCATCATGATGCTTGCCGGGATGCTGATCCTGGCGCTGATGCTGCGCCCGCTCGCCGGGCGCTGGCAGCTGCCGTTCGCGGCATTGCTGGTTCTGGTCGGATTCCTCGGGTCGGAGATCCTGGTCTGGTCCGGCGTCGACACCGGGCTTCGGCACGACAGCTTCCATGACCTGATTTTTTACGTGCTCCTGCCGCTGTTGGTGTTCGAGGCCGCGTTCAAGATCGATGCGGTATTGCTGCGACGCAACCTGTTCGTGATCCTGACCCTGTCGATCCCCGTGTTGCTGCTCTCGATCCTGGTCACCGCCGCGCTGGCCTACGTTCTTATAGACAACGATTGGGGCTTCCCGTGGATCGCCGCCCTGCTGACCGGTGCCGTGTTGGTCGCAACCGACGCTTCTCCGATCACGTCACAGTTTGCCCGTCTCGGCGTGCCGCACCGCCTGCGCGTGCTGATGGAAGGTGAAGACCTTTTCAACGATGCCACCGCGATCGTCGTGTTCGGCATCTTCCTGTACATCGCACAACATCCGTGGGAAGACATCGAGGCAGCCGACGTGGCCTTGTCATTCCTGATCGTCTTCTTCGGCGGGCTGTTCGTCGGACTATTGGTCGGACTCGGTTTTCTTCTCGTCTCGCGCCTGTTCGAGGATGCCATTCAGCAGGCCATGATCACCTTGATATCGGCGTATACCGCGTTCATCGTGGCCAACGAGATGCTCAAGGTGTCCGGCGTCATGGCCGTGCTGATTACCGGCCTGATCATGGGGCGCGTGATTCACAACGACTTCCAGGACGAACGCGGAAGTTTTGTCGACACCTTCTGGAGCTTCAACGTCCATGTCGCTGAGTCACTGATGTTCCTGCTGATGGGCATGACTGTGACCCTGGCGATGTTCGAACAACGCTGGCTGGCAATGCTGATCGGTATCGCCGCCCTGTTGATCGCGCGCGCGATCGGCATATTCGGCACCGGCTTGCTGATCAACCGGCT
>JAGRHE010000042.1 GCA_020445165.1 Gammaproteobacteria bacterium
TCCACCGCCGGCAAGGAGGCGTCGGGCACCGGCAACATGAAGTTCATGATGAACGGCTCGATCACCATCGGTACCTACGATGGTGCCAACATCGAGATCATGGAAGCGGTCGGCGCAGACAACTTCTTCCTGTTCGGGCTCAAGGCCGATGAAGTCAAAGCGATGCGGGGGAACTACCAGCCTCAGAATTACATCGATGCCGACCCGGATCTCGCGCAGGTGATATCACTGCTGGAAAGCGATCATTTCAGCGGTATCGAACCCGGCCTGTTCCGCGGCATACTCGATTCGATTCGCGACCCGCACGACCCGTGGATGACCCTGGCGGATTTCCGCAGTTACATCGACGCACAGCAGCGCGTGGAACAGGCCTGGAAAGACCAGGAGCGCTGGACCCGCATGAGCGTGCGCAACTGTGCCGCCAGCGGCGGTTTCTCGACCGACCGGACAATCGGCGAGTACAACGACGATATCTGGCATCTTCGTCGACTGGGCACGAGCCAGGCATGAGTTAAAGGGGCCTTCGAAAAATCGAAGTTCCATTGCGAAGCACGGATGCACCGCCCTTATCGCTTGCGGCAAGTGATTAAGAAGTTGAGAAAAATGCCATGAATGGCATTTCTCGGACTCACCTCGAGCAACTTACTGCTCGGGGGCCAGCGGGATCTTCATCTCCAGCGTTCGTTCACCCCCGAGCAGCGGGTCGCGCAAGACGCGTACGGCGACCTCGTTGCCGGGACGCTGGTCAATCATCGCCACCTTTACGTCGACGAAATGCCGGATGGCGTGCCCATTGATCGACAGCAGGCGGTCACCCTTCTTCATGCCCGCCGATTCCGCCGGGCTGCTGCGGCTGAACCCGTCGATGAAAACGCCTTCATCGCGTTCATCGAGCATCACGCGAAGCATGCCGGAAGGCGGCAGCGATTCGTTCGGGGCCAGCACCAGGTGATCGGCCTCGTCGAGGCCGCCGGCAGCCGGGTTGTAACGGACAATGGTCGCACCGCGCAGCCCGGTGCGCCGGGTGACACGGTTTGGAATGCCGTTGCGGCCGCCAATATGTCCCTTGCCGGCCAGGACCAGCATGCTCCCGTCAGGGTGGTCGCGCAGGTACTCGGCAACACGCTGCGCCATGCTCTCGTCCCAGGTCAGCTGGACCTCGACGAAACGCTGGAATGCAGAATCGTCATCCCCGCCGTGCAGGGCGAACGTTTCGCGAAGACGCGTTTCGTAGACCTTGTCGGTGACATCGTAGCTGTCCGGAAGCTCCTTGCGAACATCGGGGGGAAGACTGTTGATCCCGTGCTGACTGATTGCCGACGTGAGTTCGCGAGAGGCATTGAGCGCGATCACGGGTATACCTTTCTCGCGTGCATAGCGCATGATCGGACGATACAGGCGATAGTCGAAACGCCAGCGTTGATAGTATTCGGTACCACGCAGCATCCCGGCTTCGTCGATACGGCCCGCTATGTAGTCATCGAGCACGTGCTGAAAGCGCGCCTGAATCCATTCGACACCAATGGCCAGCCCCTCGCTGCGTGACGCCATGCCACGCAGTACCGCGAGTTGGACATTGTGATCGGCCATGTCGGTGTGCGTCTCGCCGACGTAGACCAGTCGCTCGCTGCGCAGCTTGGTCATCAGCTCCTGCAAGGTTGCGGACTTCGCCGGCTGGACGACGATCGGCTGTATCGCGGTCGCTTCCGCGTCTGCTGATGCTGGCGATGCCAGCAGCATGACCGGGATCAAGACAAGACCGCGCCACCTGCACTTCACCCCGCTGTTGTCACCCTGCGTCATCATCCCCCCTGTCGGTATCGGCCTCGCACGGCCTGTCGCGTTCAATGTGCCACCCGACCCCGACAGTGGCACACCCGGCGTCAACGACAAAATTTGTATCAGCTGCCGTACCGACGATTTAGCCGATCCGACCAACCGGCGTGCAGGCCTGCACGGCGGCAAGTCGCACTCACCACCCAGCTCTTCGGCGTGCCACGCACCCCCTGCAATGCAGTACCGTCCCCGCTCGCTTCGGGCTCTTGTACACCTGGCAGACCCCCAAATTCCTGCACAAGTGTCAGGGCAGGAATCAGTGCCAGCCTGCTGGACACGGCCGACAAACATGCGTCCTGAACACGATTCGGGCTCCGACCGCGGCCGGGCAACGCAGCGGGGAACCCACGGCCAACCCACCTGTCTCAATCCGCGACCGGGTTCTGTCCGATCGCCAGGGATTGGCGAATGCCCGGCCGGGTGGCCGCCGTTTCCCTCTACCCGCAAAAGGTGCGGCTGCCCGATTGCCCCCGGCCCTGCCGGGGGACTTGTTTCAGCGCCGGCTGCAACGCGGCGGGGCCTCGGGTATCTTTCGCATCAGTCTGAACCTTTATGCAGTGCCCGACCATGAACCCTTACCCTTGTTCGCTTCGCATGGCTCTGGCCATTCTGATACTCGGCAGTGTCGCGTGCAGTGACGCTCCCTCCACAGATGCGATCGCCGAATCCGATCCCGCCACGCAGACCCCGGCCCCCGCAACGGTGCCGGATCAGACGACTGCGTCCTCCGCTGATGCCGAACAGCCGACAAAAAGCCGGCAGTTGGAGTGGGATGCATTGATACCGGACGATTACCAGCCGGAGAAACTACTGGCCGAGATGCAACTGGATGACCTGGCCGACGATGATCCGCGTGCGGCCGAGTATGCGGCCAGGCTCAAAACACTTTGGGACGATGCCCCGGTACGCAGCGACCTCGATGGCAGCCTGATTCGCCTGCCCGGCTTCGTCGTCCCGGTCGAGACCAGCAATGGCGAGACGACCGGGTTCCTGCTCGTACCCTACTACGGTGCCTGTATCCACGTCCCACCTCCGCCTGCCAACCAGACCGTCTACGTACTGACCGAGGCCGGTACCGGCTTCCGCCCTGAATTGTTCGAAGTGGTGTGGGTGACCGGCACGATGAGCGTGGCGCGCATCGAGAACGACGTCGCCGAGGCAGGATACACGCTGTACGCCAGTTCGATCGAACCCTATGAATAGGCGTCCCGGGTCAATCGTGGCGCAGCTGGCGATCTGGGCCATGCTGTTCCAGGCTCTGCCCGCCGCGGCATCGGTCAGCTGCCACATCCATCCGCCCGGTTCGACACCGGAACGACCGCGCGGGACGATCGGCCCATTCGATTCTGTGGAAGCCTGCGAAGCACAACGCCTGCAGCAGTTCGGCGACCAGGGACGCTGTCACTGCGTGGCCGATTTCTCGCCACGCTGGGTGCCTCCGGCAGATCCTCCACTGCCTGGCGGCTCACCGCTTGCCGGGCGCTGAAAAATCCTTACCGGGCAACCGGTCCCGTCCCTACGCACCCACCCGAGAACTTGCACACGGCTGCCATGCGTTCAGTGGTCCGAGTGAGCACCGCCCCTTTCAACCCGCCCTGAGAGATCGACGATACTGACCAGGACCAGGACCCGCCCGTTGTCCGTATAGGGATTCAACCCGACCTCGACCGGTATCCCCTCTCCAGCCGCGGTCAGCGCCTGCAGGCGCCGCCCCTCGCCCATCAGCCGGGCCTCCGGCGATTTGAAGTAATCGCCCCGCAGCTTCTGATGATGCTCGCGCAGCGACTCCGGCAGCAGGCTGTCCACGGCCACCCCGTTCAGCTCCCCGGGGCGGTAACCGAGCAGTTTTTCCACCGAGCTGTTGGCCAGTTCGATCAGGCCCTGGTCATTGACGACCATCTGGCCGATATTGCTGACCTCGAACAGCCGCTTCGAACGCTCTTCGAGATCGCGGATGCGTTCAATGTGTTCGGCCCTCGCGATGGCGAGCCCGGTATGCAGTTCGGCGCGGCGCGCGCGCACGTGCCCGTTCAGGTACAGGAACACCGACAAGCCGTAGACCGCGACGCCGAGCATGATGCCGAGGGAAGCGAGCATGCGGCTGTCGCGGCGCAGATCGACCAGGAAACTCATCGGGCGGTGGGCGAGCAGCGTCAGCTCGAAGCCATCGGAAACCAGCCTGTCCACGCGCGCCCCTTCACCGGGCAGAACCTGCCTCATCGACGAGAACATATCTGCCGGCGCCAGCTTGGCCCAGGTCCACAAGCCACTCTGTGCCTCGAGGCTCCCGGTACGCGCCTGCCGCACCCGCGCCCAGACATGCGGGTTTGCGGTACGAAAATCAAACTCGCCACTCAGCTCCGTAGCTTGCGACGGCTCGTCGTCCGGAAGATTCAACACCTGACCTTCGTGGTTGACCAGGAAGTAGCGGCTTCCGGGATCCAGCTTGCCGAGTCCCTCGATCGCATCGAACATGTGCCGCATGGCGACATTCAGAACGATCACGCCGCGCGACTTTCTGTGGCTGTCGAACACCGGCGTGGCGACCCGAAGAACCGGCTGAAACGGTCGCTCGATGCGGCCATGTTCCACGTTCAGGTCGATCGGTGAGATGTAGATCTCACCCCGCAGCAGGTCGCGGGTGGCGGCAACATAGTAGCGTCTGCTCTTATCCTGCAGCATCTGCTCGGGAACGACCTCGGGTGTGCCGTCCCGCTGCGAGATCCGCACCCGCTCGAAACCGGTCTCGTCGATCCAGCGCACCTGCGCATAAGACGGATTGCGCCGCGCCAGGGTGAGAAAGGATGCGCGCAGTGGTTGCCATGCCGCACCGCCGTTCGAATCGAGTGCCTGTTTCGTAACCTGCTCCTCGGTGATGGCGACGAGGTGGTTCAGTGAACCCGACAGTTGCGCACCGATGAAACCGCTGATCTGCTGCAGGCGCGAGCCGTCGCTGTCCATGATCGATTCGATCCGGGCATCCGTACGCATGCTGACGAACGAGAAGCCGACGATCAGCGCAAGGATTGCGACTGGAAGGAAGAGAACCAGGAACTCGTACAGCGGGAAGCGAACCCTGTTCGTCCCGAGAGTCCTTTCGACATCATTCATCGTTAAACTGCCTGACCCTGCGGAAACGGATCTTCGCGATGAAGAACACTCTGGCGCCCAGTGAATGCAGGCAAGGCCTTCGCTGCAGTTACCGACGGATTTGGCGGGAACCGACGCTGAATCGACTCGCCGGCATACGCTTGGCTGCAGCATACCACCAGGCAAAAAGTTCCCACCAGGATCGCGTTCCGGCACCGGCAACCGTGGGCCGGGGCTCCCGGTTCCTGCAGACAACTCGATCACACGGACGAAAGGCCCTCCTCGCTGACGCCTGACGGCGCCCTCGTCAGCGTGACGAAGGCGAATCTGTATACCAGGCCATCGGGGGATGGCCTCCAACGCTTCAGCACCTCCCGTGCCGGTCGCTACAAAAACAATGACCGGTCGACGGCCAGGCTGCCGCTGCGACCGGCCTGCCTGTGCTTGGGCGACCGGCAGGCGCAAGGACCTGTGCCGGACGAACCCGTAAATCGGCAGCCGGCCTGCGCCGGCTGGCGACCTGTTGCGCAGGCATGGCTGTGGGTATGGAGACGCAGAGCAGTTGAAGAATCCCTTTTTGAAAAGCTGGGCCAAGGCCATCGTCGCGATTGCACTGCTGCTGTCGCTGGCTGCCGTGGTCGTCGACCAGGGAGAGCGCTTCCTGCACGAGGAGGCACGCCGCAACCTGACCTCGCTGGCCGACGTGTTGACCGCCGGGATCGAGGCCGAGTATCGCCAGATCCAGATCGATGCCCAGTTCATGGCGTCCCACCCGGCAGTGATCACGGCCACGCGCGGCCTGCTCGACAGCGTGCGCACTCCCGAAGCCCTGCTCGCTGCCGAAGCCAAAGCCAGGTTGCGCGAGTTGTTTGCACCACTACTGGTGCACGATGTCTACCAGGGCTTTTTCATCATCGACCCGCGCGGCACCAGCCTCGCTTCCAGCCGTGACGCCAACACCGGCACCCCCAACCTGCTCAATGCACAGGGGCTGATGCTGGCCAAGGTCTGGAGCGGCCAGACCGTGGTCTCCCTGCCGCAGGTTTCCGATGTGCCGTTGCCGGACGAGGACGGACAACCGGTCGAGCATGCCCCAACGATGTTCGTGATCACGCCGATCCGTGAAGGCGACGGCGCGCCGGTGGCCCTGCTGAGCATGCGCGTCAACCCACGTGCAACGGTATTCCGGATCCTGGCCTCGGGTGCCACGGGCAGGAGCGGTGAAAGCTACCTGTTCGATCGCAACGGACGCATGTTGTCGGAGAGCCGTTTCACCCGGTCGCTGTGGCGTACCGGGCGCCCGCCTGAAGATGCACCGAGTTTTGCCAACCTGGTCTTGGCGCCGCCAGGCGGCCTCGGCCTGACCAGGATGGCGGCGCATGCAACGCGCGGCGAGCACGGCGTCGATGTCGATGGTTACCCGGATTACCGGGGCGTGGAGGTCGTTGGTGCCTGGCGCTGGCTGGCCGCGCATGGCATGGGCCTTGCCGTCGAGATCGATGCAGACGAGGTCTACCGCGGCCTGAAACTGCTGCGCACCGGGTTGTACGGCACCGCTGCCGCAGCGGCGCTGCTATTGCTGGCAATTGCGCATCTCTCGGCACGCCAGCAAGGAAGACTGGTCGTCCAGGTCGCCGAGCGAACCCGCGCACTGCGCCATGAACAGGATCGCATGCAGGCACTGTTCGACCATGCCCCCAACGGCATGATCACGCTCGACAGCGATGGTCGCATCATTCACTTCAGCGTCTGCGCACGCGAAATATTCGGCTACGGCGAGGAAAGCGTGCTCGGCCGACCGTTGGACGCCCTGCTGACAGAACCGATCACCGATTCGATGTCTTTGCGCGATTGGGGCACGCGCGAAACCAACGGCAAGCGCAGCGATGGCAGCCTGGTCCCGATCGAACTGTCGATCAGCGAGACACGCACCGAACTCGGCCGCTCGATGTTGGCTATCGTGCGCGACATAAGCGAATCGAAACGGCTCAACACCGCAATGCGCGACGAGATGCGGCGACGCAAACAGGCGGAGCAGCGTCAGCGCCAGTTGCTGGAGGCCGCGGGCGAAGGGATTTTCGGCGTCGACAACGCGAACAACATCACCTTCATCAACCCGGCCGGCGCCGAACTGCTCGGTTATCCGACCAGTGAACTGATCGGGCGCAGCCTGACCGAGGATTACCGCGGCAAGCCGGCGATCTGTGAAACCTGCAGCGCACTGGCCAACCCGGATCACTTCACCGAGAATTCCGACGAAACGGTTCTGCAACGCCGCGACGGCACCTGGTTTGAGGCCGAGTTCACGCGCGCGCCGCTGATTTCGGAAGGCAGGGCACACGGCGCCGTCGTCGTGTTCAGCGACATCAGCGAGCGCAAGCGTGCCGAGCAGTCGCTGCTGCTGGCCGAGAACGTGTTCCAGCACATCAACGAAGGCATCGTGGTCACCGATTCCACTGGTCGCATCCTGCGCGTCAACCAGGCCCTGACCCGAATGGTCGGATACGAGGAACACGAGATCATCGGCCAGGCGCGTCCGCCCTACCGCTCGGGCGAACACGCGCCGGTGTTCTACCAGCAGATGTGGGACGTGCTGCAGAAGGAAGGATCGTGGGAAGGGGAAATCTGGAATCGCCGTCGCAGCGGTGAGCTGTTTCCCACCTGGCAGACGATCGTAGGCGTGATCGGCAGCCACGGCCGCCCGGACCGTTTCGTGTCGGTGCTGCGCGATATCACCGAGCAGCGCCGCAGCGAACAGCGCATCCACCGCCTGGCCTATTTCGACAACCTGACCAACCTGCCCAACCGGGAGCTGTTCTACGATCGCTTCGGTCACGCCATCGATCGAGCACAACGTCAGCGCAGCCGGCTGGCGCTGCTGTTTCTCGATCTCGACCGGTTCAAGAATGTCAACGACAGCCTCGGCCACCCGGTCGGCGACCAGCTGCTCAGGGCAGTCAGCGAGCGCCTGCTGCGCCTGATCCGCAGCGAGGACACGATTGCGCGCCTGGGCGGGGATGAATTCACGATCCTGCTGGAATCGGCCGCCGACGACGATGCCATCACGCACGTCGCCGAAAAAGTCGTCGATGCACTATCAAGGCCGTTCGAGATCGCGGAACACACGCTGCACATCGGCACCAGCGTCGGCATCAGTCGCTATCCGCAGGACGGACACGACGTCACGACCTTGATCAAACATGCCGATTCGGCGATGTACCAGGCAAAGGCGGCAGGACGCAGCACCTTCCAGTTCTACTCACCGGGGCTGTCGACGCGCACCAGTGATCGCGTGATCATGGAAGCGAATCTGCACCGCGCCGTGAGCAACGACGAACTGCTGCTTCACTACCAGCCACAATATGACCGGCAGGGTGGCCTGATCGGACTCGAGGCGCTGGTGCGCTGGGAAGACCCGGCCCGGGGGCTGGTTCCGCCGGACCAGTTCATCCCGCTGGCCGAAGAGAGTGGCCTGATCGTGATCATCGGCGAGTGGGTGCTGCGCACGGCCTGTGCCCAGATGCGCCACTGGATCGATCGCGGCGGCCCGGACATACGCCTTTCCGTCAATGTCGCCGGTCCGCAGATCATACGCAGCGACATCGTGCGCACAGTGACCGAGGTTCTCGATCAGACCGGCCTGCCAGCGCGCTACCTGGAACTCGAAGTCACCGAGACATTCGTCATGGACAACGAGGAGAAGACATTCGACGTGCTTGCACGATTGCGCGAGCTGGGCATCCGCATCGCCATCGACGATTTCGGCACCGGGCATTCCTCGCTGGCAAACCTCAAACGCCTGCCGGTCGACACGTTGAAAATCGACCGCGCCTTCGTACGCGACATCCCCGAGGATACCAACGACATCGCCATTGCCCGTGCAATCATCGCCATGGGCCGGCAGCTGCAGCTCAAGACCGTTGCCGAAGGCGTCGAAACCGATGCCCAGAAACAGCTGCTCAGTGACGAGGGTTGCGACTTCTTCCAGGGGTACCTGTTCTCCCGTCCACTGCCAAGCGAAGAGATCGAATCACTGTGGCGCAATGTTGTGCGACTCAACGCCGGTTGAACGGCCCGTACACTGACCGGCTGTTCACCCGGTCCGACCGAACGTGCGATGATGCCAGCGGCAGTGCAAATGCTGCCGAAACCAGCCAGGGCTGAATGCAAGATCTCGCCCCCATCAATCTCGCCGCGGTGGATGTGATGCATATCCTGCCGCTGGCTGTTGCCTTCGCACTTGGGCTGCTGGCCAAGGTCGCGGGGCTGCCGCCCCTGATGGGCTTCCTCGCAGCAGGCTTCGCACTCGGTGCGATGGGCATGCAGAACACGGAAACGCTGCAGCATATCGCCGACCTGGGCATCACCCTGCTGCTGTTCACGATCGGCCTTAAGCTGCACGTCAAGGATCTGATCGCACCGGTGGTCTGGGCCACCGCCAGCGCACACATGCTGCTGACCACGCTGCTGGTCGCCGGCCTTCTGCTGGCGGCCGGCGTGACCGGTTTCAGCATGATCGCCGACATGAGTTGGCAGGCGGCGTTGCTGATCGGCTTCGCCCTGAGCTTCTCGAGTACGGTGTTCGCGGTCAAGGTGTTCGAGAGTCGCGCCGAGATGGGTTCGATCCATGGCCGTATCGCCGTTGGCCTGCTGATCGTGCAGGATATCTTCGCCGTCGTGTTCATCGCCGCGTCCGCCGGCAAACTGCCGAGCGTCTGGGCGCTGCTGCTGCTGGCACTGATCCCGGCCCGGCCGCTGCTGTTCAAGCTGCTCGACCGGGTCGGTCACGGCGAACTGCTGGTGCTGCTCGGCTGGACCACGCCGCTTGCCGGTGCCGCGTTGTTCGAACTGGTCGGCATCAAGGCCGACCTCGGCGCGCTGGTGCTGGGCATCGTGCTGGCCGGTCACCCGAAGACCAACGAACTGGCCAAATCCCTGATGAGTTTCAAGGACCTGTTCCTGATCGGCTTCTTCCTGTCGATCGGCCTGTCGGGTGAACTCAGCTGGGCCACGCTGACCACCGCCCTGCTGCTGGTGCTGTTGATCCTGCCGGTCAAGACAGTGCTGTATTTCCTACTCATGACCCGCCAGCGGATGCGCGTGCGCAGTGCCACGCTGGCCTCGCTCGGCCTGTCCAACTTCAGCGAGTTTGGCCTGATCGTCGGCGCGGTCGGGGTGAGCCATGCCTGGCTCGGCAGCGAGTGGCTGTCGGTGATCGCACTGGCACTGTCAATCAGCTTCCTGGTCGCCTCGCCGCTGAACGCATTGTCGCGGCAGCTGTATGCCCGCTGGCGGCAGAGCCTGCATCGCTTCCAAACCCGCAGCCGCCTGCCCGGTGATGAGATGATCCGGGCCGGCCAGGCCCAGGTCGTGGTGTTCGGCATGGGACGGGTCGGCACCGGCGCCTATGACTATCTGCGTCAGCATTGGGGTGACGTGGTCCTGGGGATCGACATCAACGAGGACTACGTGGCTCGGCATCGTGCGGCCGGACGTGTGGTCACCCACGGCGACGCCACCGACGCCGATTTCTGGGCACGCGCCGAACGCAGCGGGCGGATCAAGCTGGCATTGCTGGCGTTCAGCGACCACGATTCCAACCTCGCGGTCGCGCGCCTGCTGCGCGAACAGGGTTTCGATCTGGAACTGGCATCGGTCGCGCATTACCACGACCATGAACAGTCCCTGCACGATGCCGGGGTCGACGCGGTATTCAATTTCTACGCCAGCGCGGGCGAGCGCTTCGCCGAACATGTGTCCGACAAGTTCGCGCACCTTATCGACAAATCCCCCCAGACAGCCGCCTGAGCCCGGTTCCGGCTGGGCCAGATTTAAAGTTTCATCCGGTCACGCCGCTGCACTCCGGCAAGCAATAACAACTCGAAACATGCAACCAGTGACCGCACGAACACAGTTTACGTTACCGGCGCGACGCCGACCGAAACCACCCCAGGGGGTGGTATGAAACGTCTTGACCGATGGATCGCCATTGGTGGCGCCCTGTTGCTGCCGCTGATGCTGGGTTTCGACTGGTTCATCGCGTCCCGCTTCGGCACGGGCTGGGAACTGCTCGGCAGCCTGCTGCTGAAGGACCTGTTGCTGTTCGCAGCAGCCGCAACCTTTTACCAGCTGCACGTCCGCCGGCCGATCCGGGAAGTCGTTGCCGCCATCGACGGCGAGACGGCAAACGGCATCATCGACCTGACCACGCGCCTGCAGGGACACGGCGTGACCGCCACCCTCGGTGAGGCGTTCAACCGTTTCAACGGTATCAGCGACGAGGCGATGACCGAGCTGTCACTGTCCGCCAGCCGCCTGATCCCGATCTCCAAGGAACTCGCCGACAGCTACGGTTTCCAGGCCCAGCGTGCCGGCATGCAGCGGATATACAGCCAGACGGTGGCCAGTGCCGTCGGCAAGATGCAGCAGGCGGCAAATATCGTCTACGACCAGGTCGATGCAACCAACCGTGCGATCACCGAGACCCAACACAGCGTGGCATCGTGCCAGGCCGTGTTCCAGGAAACGGCATCGAGCATGAACCAGCTGATCGAACAGATCGACAAGGCGTCTGCGCGGGTCGCCGACCTGGCCGCACAGAGCAAGGCCATCGGCAGCATCATCAACGTGATCAACGAGATCGCCGACCAGACCAACCTGCTGGCGCTCAACGCCGCCATCGAGGCCGCACGCGCCGGCGAACACGGCCGTGGCTTCGCCGTCGTCGCATCCGAAGTACGCAGCCTGGCGGAACGCACCCAGCGCTCGACGCTCGAGGTGCGGGACGTGATCGAGACGATCCAGGGTGAAACGACCCAGGTCTCCAACGTGATGCTCGACGGCCGCGCCCAGGCGGACAAGACCCAGTCCCTTGCGGTCACGTCTGGCAAGGAACTGAGCGACATCGAGAACCGTATCAGCGAGATCTCCGGCATCGCCCAGGAAATCCTGCAGGCGATGGAGCAACAGCGCACGACCGCCAGCGAGACCCAGTCGTCGGCCGATGCGCTGGTCAACCTGGAACAGATCGCTCCGGATGAAGGCGAAACAAGCTGCGTCAGCGCCGACGACCTGTCCAAGCTCGGCCGCACGCTGCGCAGCAAGATCGAACGTTTCGTGCTCAGCGTGAACGGCTGGGACGAAAGCCTGCGCGGCGGCCGTTGCGGCAATGGCAACACGCCCGGCCGGGGCGGCGAAGAGCGGCGCAAGACGGTCAAAGACACACCACCTGTCGCAGCGGACGACGACATCACGCTGTTCTGAGCGTCGCCGGCAACAGCAGTCTTGCCGACCGTATATTAGATTTTGCTAATTCATTCGCGTATGATGCCGCGTCTTTGCCAGCCCAAAGACGCGTATGTTCCAACTCACCTGCCCTGGTCGCCAATGCGTCAAGAACGACGTGTTGTCCGGACTCACTGTTGCCCTGGCGCTGGTGCCCGAGGCCGTCGCGTTCGCCTTCGTCGCCGGCGTCGAGCCGATCGTTGGCCTGTACGGCGCCTTCATGATGGGTCTGGTGACCGCCCTGATCGGTGGCCGTCCCGGCATGATCTCGGGTGCCACCGGAGCCATGGCCGTGGTCATGGTGTCGCTGGTGGCAGTGCACGGCGTGCAATACCTGTTCGCGGCATTACTGCTGACCGGGCTGTTGCAGGCCCTGGCCGGCATCCTGCGTCTGGGCAAGTTCATACGCCTGGTGCCGTACCCGGTGATGCTCGGCTTCGTCAACGGGCTGGCGATCGTGATCTTTCTGGCGCAGCTGAAACAATTCCAGTTGCCCAGCGAAAACGGCGACGCGGTCTGGCTGAGCGGCGGCCCACTGTGGATCATGCTCGGCCTGATCGCACTGACCATGCTGATCATCCAGTACCTGCCCCGGCTGACCGTGGCGGTACCGGCATCACTGGCTGCCATCGTCAGCGTGACATTGCTGGTGCTCGGCTTGGATCTCGACACACGCACCGTTCAGGATGTCTTGCGTGACATGAGCGGCGACCCGGCCGCCAGTATCGCCGGCGGACTGCCCAGCTTCAGCCTGCCCGAGGTGCCGCTGAGCTGGGAGACACTCGAGATCATCCTGCCGTACAGCCTGATCCTGGCCGGCGTCGGCCTGATCGAGTCTCTGCTGACCCTGCAACTGATCGACGAACTGACCGAAAGCCGCGGCCGCGGCAACAAGGAATGCATCGGTCAGGGCGTGGCCAATGCGGTCAACGGCGTGTTCGGCGGCATGGGCGGTTGCGCGATGATCGGCCAGTCACTGATCAACATCAATTCCGGCGGTCGCGGCCGCCTGTCCGGGATCGTCGCCGCACTGTCCCTGCTCGCATTCATCCTGTTCGCCTCCGGCCTGATCGAGATGATCCCGGTCGCCGCCCTGGTCGGCGTCATGTTCATGGTCGTGCTCGGCACCTTCGAGTGGGCCACCTTCCGCATGTTCGGCAAGGTGCCGCTCGCCGACACCCTGATCGCGGCGCTGGTCGCGATCGTGACCGTGTTCAGCGACCTGGCGATTGCCGTGATCGTCGGCGTGATCGTGTCGGCACTGGTGTTTGCCTGGGAACACGCCAAGCAGATGGGAGCGAAATCCTTCGTCGATGAGAACGGCACCAAGGTGTACGAATTGCACGGACCGCTGTTTTTCGGCTCGGTACACGCCTTCAATGCGCTGTTCGACGCGCGCAACGATCCGGATGACGTGGTGATCGACTTCTACGATTCGCGCGTCGCCGACCACTCGGGCCTGGAGGCGATCGACGCACTGGCCGAACGTTACCTGCGCGCCGGCAAGACCCTGCATCTCAAGCACCTCAGTCCCGAGTGCCGCAGCCTGCTGGCCAGGGCCGGCGACCTGGTCGAGGTGAACCTGCTCGAAGACCCGACCTATCGCGTCGCCGACGATCGTCTCGCCTGATCCGGGCACTTCGCGCCACGGGAGCCCGCGCCGCGAGCGAATCCTCAAGATCGCCCCTGCCGCAGACGCTACAGCGCAGAGGAGAAGACAAAATGACGCAGGAAACCAGCGTAATCTCGTCACTGGTCGAACTGACCAAGCAACGCGACCAGCTCGCGGTGCGTGGCAAGCTGTTGTCCACGCTGATGGCGGCGACCGACGCGTCATGGATTGTCTTCTGCCGCCAGGTCGATGGCGAGAGGATCGAGATCCTCGACCGCATTCCCAGTCCGTCACCGGGCAAGTCGTCGCGTCACTATTCGACTGAACTTTTCGACCGTATCGATGCGTTCCAGGAATGTGCACGTATCGCGCGTCCGGTCTGGGTGACTGACCTTGCACCTTACCAGGCGATCATCTTCCGCATGGGCGACACCGGCAGCAGCGATGACTTCATCGTGCTGTTCAATGCCGAGCTCGATGGCCGTGACGAGCGCACCGCGGCCAGCATCCTCGACCTTTACCAGAATTTCCTCGAACTGGTGATCGAAAACACCCAGGACGCGCTGACCGGCTTGCTCAATCGAGGCGTTTTTGACCGCGACCTGGAAGCCGCCGCGCTGGCGGTCAACAGCCGCAACCGGCGCTGCGATCCGCCACATGGCTGCGGCTACCTGGCCATGCTCGACATCGACCATTTCAAGAGCATCAACGACCGCTTCGGGCACCTCTACGGTGACGAAGTACTGCTGCTGTTCGCCAAGCTGTTCCGCGACACGTTCCGCAGCACTGACAAGCTGTACCGTTACGGCGGCGAGGAGTTCGCCGTGATCATCGACAACGCCTCGGAAACCGATGTGCTGGCGCTACTGGAACGATTCCGAAACGCCACGTCGCAATTCAGCTTTCCGCAGGTCGGCAACATTACGGTCAGCATTGGCGCGGCACCGATCCTCAGCAACAACCTGCCGAGCAACATCGTCGACCGGGCAGACAACGCGCTCTACCGTGCCAAGAACGAGGGTCGGAACCGGGTCTGCATGTTCCAGTTTTCCGACCAGGGCAGCGATACCCATGCCGCGCAGCGCGAGGCCGAGCTGTTCTGAAGCCAGCCCTTACGGCGCCGCCTGGTTGGCGTCCACCCCATCCGGTCGGTTGTGCAGCACCACCGGGCGGTCCGGCTGCCCACATCATCACCATCACCGCAGTCACGATCACGGCCCGGACGTGTGGACCGAGCATAAACTCGAGCATGTCGATGCTGCTGGCAACGCGGGAAGCGCGCATTCCACCTGCACAGCGACGGCCGGCCCAGCGCCGCCAGACAGGTACGCAATCTGCGACCGGGTCGCTGGACTTCGCTGGCGCGCTGCAACACACTGCCGGCCAAGCTTGAGATTCCCAGTGCAGCGATCCCGCATGACCCGCCCCGTCGTCGCCACCATCGACACCCGCGCATTCATCGCCAACTATCTACGTGCCAAGGCACTTGCGCCGGGCGCGCGTGCGCTCGCCGTGGTCAAGGCCAATGCCTATGGCCATGGCGCCGTCGCGCTGGCGCGCGCACTGGGCGAGCGCGCTGATGGTTACGGTGTTGCCTGCATCGAGGAGGCCATCGAGTTGCGCGAAGCCGGCGTCCGGCGTCCGGTCGTGCTGCTCGAAGGCGTGTTCGCGGCCGCAGAGCTGACCGCTGCGGCAGCGCATGAGCTGACCGTCGCCGTGCACTCGCTGGTGCAGCTCGAATGGCTGGAGCGTGCGCAGCTGGCACGTCCGCTGCAGGTCTGGCTGAAAATCGATACCGGCATGCACCGACTCGGCTTCAATCCCGACCGGGTGGCCCACCTGTACACGCGACTGCGCGAATCGGACAATGTCGACGACATTGTGCTGATGACCCATTTTTCGCGCGCAGACGAGACCGAAGACGCCACGACGGCCAGACAGTTGGCAGAATTCGTCGCGAGCACCGCTGGCATCGATGCGCCACTGAGCCTGGCCAACTCGGCGGGGCTGATGGCCTGGCCCGAGACGCACCGCGACTGGGTGCGACCGGGCATCATGCTCTATGGCAGTTCACCCCTGAGCGATGACGACTCCCGCAGCACTGAACTGATCCCCGTCATGCGCCTCGAATCGCAGCTGATCGCCATCCGCGAGCTGGCACCCGGGGAGGCGATCGGCTACGGAGGTCGCTTCGTCTGCGATCGCCCGACCCGGGTCGGTACGGTTGCCATCGGCTACGCCGACGGCTATCCACGGCATGCGCCGGACGGGACACCGGTGCTCGTCAACGGCCGCCGCAGCCGTTTGATCGGGCGCGTATCGATGGACATGATCACGGTCGACCTCAACGACCAGCCCAACGCCACCATCGGCGACCCGGTCCAGCTCTGGGGCGACCAGATCAGCGCCAACGAGGTCGCCAGGCACTGCGGCACGATCGCCTACGAACTGTTCACCCGCATCACCCGCCGCGTGCATCTGGAGTACGTCTGACGCGCTGAGCCGCGTCCTCTGCACGCATATCAAGGTCGTGGATCACGGGCCGCTAATACGGC
>JAGRHE010000430.1 GCA_020445165.1 Gammaproteobacteria bacterium
ACCGACCGCGGTCACGCCGGCAACCTGGCCTACGCCCAGGTCAATGCCGAAGCGCTGCCGTTCGCCGACGACAGCCTCGACCTGGTCACCATCGCGTTCGGCCTGCGCAACGTGACCGACAAGGACAAGGCTCTGCGCGCCATGTACCGTGCGCTCAGGCCTGGCGGCCGCGCACTGGTGCTGGAATTCTCCAAGCCGCTGAACAAGCCATTGGAGAAACTCTACGACCTGTACTCCTTCCACCTGCTGCCGCGCATGGGCGAAGTGGTCGCGAAAGACGCCGACAGCTACCGCTACCTGGCCGAGTCGATCCGCATGCATCCCGACCAGCAGACCCTCAAGGGCATGCTGGAAGACGCCGGCTTCGAACGCTGTGACGTGCACAACCTGACCGGCGGTATTGTGGCCGTGCATCGCGGGTTCAAGCTGTAAACGGCTTACTTGGACGCAGAGATCGCAGAGAAGCGCAGAGGGCGCAGAGACTTGTTGAATGAAGTGCGATCGATCCAAATTGCGGTTTCAACGCCAGAACCATTACTGCGAACCCGCCCGCAGCACGTTCCCGGCAATATTTCTTCTCCGCGAACTCTGCGCTCCTCTGTGCCCTCTGCGTCCCTTGGCAGGCCCTGATCAATGACCCTGCGCGACTTTGCTCTCGAATCGCTCGAACAGGCCATCAACGCGGTCCTGGCACTCGACCCGGATACGGCGAAGAAGCTGGCCCGGTTGCACGGCAAAACGATCCGCATCGACCTGGTCGGCATCGGTCTGCAGCTCAACTTCGTGCCCGGTCACGATGGCCGTATCCAGCTGCTCGGCAGCATCGAGGGCGAACCAGACGCGACGCTGGCCGGCAGCCCTTTCGACCTGCTGCGTGCCAGCGACAAGGCCGAAGGACACGCGCAGCTGTTCGCTGGCAAGGTGCGCATCGACGGTGACACCGGCACCGCGCAGCGTTTCAGTGAAGCCCTGGCCGGGCTCGACATCGACTGGGAGGAGCAGCTGTCGCGCGTCGTCGGCGACATCCCGGCGCACGAGATCGGGCGTGGCGTGCGCAGTGCTCGACGCGAGGGCCGGCGGATCGCCGACGGTGCGCGCGATAACCTGTCCGACTACCTGACCGAAGAGGCGCGCCTGTTGCCGCACCGCTTCGAGGTCGCGGATTTCGCCGACGCGATCGACACCCTGCGCGACGATGTCGAACGCATCGAGGCACGCATCGCACTGCTCGAAAAGGCGGCCCGCGGAGACCAGCAGGCATGATCCCGATCCGCGAGAGCCTGCGCGTCGCGCACATCGGCTGGGTATTGATGCGTCATGGCCTGGACGAGATCGTGCTCGCCGCGCACCTGTTCCGGCCGATCCGCTTCTTCCGCTTCCTATCG
>JAGRHE010000431.1 GCA_020445165.1 Gammaproteobacteria bacterium
GATGTAACTCATGAAAAATGCCCGCCACTTACGTAACGGGCATTTTCACTCAGCTCACAGACTTTTCACACAGTCTGCACTGCCGGGCTTTTTGCTGAACGTGCGAGCGTCGGTCAGGCCAGGTCGGACGCCAGCGAATCGCGGATATTCTGCGCCACCGGTTCGGCCGCGTAAGTGTAGGCCGGATGGTCAATCCCGATGCTGATCGGCGCACCCCCCTTTACGGCTGCGGCCATTTCAGGGGTCAGTTCGAAGCGCATGAAGTGTACCGACGAGGTCTTCTCTTCGGTCTCGCGCTCCAGGTCCTCGTCGGCAATCGGCGTGATCCGGGCGAAGTCGGCAACCTGGGCCCACACCTGACGCTCGACCCCGATCAACTTCTGCAGCTGTACCTTGCGCTCCGCTTCATCCGGGTACTCCATCATGAAGGTCGCCTTCCAGTTGCTTCCGTCCGGAATCAACGGGTTGTAGGCATCCAGTTCCTCCTGAATTCCCGCCGCCTCATAGATCCGCTCGGCACGCAGCATTTCCTGGATCTGGTAGTGCATGGTCAGCGCATCTTCGAAGATAAGCATCGCATTCGGACCGATCGGCAGGCGCCGGTTCTTCTTGTGCGCCATGACCTTGGCACGGAACTCGGGCCGCACCTCGGCGTACTTTTCGAGCGTGTACAGATCGTCTCGGGTCAGCTTGTTCATCATTTCCACCTTTGTCTCCCTGTTTCGTCAGATGCCATATGCCAGGCGAATGAGCGAGATCGGATGTTCCGGCTCGGAGCCATCGTCCAGGCCGTTGGAAATCTGGTGACCGGCCATCGCGCAGTCGCTGCTGTAGTGGTCGGGCGCGCTCTGCTTGACCTTGTTGACCACCGGGCGCGCTATCTTCATGGACAGTTCGTGCGACTCTTTTTTCACCGCGTAAGTGCCATCGTGTCCTGAGCAACGCTCGATCAGCTCGATCATGGTGTCGGGCACCAGGCTGAGCATTTCCCGGGTTTTCGGACCGATGCGCTGCACCCGCTGGTGACAGGCCGCGTGATAGGCGACCTTGCCCAACGGCTGTTTGAATTCGGTGTTCAGCTTGCCGTACTTGTGGCGCAGCATCAGGTACTCGAACGGGTCGTACATGGCATCGCGCACCTTGGCCACATCCGGGTCGTCCGGGAACATCAACGGCAGTTCCTGTTTGAACATCAGCACGCAGGATGGTACCGGGGCGACAATGTCCCAACCCTGGTCAACCAGCCTGGCCAGCATCGGGATGTTCACTTCTTTCGATTGCGCGACTGCCTCCAGGTCACCCAGTTCGAGCTTGGGCATGCCGCAGCAGCGTTCCTTGTCGGCCATCGTTACCTTGATCCCGTTGTGGCGGAACACCGCGA
>JAGRHE010000432.1 GCA_020445165.1 Gammaproteobacteria bacterium
GGGGCCTTTTTCTTTGCCTTCTTTCTTTTGGGCAAGCAAAAGAAAGAAGGGCGGGTGCGCGCCGCCGCGCGCCTTCAAATCCAATCCCGCGCGTCAGCGTGATCAAAACCAGAGAACGCGGGTCCGCGCGACCAAGAACCCGAACTTACTGTTCCCAGCTGACCTGGTTCCGCCCGTTTTCTTTCGACCGGTAAAGCGCCTTGTCGGCGCGTTCGATCAGCGCCTCCGGGTTCTCGTCGATTCGTACCCAGGCACCGCCCAGTGACGCGGTCACCGGAATGCGCTTGCTGATACGCAGCTCCGCCGGCAGTGCGACCGGGTTGCGACCGATGTGCAGACGGACGTTCTCGGCTACCGCCAGGCATCCGGAGCGTGGCGTGTCCCGCAACAGGATCGCGAACTCCTCGCCGCCATAGCGCGCGACCACATCGCTGCCACGCACGCTGGCCTTGATCTGCTGCGCCACAGCGATCAGGACGTGGTCGCCGGCGAGGTGGCCATACGTGTCATTGACCTTCTTGAAGAAATCGATATCGAGCAGGATCAGGCAGGGGGGATGGGTATCGTCGGCCCCCTTTTTGATCAACGCGACCAGCTCCTCCTGGAAGGCCAGCCGGTTGTAGACCCCGGTCAGGGCATCCGAGCGCGCCTCTTCCTGCGACTTCGCCAGCTGCCCACGTACCTGCTGCATCTCGACCGCCAGCTGGGTGAACTGCTCCTTCATGGTGGCACCCCGTTCGAGCGCGGTGTTGGTCGCCTGCACGGCGCGGTCGATCAGGGCATTGAGATTGTCGGTGGAAACGTCACCGGACAGACCCTCGGCCACATCTTTCAGCTCGGCGGAGAAATCGTTGTAGTGGCCGTCGGCCTGGCTGATGTGCTGCATCAGCGCCGTAACCACCTGGTTCAGCGCACTCTTGGCGACGTTGAGCTTCTCGTTGCGCTCTTCGAGATAGCGCTCGTAAAGATGCTTGATCTCCGATTCGGTGATCGGCTGCGGCCGGCTCAGCAGGCCATCCATCTCCTGGCGCAGTTCCTGGTTGTTGTCGCTCAGGTATTCGAACCACACCGCGTAATTGATCGGCGTGATCGGAATCTGCAACTCGGACATCCGCGGTATCGCGGTGCGGACGATGTTTACCGTCTCGGCGTAGTAGTCGCTGCTGACTGTCATTGGCACGGAATTCTCCTGTTTGTTTTTATTGTTTGGTTGCGGCCGGTTACCCGGTCCGCACGCACGAACACCATCGCCCGGCACGACAGACATCGGGCGCAGGTCACTTTCATTGCTTTCCGTGCACTGCTGTCCGGAATAATTCAGAAAGCCAATTGGGGTTGTTGCGCCAGCAAGGCATCGCGCTCCCGTTTTCGGCGT
>JAGRHE010000433.1 GCA_020445165.1 Gammaproteobacteria bacterium
GTGGATGATCAGGCCGAAATCCTGCAGCAACGGGTTCAGGTCGCGTCCGTCTGCCGGCGGAACGGGCAGGCGATCGAACGGGTTGGACGTGAGCAGCATGAACAGCAGGAAGCCGACCGCGATCAGCCCGAGTACGCCCAGCACACGTGAAATCACCACCAGCGGGATGCTGCGGCTGAGCCAGGAAACGGCGCCGGTCCAGATCGACAGCACCAGCGCCCACAGCAGCAGCGAGCCCTCGTGCCCGCCCCAGACCGCGGAGAACAGGTATCGAGTGGGCAGATTGGTATTCGAATTTTGCGCCACGTAGGCGACGCTGAAGTCATGCGTCAGGAAACTGTACGTAAGCAACGCAAAGGCGGTGAACACGAACAACAGTTGCAACCGGGCTGCCGGGTAGGCCAGCAGCATCCAGCGGGTGATGCCGCGTTGGGCGCCGATCAGCGGGAAAACGGCCTGGATGACCGACAACGCCAGCGCTATCAGTAGGGCGATCTGTCCGAGTTCAGGTATCACAGTGTCTTGCTCCCGGTCGGGTTGCCCGGATGACGTTCACCCATCTTGCCGGCCTTTTCCAGTGCGTCCGCAACTTCCGGTGGCATGTAGGTCTCGTCATGCTTGGCCAGCACCTCTTCGGCGACGAACACATTGTCAGATCCCATGCGGCCCTGGGCGATCACGCCCTGGCCCTCGGCGAACAGGTCCGGCAGGATGCCGCTGTAGGCCACGCTGACCCGCTGCGCCATGTCGGTGACGACGAAGTTCACGACCAGGCTGCCATCGTCGCGTTTCACGCTGCCGGCCTCGACCAGCCCGCCGAGGCGGAAGATGTGATCGGCCGGCGCCTTGCCCTCGGCGACCTCGGTCGGCGAGAAGAAGTACGACAGGTTGCCTTCGAGTGCGTTCAGGACAAGATACGAGGCCAGGCCGAGTGCGGCCATGCCGACCAGGATGATGCCAAGGCGTTTGTGTCTGGCTTTCATTGCTGAACCTCTTGTTCCATCCGCGCGATCCGCGCGATACGTTGTCTGATCTGGCGCCCGCGGCCGCGCACCAGCAGCGGCTCGGCAATCATGCACAGCGCGGTCACTCCGAACGAGCCCCACACGTACAGGGCGTAGCCGCCCATGTGGAAGAATTCCGCCATGTCAGGCCTCCGCCGTGTTCAATTCGCGCGCCCAGCTGGTGTTGCGCTCACGTTCCAGAATGATCGCCCGCACCCTCGCCATGGCGACCGCGATCGAGTAGGCCCAGAAGCCGAGCGTCATGATCAACATCGCCGTCAGCATGGTGTCGTCCATGGTCGATTCGGCGTTGAGCTTGATCGTCGAGCCCTGGTGCAGCGTGTTCCACCACTTGACCGAGAAG
>JAGRHE010000434.1 GCA_020445165.1 Gammaproteobacteria bacterium
TCGGCGACCCGTTCCTGCAGGTCGTCCACCGTGTAGCCGGACTTCAGGATCACGCGATTGACAGTGACCACGCCGTCATACGGAAAATTGCCGATTAAGTTGCTCATCATTACCTCCTGAATATCAGCATATTCAGAAATTCTGACAAAAATACTCAACAATAGTTCCATCTCTGCTGTGCAGGCGGCGTCCTTCTGGCAGGTCGTTGGTCAGGTTATCTGCGCCTGTCGCGATCGCCGGGTGCAGGAATGCGGCAGCATGTGCCCGGAGCAGAACATGGCCTGGAGCATGGCGGTGTGCGACCGTGGCTGCCACTGCTGCAGTCTCGGCATCATCCTGCACGGATACTCCCGCAACAAGCAGGCTAGAATGCCGGTTTAGGACGGATAAGCAGCCCAGCGTGTGAAGATCATCATCCTCGGTGCCGGCCAGGTCGGCACCACCGTTGCCTACAACCTGTCGAACGAAGCCAACGACATCACCGTCGTCGACATGGACAGCGCCCTGCTGCGCGAGTTGCAGGATCGCCTGGATATCCGCACCGTGCAGGGGCCGGCATCGCACCCGGACGTTCTGCAGCGTGCCGGCGCCGACGATGCTGACATGGTCATCGCGGTCACCAACAGTGATGAGACCAACATGGTCGCGTGCCAGACCTGCTGGACGTTGTTTCATACGCCGACCAAGATCGCACGCGTGCGTGCACCCGAGTATCTCGCGCATCCCGCGTTGTTCAGCCAGGGCGCCCTGCCGATCGATGTGCTGATCAGCCCGGAGCAACTGGTCACCGACTACATCCTGCGCCTGATCGAACACCCCGGTGCATTGCAGGTGCTGGATTTCGCCGGCGGTCGCGTTCGCCTGGTCGCAGTGCGCGCGTATTACGGTGGGCCGCTGGTCGGCCACGAACTGCGCACGCTCAATGAACACCTGCGCGGCGCCGAGGCACGTGTCGCCGCGATCTATCGCAAAGGCAAGGCGATTCGTCCCGAGGGTCATACGGTGATCGAGCCGGACGACGAGGTTTTCTTCGTCGCGGCCTCGAACAACATCCCTGCGGTGATGGCAGAACTGCGCAAGGCAGAGAAACCCTTCCGTCGCCTGATTTTTGCCGGTGGGGGCAATATCGGCCGGCGTCTGGCATCGGCGCTGGAGAACGATTACCGGGTCAAGATCATCGAGCACAACGAACAGCAGGCACGCAACGTGTCCGAGCACCTGCATCACACCATCGTTTTGCAGGGGGATGCCGCCGACGAGGACCTGCTGCTCGAGGAGAACATCGAAGACACCGACGTGTTCTGTGCGGTGACCAACGATGACGAGGCAAACATCCTGTCCGCGATGCTGGCCAAGCGCCTGGGCGC
>JAGRHE010000435.1 GCA_020445165.1 Gammaproteobacteria bacterium
ATGCCCGACGTCTACAACCGCATCCAGGCCGGCACCAAGGCCACCACCCTGGGCACCCTGCTGACCCTGGCCGGCGCCGCCTGCCTGCAGCCGGGCTGGACCATCAAGCTGGGCCTGATCGGCCTGTTCCTGCTGTTCACCAACCCCCTGTCGTCGCAGGTGCTGGCCCGCGCCGCCCACCGGGGCGGCCTGCACCCGGCCGGCGTGACCAAGGTGGACCGCCTGGCCGAGGACAATCCCCGGGAACTGGGCCCCAAGGAACTGGGAGAACCGTCATGACCCTGGTGACGACCGTCATGGGCCTGCTGCTGGCCCTGGCCTCCGTCGGCGCGGCCGTGGTGGCGATCCGCGTGCGCAGCCTGCCGGTGGCGATCCTGGCCGCCGGGCTGGTCAGCCTGCTGGCCGCCGTGCTGTTCGTGCTGCTGGCCGCCCCCGACGTGGCCATGACCGAGGCGGCCATCGGCAGCGGCCTGACCACCTTCCTGTTCTTCTTCGTCCTGGGCCGCGTGCGCGGCGGAGGCGACCATGATTAGGACCTTCTTCGTCGTCCTGCTGCTGCTGGGCCTGGGCGCGGTGTTCGCCGGACTGATGGTGGGCTACACCCCCGACGCCGAGCTGAACGCCACGGCCCGCTACTATGCCGACAACACGGCGGCCGATACGGGCGCGGCCAACATCGTCACCGCCATCATCGTCACCTACCGGGGCCTGGACACCCTGGGCGAGGTGACGGTGCTGTTCCTGACCGCCGCCATCGTCGCCCTGGTGCTGGCCGCCGGGCGCGAGAAGGACCCGGCTTCGCGCATCGCCCCGCCGCCGGCCGGCGAGCTGCTGACCACCGGCAGCCGGCTGCTGGCGCCGCTGATCCTGCTGCTGGGCGTGTATGTGTTCGCCAACGGCCACCTGACCCCGGGCGGCGGCTTCCAGGGCGGCGCCATCCTGGCCTCGGCCGTGCTGCTGCTGCTGCTGACCGACCCCCTGCGCCATTTCGGCCACCGGCTGATCTCGGTGGTCGAATCCCTGTCGGGCTTCATCTACGTGCTGATCGGCGTGGCCGGCGTGGTGCTGGCCGGCGGCTTCCTGGACAACCGCATCCTGCCCCTGGGCGACTTCGGCGCCCTGCTGTCGGCTGGCGCGATCCCGGTCATCTACACCCTGATCGGCCTGAAGGTGGGCGCCGAGTTCGCCTCCATGCTGGTCAGCCTGTCGGAAACGGAGGAGCCGCGATGACCCTTGTCACCCTGGCCATCGCCACCGGCTTCGCCCTGGTCCTGATCGGGCTTCTGGGGGCGCTGACCGACCGCAACATCCTGCGCATGA
>JAGRHE010000436.1 GCA_020445165.1 Gammaproteobacteria bacterium
GAAGTACTGGTTGCCTTTCGCCACCGAGCGCGCCTGGATGGAAACTGAGGATCTGCCGATGCCCGACATGTTGCAGTTCCTCGCTACCTGGATGAACGAGGGTGAGCGCTACGAGAAGATCCCGCGCTGGATCCCCTACCTGGCGCTGCCTCTCGGTGTTGGCCTGTTGGTCATTCGTCTGTTGCAGCAGGGCTGGCGGGTCGTCAAGGGTGAGACCGACATGATCATCGCCAGCCACGAGGCCGAGGAACTGCTCGAAGAGCTCGAGATGGAGGCACCGCAACCGACTGACACGGCGACCCGTCGTGGCGGGGAGGTCTGAGCCATGTCGATCGCAGTTCTGTTTGGAATGGTCATTGCCTTCATGTTGATCGGCGTACCGATCGCCATTGCGCTGGGCTTGTCATCGATACTTTTCCTGTTCATTTTTTCGCACGATGCCTCGCTGGTGGCAGTCGCGCAGACGTTGTTCGACGCGTTCGAGGGCCACTACACCCTGCTCGCGATCCCGTTCTTCATACTGGCATCGGTATTCATGTCGACCGGTGGCGTGGCCAGGCGCATCATCCGTTTCGCAATCGCGCTGGTCGGATCGTTCAAGGGCGGGCTGGCGATCGCTTCAGTGTTTGCCTGCATGCTGTTCGCAGCCCTGTCTGGCTCTTCGCCGGCAACCGTGGTCGCGATCGGCAGCATCGTGATCGCCGGCATGATCCAGGTCGGCTATACGAAGGAATTCGCGGCCGGGGTCATCTGTAACGCCGGCACACTCGGTATCCTGATTCCACCGTCGATCGTCATGGTGGTGTATGCCGCGGCTACCGATGTCTCGGTCGGGCGCCTGTTCCTTGCTGGTGTGTTTCCCGGTCTGTTGGCCGGTGGCATGTTGATGTTTGCAATCTATCTGTGGGCGCGCTTCAAAGGGCTGCCGTCGAACCCCTGGGTCGGTTGGGGCGAGGTCTTCAAGTCGGCACGTGACGCCGGCTGGGGTTTGATGCTGGTCGTAATCATCCTCGGTGGTATCTACGGTGGCGTGTTCACGCCGACCGAGGCTGCGGCCGTGGCCGCGGTGTACGCGTTCCTGATCGCCAACTTCATCTATCGCGACATGGGGCCGGTGCGTGGTGGCTGGGGGCCGGTCGCACTGATCCCGTACCGCATCGTATCGGTGTTTTGGCATCCGGATACCAAGCATGCGCTGTTCGAGGCCGGCAAGCTCACCATCATGTTGATGTTCATCATCGCCAACGCCCTGCTGCTCAAGCACGTGCTGACCGAGGAGCGGATTCCGCAGATGAT
>JAGRHE010000437.1 GCA_020445165.1 Gammaproteobacteria bacterium
CGTACTCGCCATGCAGGTCGAGTAACACGATGTGGGCCCGGGGCATCAGCTTGACGGTGCGTTGCAGCAGGCTGCTGACCGCCCAGGATTTGCCGGAACCAGATTGCCCGAGTATCGCGAGGTGGCGGTTGAACAGCAGGTTCGGATCGACGAAGACACGCAGCTCGCTGCGCTGGCTCAAGCGGCCCAGGTGCAGGCCGTAACGGCGCACCGTGTCGAACATGGCCTCGAGCTGGCCGCTTTCGGCCAGGTACACCGGGGTACCGATCGGCGGGTAGCGGCCGACACCGCGGAAGAACTGGCCGTCGCTGGTGACCTCTCCGAGCGGTAGCAGGCGCATCTGCTGGGCCAGTTCGCCGGCGATCGGCTCCTCCCACACCCGGATGATCTGGCACAGCACCTGTTCCTGCGCACCGCGTGCGATCACGTAGGCACCGACCTGGCCCACCGTGACGCGCTCCACACCGATCTGCCTGTACGGGGCGAAGTCTTTGCCCGTCTCGCCGAGGCGGGCGATGAAGCGTTCACCCGAGATATCCGTGAGTTTGCCCAGCAGGCCGGGTTCGAGATCAGACATGTTTGGTGGTTCTCGGCAGAGGATGACGCAAGGATAGCGAGCGCACGGCGAATTCCAAAACGCGGTGCATGGTTGATCCATCTGACATCCGGCGTCGCGCACCTTAGAATGGCGCTTCTGCAACGCTGTTCAGAGGTCTTCCCATGTCACGAGTCACAGTCGTCGGCGCCGGGTTCGCCGCCCTTACGGCGGTCCGCAAGCTGCGAGCCGCCGATCCGAAGATCGGTATCGACCTGGTCGCACCGAAGCCGGAATTCGTCTACTACCCGGGCACAATCTGGATCCCGACCGGGTTGCGTGAACCACGGGACCTGGTGGTCCGGCTGGACCGGTTCTTCCAGCGCATGAACGTGAGCTACCATCCGGCCGCGGCAACCGGCCTGCGCGAAGGCGGCAGAGTCCTGGAAACCGACCATGGCGACGTGGCGAATGATGGCCTGATCATCGCCAGCGGCGGCCGCTTCATCCGCAAGCTCCCCGGTATCGAAAACTCCTTCCTGCCGTGCGGCGGCGTCGAGGTGACCGCCCAGATCCGCGATCGACTGCAGCAGATGCAGGGCGGCACGCTGGCGTTCGGATTCGCCGGCAACCCGAACGAACCGTCGGCAATGCGCGGTGGGCCGGTGTTCGAGTTCCTGTTCGGCATCGACTCCTGGCTGCGCAAGCAAGGCCGCCGCGAGAAGTTCAAGCTGGTGTTCTTCACCCCGGCC
>JAGRHE010000438.1 GCA_020445165.1 Gammaproteobacteria bacterium
TTCAGCGCCCGATCGAAGGCCTGGTAGCCTAGGATCAGCGGTGCGATGCCGCGCGTCATACCCTGACTGTCGAGCACCAGCACGATCGACGAACCCAGCTGCGCCGCAAGTGCGGCATTGCTGTTGCTGCCATCCAGGGCCAACCCGTCGTACAGACCCTTGTTGCCCTCAATCAGGCCGATGTCGGCGTCCTGCATGCGCAGGCTGAACAGCTCGTCGATCTCGTCCCGCTGCATGGTGTAGAAATCGAGGTTGTAGCAGGGCCGCCCCGCCGCTTGGCCGAGCCACAAGGGATCGATGTAATCCGGCCCTTTCTTGAACGGCTGCACGCGCATGCCGTCGGCACGCAATGCCGCACACAGGCCGATGCTCAGCGTGGTCTTGCCCGAGGACTTGTGTGCAGCGGAGATGTAGATGTGGGGCATGTTCTTGGGGGACGCAGAGGTCGCAAAGGAGCGCAGAGGTCGCAGAGTCCATCGATGAGCGAATTTTCCGCTTCCATCACTGCTTGGGCAATCGAATTGAGTCACGAAGACACGGCCAACTCCTGCAGCGGCAGAAATCTCGGTGTTCTCTGCGCTCCTCCGCGCACTCTGCGTCCAAAAGAAAAAGGCGGTGAAATCACCGCCCTTTCCAAGTTCTCGTCAGCTGCAATCAGCCATGGTGCGGATCGGCCACGTCGTCACCGAGCGAGCTCGGCAGGAACTGCATCACGCGCACCGCAATGAACGTCGCCATCAGGGCCAGCGCGAAACCTCCGAGGCCGAGCAGGAACTCCGGCAGTGACGGCGAGTAGTGACGCGCCATACCGTTCACCCCGTCGTAGTAGCCCGATTCGATGATCGTGTGGCCCGGGAACATGTTCAGCGGGAATGCCTGGCCGCCGATCACGATTACGTAGAGCGCCGACAAACCGCCCAGAACGACCAACACGGAAGCTATCGCAATCGCGCCGCGCTGCATACCAAGTGCCGGGTGGAACAGGATACCCATCGGCACCAGCATGCCGAGCAGCACCCAACCGATCCAGAAGGTCCAGGTGTACACGCCACCGTCACGCAGGATGAAGGCTTCGTAGGCGTGGTTCTCGGTGCCGTACAGGTTGGTCAGGTGATAAACGACTGTGAAATAGAAGATCGCCGCGACGAACACGCCGAGCAGGTTCTTCAGACGACGAAGCACGTGATCGCCGAGCGGACGCTCATCGGTGTTGAAGGTGAACATCAGCACCAGCAGGAAAAGCGCCAGCCCATAGGCGAACGACAT
>JAGRHE010000439.1 GCA_020445165.1 Gammaproteobacteria bacterium
GACGTAGCCGGGAAAATCAAACGGCGATGGTCGCCTTTGATTACAAATCAGCTGCTCTACCTACTGAGCTACGCCAGCGAACGGGCCTATTCTAGCAGTATTCGGACCGCCTCCCTAGCCTGCTAGGGGCATGGCTGGGCCTCCACGTCTGTCGATTCGGGTAACGGCAGAAACTCGTTAAGTCTTGCCTCCCCGAAATATTGCAATAGCAGCCAGCGCCGTTCCGAAACCGAAGTCTTGTCACGCACCTCGACCTCGAATCCTTTTCTGGCCACATCACGCGCATGCCGCTGCGCACCGGCGGCATTGCTGTAAAGGCCCAGGGAAATGGCGTTCCGGAACTCACCGCCGCGGAACAACCAGACATCCCTGAATCCGGCCTCGCGCAGCTCATTCAGCTTCGCTAAACCTTCTGCCCGACTGGGCAGCGGGGGCACCAGCACGTAGTAACCGGTAGCTACACGTTGCTCGGAACTGGTGTCGGCCAGCAGCTGCAGGTGTGCCGGTAACGCACGAATGAGATCGTCGGCCTGTTCCGGCTTCAATGGGCCGATACGGGCACAACGTGGTATCGGCTCGACATTCTCGAGCACCGCTGACGGCTCAGGCGTGGGCACGGCCAGATCCTGGGCCGACGCTTCTGACTCCACTGGCTGCGAATTCAGTGGCTTTTCCGGCTCGACCGGGTCCAGATCGGCGACAACCCGCTGATCGGTGTCTGACGAGCCCCGCGCCTGAGCATCCGCCTCGGTCACGACCTGTGGGTCTTCCGCCTCGGGCGACACGTCAGCCAGGGTCGGTTCGGATGGATCGACCGCCGTGGGCTCATTGCGTAGTCGCAATTTTCCAATCTCGGGCGGAAGGATGTCCATTTCCGACATGGAAGATAGGTTTTCGTGTCGAACCCACAGGAAAAGCGCAACGTTCGCAATCAGCAGAAACAGAACCAGGGCGCGCACTAAACTTCTCCAGACAGGGCAACTACGGCAATACCCCGAAGCACCAAGTGGTCTAGTTTAGTGTAAGGAACGGACAATGCATCGCCGATGCCGTCCGCATCACCTCCTCCGAGGTACAGTTCCGCCTGCTGCTGCGGAAACAATGACCTGCTGCCTGACAGGAACATCTCCGCAATCGCCGCGGCCGCGTATCTCGACCCGAGCAATACGCCGGTCGGCGTATCGCGGCCCAACACGTCTTCTACGCTGGCAGTCGAATCTTTCGGGATCGCGGTCTGCTGCAGCAG
>JAGRHE010000043.1 GCA_020445165.1 Gammaproteobacteria bacterium
ACTGGCGGGAAATAGTGCCACAGATTGCACGCTCCTCCGCGCGCCATCGCACGCCATAAAGTCGCCGCTGTGGCCAACAAGGCGTACGATTACGCGGCAGCCCTGGCACCATCAACCGCAGAGCCCATGTCATGCAGACAGCCCTCGCAGACTTCATCCGCGACACGCCGGCCGGAAACGAGGCCGACCGCATCCTGCGCGCCTGCGTGCATTGCGGTTTCTGTACCGCCACCTGCCCCACCTACCAGTTGCTCGGCGACGAGCTGGACGGCCCGCGCGGCCGCATCTACCAGATCAAGCAGGTGCTCGAAGGCGCACCGGCCGACGCCACGGTACGTGGCCACCTCGACCGCTGCCTGACCTGTCGTTCATGCGAAACGACCTGCCCGTCGGGGGTCGACTATCACCGTCTGCTCGATATCGGTCGCGCGACGGTCGAGCGGCAGGCACCGCGCCCCGCCTACGAACGCGTCCTGCGCCGGACCCTGATCGAGGTGATGGCCTATCGCAAGCGCTTCACACCCCTGCTGCGAATCGGCCAGATGCTGCGCCCGCTGATGCCGGCGAGGCTGCGCCGCACGATACCGGCGCCAATGCCGCGCCGCGCGCCGATCCTGCGACCGGCAACCGGGCGTCATGTACTTCTGCTGGACGGCTGCGTGCAACCGGGGCTCGCACCGGAGATCAATCAGGCTCTCGAAGACATCCTGTCGCGCCTGGGCATTGCCGTGGTCGCGACCCCGGGAGCCGGCTGCTGCGGTGCTCTGCCGCACCACCTCAGCGACAGCGAGCGCGCACTGGCCATGGCCCGCCAGAACATCGATGCCTGGTATTCGGCGATCGCGGACGGCGCCGAAGCGCTGGTGGTCAGCGCCAGCGGCTGCGGCGCGCACGTCGCCGACTATGCACACCTGCTGGCCAACGATCCGGCCTATGCCGAAAAGGCGCGCCAGGTGGTTGCACTGCTCCGCGACCCGGTGCAGATCCTGGCCGAGGCACCGCTCGACCAGCTCGCGGTGAAGCCACGTGATGCGCGCATTGCGGTGCACACGCCCTGCACCCTACAGCACGCACTGAAACTGAATGGCCAGATCGAGGCCATCCTGATCCGGCTCGGCTATGCGCTATGCACGGTCCAGGAAGGACACCTGTGTTGCGGATCGGCGGGCACCTACTCGATGCTGCAACCCAAGCTGTCGCAGCGCCTGCGCAGTCGCAAGCTGGCGGCGCTGAAGGTCGATCATCCGGATATCATCGTCAGCGCCAACATCGGCTGCCTGATGCACCTGGCGGCCGGCGACCCGCTGCCGGTCAGGCACTGGCTCAACCTGGTGGCCGACGACCTGCCGGCCTGAGCTCGATTCAGGCCCGTAGCTGCTGACCGATCCAGTCGCGCCAGAGATCGAGCAACGCGACATGGCTGGCGGCGATCGCAATGCGCGGTGTCAGCGCATAACTGTCGAGCCAGTCTCCAAAATAGTCATCGAGCAGCCCACCGGCGGCGCCGGCCTCGCGCAGGATCAACTCACCGGCCGCGTAGTCCCAAAGTTTTTGTCCACCATGCAGGTAGACCTGGCAACGGCCACAGGCCACCCAGCACCAGTCCAGTGCGACTGAGCCGAAACTGCGCTGTGAACGGTAGGGTGAGCGTTCCGCCACCGCCCGGACCAGGGCCGGGGGCAAGCGCTTCAGGTCGACCATGGCCATTGCCTCGCGCAGGGTTGCCGGGCTGTGCGGCGCGCGCAGCCCGGATCCGTTGAGCCAGGCGCCCGCCCCCTTCAAGGCACTGAAACACTCATCACGCGCCGGATCGTAGACCACCGCCGCATGCGCGCTGCCGTCGATGATGAGGGCCAACGACACGCCGAAGAACGGGATGCCGGCGGCGAAGTTGCTGGTGCCATCGAGCGGGTCCAGGCACCACAGGCCATCACAGTCGCTGTCCAGCAGACATTTCTGATCGGCCGCCGTCATCTCCTCGCCGAGCAATTCGTAACGAGGCCATCGTGCCGCGAGTTCACGCTGCAGCCGTTCCTGCATCGCCAGGTCAGCCGCAGTGATCAGGCTGCCGTCGGCCTTGAGCTCGGCGCGCACACTGTCGAAACGGCTCATCAATTCGCCGGCAGCGGCATCGATCACCAACCGGCACAGTTCTTCGAGTTGTGGCTTGTCAAACATTGCGGGCTCAGGATACCGGTCAACACGCCGCTACAGAAGACCGAGCGGTACGCAATTCGTGCATCGGTTGGGGAAACCCTAATTGCGAAGCTGCACTTTAAAGCCTACGCTCAAACCGTTGTATCACCTAGGGAAGACGCATCGGTGCATAAGCGCTTCTACGCCGCAGTAATCCTGTTTGCCTGGCTGACCTCCGGACTCGCTCATAGCGGCGAGTTGGATCGACAAAGAACTCAGTTCCTGGCCGCCGAACACGCCCTGGAGCAGGATCGGATGGACGAGTTTGCGCGCCTGGAAAAGGGCCTGCGCGACTACCCGCTGCATCCCTACCTCGTTTACGCGGCACTGGCCAAGCGGCTCGACGAGTTGTCACCACGCGAGGTGCGCCAGTTCCTCGACACCCACGCCGGCACACCACTGGCCTGGCGGTTGCGAAACGCGTGGCTCGACCGCCTGGCCAGGGAGAAGCGCTGGAAAGATTACGTCGCGTTCTACGAGCCCGAGAGCAATGTGGCCCGCCAGTGTCTTTACCTTCAGGCACTGATCCACACCGGCCAGAAACAAAAGGCGCTGGCCGAAGTCGAACAGGTCTGGCTGCATGGCAAGTCGCAGCCGGACGCCTGTGACCCGGTTTTCGCCGAATGGACCAGGGCTGGAATGCGTACCCCGCAGCGTATCTGGCAGCGCATCGAAAAAGCGATGCATGCCGGGCAACCCGGATTAGCACGCTACCTGGCGCGCGACCTGACCGCAGCCGACCAGGCCCTGGTGCAGACCTGGATCGCGTTGTACCAGAAGCCGGAAAGCGTCGCCGACGCCGATCGACTGCAGCAGGCCCACCCCTATCGCGAGCCGATGATCGCGCATGCCGTGCGCCGGCTGGCGCTCTCGGACGGCCGGCTGGCGATGCAGCAATGGAAATCGTTAAAACCGCGCTTCCCGTTCAGCGAAGCCGAGACACGACAGACGGAGCACTACATCGCGCGCCTGCTGGTCAGGGAGAGTGACCCCGAGGCCTACAGCTTCCTGAAGGGAATCGATGTCGATGCTGCCGACGATCGCGTGCACGAGGCGCGAGTGCGTGCTGCCCTGATGCGCGAGGACTGGCCACAGGTGGCCAGCTGGATCGAGGCCATGCCGGTAGCCCAGCGCTCGGAAATGGGCTGGCAATACTGGCTCGCCCGGGCACTCGAGGCTACCGGCCAGCAGGACAAGGCCAACCAGCTGTATGCCGCGGTGGCGCGCGATCGCGGCTACTACGGCTTCCTCGCCGCCGATCGCATCGGCACCGAATATCACCTGGCACACGCCCCGACACCGCTCGAACCCGGCGTACTGAACGAGGTCGCCCGCATGGACGGCGTGCGCCGAGCACGCGAACTGTTCGCACTGGAGCGTTGGACAGATGCCCGGCGTGAATGGCGCGACGCAACCGCCACGCTCGATGGTGCCCGCCTCAAGGCGGCGGCCAAGCTCGCTGAACAGCACGGCTGGCTCGACCGGGCGATCTTCACGCTGGCCAAGACCGGTTACTGGGATGACCTGGAATTGCGCTTCCCCTTGCGTCACGCCGAGCTGGTCGAGGAAAACGCCGCGCGCCATGGCATCGACAATGCCTGGGTGTTCGCCGTGATGCGCCAGGAAAGCGCCTTCATGGACAACGCACGCTCACATGCCGGCGCCATGGGCCTGATGCAGTTGATGCCGGCCACCGCGCGCAATGTTGCGCGCCAGGTGCTCAAGCGCCGCGCCCCCCGCCGCAGCGAGCTGTTCGAGCCGGACACGAATATCGCGCTGGGCAGCGCCTACCTGGGCCAGATGAAGGCCCGCCTCGGCGACAGCGCGATGCTGGCCACCGCCGCCTACAACGCCGGACCACATCGTGTAATGCGCTGGCTGCCGGAACGGACGCTACCGGCGGACATCTGGGTCGAACTGGTACCGTTCAACGAAACCCGCGGCTACCTGCGCCGGGTGATGGCCTACACGGTGATTTACGAGAAGCGGATGGGCAGGAACCCGACCCGGATGAGTGACCGCATGCACCCGGTGGCACCCGATCTCGGATCGCCCGGCGTGGCCGAGAACACGACCGGACGCCTGTCAGCCGGTTGAGTCGTCGCCGTGCCCGTCGCCGGTCATCCGGTCACGCACTGCCTGGACCTGGGCCGGATCCATGCGCTTGATCAGGTGCTTGACGTAGTCCTCGGCGCGCTTGCTGCCATTGACGTGGGCGAGTGACAGCCATTCGAGCGCGGCCGCGTCATCCTGGACCACGCCCTTGCCTTCCATCAGCATCTTGCCCAGGGCGAACTGGGCCGTCGGCATGCCCTGGTTCGCGGCCTTCAGATACCACTCGACCGCCTTGGCCACGTCTTTCTCGACACCGTACTGGGCAAAGCGGAACATGGTTCCCACCACGTACTGCGCCTTGGCCGAGCCCAGCCGTGCCGCTCGCAGGTAAAGGGTGCGCGAGCGTTCCTCGTCAGTGTCCACGCCGGCCCCGTTCGCATACATCCAGGCCAGCGTGATCAGGGCGTTTTCATGGCCCTGTTCGGCGGCCTTGTTGAACCATTCGAGCGCCTGCGCGTAATCCAGTCCGACACCGTCGCCGTTGCCATACATCACGCCAAGCCGGAACTGCGCTTCTGCATTGCCGGCCTTGGCCGCACGCCGCACGGCGGCCTCGGCACGCAACTGATCGGGGTTGAATGTCGCTACCGGTTGTTTGTCATCTGGCATGTCTAGTACTCCGGGCGCAGAGGGTAAACCGGCAACCGGTATCAATTGCCGCGTCCGTTGCGCGGTAGCCCCTGCGGCTCGTCCTTGCTGGCGAAACGTTCGCCGATGCGAGCCAGCAGGCGTGGGTCGCTGAGGACCTCGTAATAGCGTCGCCCGTCGTCGTGATTCTCCAGCAGCTGACGCCCCATCCACAGGCGTACGCGCCGCTCACGCACCACCAGCAGATGGTCCTCACCACGCACGTCAGCGCAGTGACCGATGAAGAGGATCTCGGATTCGCTGGATTGCCGATCGCGCGCATTGACCCGCTTCAGGGTCAGCTCCTCCTGCAATTGCGCGAAGCCGGCCGCGTCCAACTCGATTCCGTTGACGTTGTAACGCACCATTTCCCCGGACGCTTCTTTGTCACCATGCACTGGCACCGCCACACAGACGCCCTGCCCGTCCGGGATCGGACAGGCCTTGCGCAACAATGAATGGCAGGATGACAGCTGCAGGGCCTGATCCAGGGCCGGCGAGATCGCGACCTTGCGCCCGTGGTCGTAGAGATAGGTGGGCGACTCGGCAGCATAGGAAATGCCGATTCCCAGCTCGATCAGGGGCAGGCCCAGACGCTCGCATTCGGCATTCATGTCGCGACTGAATTCGATGATATCGGCGGCCAGACAGACCGCGCGCGCGACGGCGAGGCGCTCACTCGCCTCGCCGCCCTGCTCCAGCATCGACAATACAATCGAGTCACCCTGGACGAACACCTTCTGCCCGCCGAAGCGTTCCAGACGGCGCGTGATCGGGTCGTACAGAAAGCGGCTGAAATGGCCGGCCGGGTTCATATTGCGGCGTCGCATCTGCATCACGATTTCGTTCGCCCCACGCACATCGATACGGATGATCACGTGTCCGACGATGGTTCCGCGCGCGCTGTCGTCGCCGTCATCGCACAGAAAAACCTGTACCGCGTCGTTTTCTGCCGCCAGCGCGATCTCCTTTTCGTCGTCGAGCAGGCGGATGCTGTCCATGGCACCCAGCGCACGCCAGGCGAACTTCAGATCACGCCGGTAGCGCAGGAAATCACCGGCGAACCGGGCAAGCATCTGTGGCATGCCGGCCTGTGCCGAGCGCCGATAGGTTTTGCGCGCGGCATCGATCCGGCGCAGCGTCTGCACCGGGTCACTTGCGCCGTCGAGTGCCGCCAGTCGGCGCTTGAACACGCCGGCTGAGACATCGCCATGCAGGTACTCGAACACCAGCAACTCACCATCGACCAAGCCGAGTCCCGGGTAGACGGCCTCGAGTTCGTAGGATGCCGCCACCCTGTCCAGCAGCCCGGCCTGGCGCAGCTCACGCTGCAAGCGCTTGTTCAGCGCCCGCTGCAGGCCACTGATACCGGCCTGGCGCCAGCCCAGTGATGCCGGCCAGCCTTCTGCCTGCCCGCCCAACAGCGCGCAGGCATTGTCCGGCTCGTCCATCCAGCTGCTGCCTAAATCGCCCAGTTCACTGGCAACGAACAGCTGGCGTACGCGGCGTTCGGTTTCGAGCAGGGATCGGGAACCCGGCTGGTCGCGGCGATTGACGCCCGGCAGCAGTGATTCCGACGGCGTACCCGGCACCGGCACCTCGACGGCTGCCGGCAGCCACTCTGAGAACACGCCAAGCACCAGCCGGTTGATGCGCGCAGCCGATTCTGTGTCGTGCAGCAGCATCGGGTAATGGGTGAAGAAATCACGCGGGTCACCGTGCCCTTCCAGTTGTAACAGCGGATTGGCGAGCAGCGGTTCCGGTACCGGCCATGAAAGCCCGAGCACCGATTTACGTACCTTGCGCAGCTTCTGGTGTTCGATCTGCATCAGCTCGCGCACGACCCGGCGTGCGACCAGGAAGCGCGCATGCCATGACTGGCGCGCGAGGACAACAGCCTGCTCATGCAGTTGCAGACTCTGACCACTGAGCTGGCTGGCCGGCGTGCTGCGCGCATCTTCGAGTTCCATGCGTAGCGCGGTCAGCTCGGCATCGACACGCCGCAGCAGCAGTTTGAGCAACGCCAGCTCGAACAGCTGGACGCGCTCGGGCCGTCCTTCAGCGCGCGCCCGCTTAACGGCGGCGCCGTGGTGTTCGACGATGACCCGGCGAAAGACCTGCACGATGCTGTCGCTGAACGGCTGCACCGGTTGCCGCCACAACTGCATCACCTGCTCGCGGACCAATGCCCTGACATAGGCGGATACGGAAGACGACAAACCGGGGCCGAGCACCACGTCGATATGGTAGTTGTCGGCACCGCGTGGGAAACGTTCCAGGCGCAGGCGGGCGAGCTTGGGTCTTTCGAATCCGTCCAGCACGGCGTCGGTGCCGGGCCAGGCGGGCTTCATCCAGAAAGAACTGCGAAACATCGGATCGGCTGCATCTGCGGATCGGCTCTCTTACCGCCCGCGCGAAAGCAGATCAGCGCGCGGTCAGCGCTTCGATAATGCGATCTTCCATCTCGATTCTGACGGCGAGTTCTTCGCCGAGTTTGCACAGATCGCGGTCCAGCTGATGCAGATCCAGACTGTGGTTGGAAGCGTCGTACTTGTCGTTGAACTCGACCGCGACCTCGGACGCCTCGGCAATCCGTGGATAGACTTCGCGCGCGACGGTCACGACCTGACCGCGACGTTCACGTCCGGCAACGATGCGCTCGTAGATCTCGAAATGACCAAACGCGGAGTAATCGACCAGCACCTGGCAGAACTCCTGCAGCAGATCCGCACCCGGCGCCGGCTCGCTGTAGGGTTGCAGGCCCGCAACCCGGCAGAACATGGAAAGCATTTCCTGGCGTTCGCTCAGCAACTTGCGAACCATCTCCTGCGTCTGTCCCCGGCGATCGGTCTTCTGCTGTTCGGTCATTGTGGTCATTGTTCGCTCGCAACCCTCCAAGGCTGGGTTAGTGTACCGCGAAACGGGGTCGCGTAAACTGCGCTGGGCCTTTGCCCGCCGCCGCGACCAGCCCGTCAACCCTGGCGGACGCATTGCCGCTGCATTCGGCAGATCGGCTACCATCGGGTGGCGACGTCGGGTCCTCCGAATTTGGCTTCGGCGACGCCGCCGCACACGCCGTGCGAACAGGCTCAGGGATAATTGGCGGACGTGAAGAGACTATCGACAGGCTTGCTGTGTGGCGCACTCTGCCTCCTGCCACCGGCGCATGCATACTCCGCCTATGGCGACGACAATCCCTTCGTCGAGGCCATGCTGCGCATGATGGAGGTATTCGGCCTGATCAACCGCGACAGCCTCCCGCTCGGCATACCCTACCTGCCGGGAGGCGCGACCGGCCTTACCGGAATGGGCGGCGTTCCCGGAATGGGCGGCGTTCCCGGAATGGGCGGCGTTCCTGGCATGAGCGGTGTTCCCGGCATGAGCGGCATTCCAGGGCTCGGCTATCCGGGCGTTGGCATGATGCCTGGCATGTCGCCACTCAGCGCATGGGGCGGCATGGGCAGCGGGCCCTGGCAGGGCATGAGTCCGATGACGGGCATCGGCAGCGGGCCGGCTGGCGCGCAGCCCTGGTCGACGATGACCCAGTATCCCTGGGCCGGTAGCAGCGGCCAGGCGGCAGTCGCCGACCTGAACGGCATTTGGGAGCTGACCAACGGCAGCGTGGTGATCATCAAGGGACGCAACGCGCGCCTGTACGTGGAACGCGACCGTCACCAGGATTTCGTCATCGGTTATGACGGCAACCACTTCTGGTGGAGTCCGCGCGGCAGTGATACGACCACGCGCTACCGCTACCAGATGCGCGACGGACGCATGGTGCTGCGTGCCAGCGATGGCAAGGTTCTGCTGATGCGTCGACGCAGTTGAGCATGACCAAGGTCGGCTTGAGACGCCTTGTCGGTCGAGGCACAATCGGCGCGCCGGATGGGCGGCCGCGGCAGTAACGCAACACAGGCGCCGGGAGCGATAAACGACAGTATGAAAATCCAGCGTATCGCATTGGTCGGCGGATCCGGATTCGTCGGCCGTCACCTGACCCGGCACCTGCAGAATCGCGGCTATGAATGCCGGATCGTCACCCGCCATGCATACCGGCTGCACGAGCTGCGCACCTCGGCCGATGCGGTCGAAGCGAATCCCTACGACCACACGCAACTGACAGCGGCCCTGCAGGGCTGTGATGCGGTGATCCATCTGGTCGGCATTCTGAACAGCGGCGGCAAGAGCGAGAGTTTCCGCCGCGTACACGTCGGATTGGTCGAGCACGTGGTCGAAGCGGCGCAGGCAGCCGGTATCAAGCGACTGCTGCACATGAGCGCACTGAACGCGGACCAGGGCAGCGGCAGCAGCCAGTACCTGCGCAGCAAGGGCGAGGGTGAAAACCGCGCCCACACGCTGGGCAAGCCATCACTGGCGGTAACCAGTTTCCGTCCATCGGTCATCTTCGGACCGGATGACGGCTTTCTCAACCGTTTCAGCGCCCTGCTGAAGATCCCCGGACCGATGCCCCTGGCCTGCCCCGATGCACGCCTGGCGCCCGTTTACATCGGCGACGTAGTGCAGGCATTCGGCAACGCATTGGAAGACCGCAAGACCTTCGGCCGCCGCTACGACCTGTGTGGACCGCACAGCTACACCCTCAAGCAGCTGGTCGAGTTCATTGCCGAGCAGAAGGGTTGCAACAAGTGGATCATCGGTCTGCCCGATTGGGCATCGCGCCTGCAGGCCCGCATCCTGCAATACGTTCCCGGCAAGCCATTCACACTGGACAACTACCAGTCCTTGCGCACACCGAGCGTATGCAAGGAAAACGGACTGGCCGCGCTGGGTGTGACGCCCACCGCGCTCGAGAATGCCGGCGCGCGCATCCTGCAGGGCGAAGGCCGGCTGGCGCGACTGACCCGTCTGCGCCGCCACAGCCAGCGCTGAGGCGTACTCATTCACGGCTGGCGGAAGCACCAACCGACGACGCGACTGCCGAAAGCCCGCGCAAACGAAGATCACGCTCTGCCTGGGGCAACCCTGCCAGCTCCGCACAGCGCTCGTGAAAGCGCCGCATGTCGCCCGCCTCGCGGTCCAGCAATGCGCGCAACGCGGGGGTCAGTTCATTGTAGGTTGCGACACTCGCCAGGTGCGCATTGTTGAGTGGCCGATCGAACCAGCGATCGAAACCGGCATACCCACCCCAAGCGGCGCGCAGGGCCTCGTAATCGTCCCGCAGCGCGGTAAAGACCGCCGCTTTGCCGGATGCCAGCAGATCATCGCGGCGTGGCTGCGCGTACAGGGCCTGCAGGCGTGTGCGTGCCGCCCCGAGCAGGTCGAGAAACTGCTGCTGGCGATGCATGCGCAACGCATGCGCAGCGCGCAACGACGGCGTGCCAACGCGCGCCAGCCAACGCCGAACCCCTTCGCGCTCGACCACGGTCGCATAGGCCTCGTTGAATGCACTGTCATCGACGGCGTACACGCGCTGATGTGACAACTCGTGAAACAGCAGTCCGGCAAACGCATCCAGCGGCCAGTCGATCACGGTACTTGGCAGGGGATCATCGAACCACCCGAGAGTCGAGTACGCGGGTACCGGTTCGACCACGACATCCAGGCCCTGTGCGGCCAGCTGCGCCGCATGCCTTTCTGCGGCATGCTCGTCGAAGTAACCGCGATAGCTGGCACAGCCGATCACCGGGTAACACCACTCATGCGGCTGCAGCGAGTCGGCCGGGGTCGCGACCAGGCTCCACACGGCCGCCTCACGCTGCAGATCGGCATAACCGGCATAGCTGCCATTCGCCGGCAAACCCAGTTCGTCAGCCGCGAATGCAAGCAAGGCCTGCGTCTGGCGCAGGCGCACTTTCACGGCACTTGCCGTGGCCGGGTCGTCGATGACGTCGCCGACCGGGCGCGTCGCCGCGACCATCGCCAGGTGGCCGTGCACCGCCTGCCCGTAGTAGGCAACGGTCGTACACGATGCCAGTGGCAGTACCAGCAGTGACAACAGCAGGACACGCAGCGCGTGCATCGCGTCAGATCGGGAAGAACACCGCCGAAGCGACACTCTGGATGACGTTCTTGATCTGCCGGTTGCTGCTGTCGGCGACCACCTGGGCCATGTGGTCCTGCAGGCCGATCAGCTTGCCGGCAATGCGCTCGAAGCTCAGGTCGCCGGTCCCCGCCAGGGAGTTGCTCAGCAGGAAGAACTCACCCTGTTCGTTGCGATCGTGACCAAGCTTCCAGAATGCGATTTCGAAGTTGCGAGCCAGGTAGTGGAGTTTCTGCGGATCGAGCAGGTCCGGGAGGTAGAAGCGATGCTTGCCGCCATATCCGTCGAGCAGCATGGTCCGCATGCCATGCACGAACGCAGCAACCCGGTCACCCTGGAACCGGTCATCGAAAGCCAGCGCGATCGCGTCACTCGAGCGGTGATTCTGCAGGCCGGCGAAGTGTGCACCGGCACCCGGCGCGAACAGCGCGCGCAAGGCCGCGTCACGCGACCCGAAACCGCTCACCCGCAATTGGTTCGGATTGCGCACATAGAGCTTGCGCGCCAACTCGCGCAGGTAACCCATGCTGTGCTGGACGTTGATCTCGGCCACCATGTCGACATCCGCCTTGGCCAGGTTGCCGAACTCGAATGCACGTGCCTTGACCGGGTCGTCCCGACTCGGATGTGACTGGCAGCCACCCAGCAGGAGCAACAGGGTCAGCAGGCAGCAGTGACCGATGCGGATCCGGGCTGGATGGTCAGAGTCGGTCACGAAGATCCCTCGAGGTAAAGCCGGCGAGTGTCAACGGCATGTCGAGCGCGAGCGCCATCACCTTGAACCGCTCACCCATCTCGGCTGGCAGCATCAGCCGCTTGGCACCCTGCATCAATACCATGTGGCGACGCACGTCGCCCGGATCCGAGACGGCGAGCCGGCGATCGAGGCCGTTGTCGATCAGGAAGTGTGCCTGGGTAGTGTAGCCGGCCAGTTCGAAACCGGCAGCGCGCCCGGCCAGTGCAACGGCCGTGAAATCGACATTCGCGGTGATGTCCTGCAGCCCCGGCAACAGGTAGGGATCGGCATGCACACGATGGCGATAGTGGCAGATCAGGGTGCCCTGGCTGCGCTCCGGATGGTAATACTCGCGCGCGCTGTAGCCGTAATCGATCAACAGCAGGTATCCCCTGATCATGCTGCCGCGCAGCGCCGCCAGCCAGGGCTGCAGGCGCAGATTGATCTCGGAACTGTAGCCCCCGGGCAACTCCGGCCATGCAGGTACCGATGCCTCCACTGCCGCAACCAGGCCCGTGCTGCGCGGCGCCAGCCACTGCCCGGTCAGGCCATCTTCGTTTTCGGTCACGAACAGCTCCTGCCACTGATCAGCCTCGCGCCGGAATCGATGTACCGGCATCGCATCGAGCAGTTCGTTGGCGACCACGACGCCACTGAAACCCTTCCCCGGCAACCGCGTCAACCAGCGCACGCGCGACAGCAGCTGCGGACAATCCGCGGCGATGGTCTGACGCTGCAACTGCTGCAGGCTGGGACTCAGTTCCAGGATCAGGTATTCGGCTGGCAAGCGTTCGGCCCGAGCCAGTTCGGACAGCAGATCGGCCGCCATCCGCCCGGAACCGGCGCCGACTTCGAGCACGACCGGTTCGTCCAAGTCCTGCAGGCATTCACCGACCTGCCCGGCAAGGCACTGGCTGAACAAGGGCGAGATCTCGGGCGCCGTGGTGAAGTCGCCCTGCTCGCCGAACTTACGCCGACCATTGACGTAGTAGCCCAGGCCGGGCGCATACAGCGCCGCCTCCATGTACTGATCGAACGGCAGCATGCCGCCGACATCCGCGATCCGGGACGAGATCAGCTCCCGCATCGCGCCGCAAAGCTGCTCTTCGTCGGCGCTCAACTGCGGTAGATCCAATGGTGCCATGTCCTCCGGGGTTGCGGCCCGTCTGGCGCACAACACTAGTGTCAGCTGAACTTCGTCGATAGGCTTGGTGCCGGTCAGGCAGTCTAACAAGCGGGGAATACCAGGTGAATGCGGGCAAAGATCTCGACGGGAAAGTGGCACTGGTCACGGGTGGAGCAGCCCGCCTTGGGGCGGCGATCGTGCGCCGCCTGCACGCGCAAGGCGCGCGGGTACTGATCCACTACCGCAGTTCCAGGGCGCCCGCCGAGTCACTGCGTGACGAACTGCTGCAACAGCGGCCGGATTCGGCGAGCCTGGTCCAGGGCGATCTGATCGACCCGCAGTCCTGGCCGCACCTGGTGGCTGCCGCGGTGGAGTTCGGCGATGGCCTCGACGTGCTGATCAACAATGCATCCAGCTTCTATCCGACCCCGGTCGGCAAAGCCACAATCGAACAATGGGACGACCTGTTCGGCAGCAACGCCCGCGCACCGTTCTTCCTGTCACAGGCAGCCGCGCCACAGTTGCGCAGGCGGCGCGGCTGCATCGTCAACCTGGTCGACATCCATGCCGAACGGCCGCATGCCGACCACCCTGTGTACTGTATGGCCAAGGCCGCCAACGCGATGATGGTCAAGGCACTGGCGCGCGACCTGGCACCCGAGGTCCGGGTCAATGGCATCGCCCCGGGAGCGGCATTGTGGCCGGCCGGCTACATGGAGGATGCGGAACGCCAGGCGATTCTCGAACGCATCCCGCTCGGCCGGCCGGCCGGTGCCGAACAGATTGCCGACGCGGTGATGTGCATGGTGACCGGTCCCGACTACGTAACCGGCCAGATTCTGGCCGTGGACGGTGGACGTAGCGTCCAGCAATGACCAATCCGGTAGCCTGTCACCAGACCGAAAGTGATCAGCAACCAATGCCCGCAGCGCAGCGGATTGCGTAAACGCGGCATATGCATCCGTGTCGGCACGATCGACGCCCAGTCACGCCGTGGCCCACTCGACGTCATCGAGACGCCGCACATTGCGCGAACCCTCGAACGCCTGCCACAACTCGGCGTAGGTCCTGCCCGATTCTGGATGCGGCTCATCACCGGCGACGTCGGCCAACGGCGCCAGCACGAAGGCGTAGCGAAGAATCTCGTCGCGCGGCAGCTGCTTGCCGCCTTCGTCAGTGACCTGGTCACCGTAGGTCAGTACATCGATGTCGAGCGTCCGTGCCGAAAACTTCTCGCCACTGCGTTCACGTCCGAAACGCGCCTCGATGGCACGCATCAGGCCGTGCAGCCTGGCCGGCGGCAGCTCGCTGTAGAAGCCGGCGACGAGGTTCAGAAAGGCATCACCCTCAAAGCCGACCGCCTCCGCTTCGTACACCGGTGATACGACCAGTTCGCCGAACAGTTCGCGCAACGCGGCGATCCCGCCACGGATGTTCGTCTCGCGATCGATGTTGCTGCCGATGCTGACCCACACGCGCGGCATCAGTAGCGTTCTCCGCGTTCGATGATCACACCGACATCACTGGCACCGCGCACCGCGCCCTTCTTGTTCAGTGTCAGGCGCACCCAGCGCACGCCATACTCCTCGCGGATGATCTGGGTACAGCGCTCGGCCAGCGTTTCGACCAGTTGGAACTCGCTTTCGCCGACGAACTGGATCAGGCGCTTCGCCACCGACTTGTAATTCAGCGTGTCCTCGATCTGGTCACTGGCCGCCGCCTTGGCGATGTCGGCACTCATCTCGAGATCGAACACCAGCGTCTGGCGCGTGCGGCGCTCCCAGCCATAGATCCCGATCACGGTGTCGATGCGCAGATCACGCAGAAAAACGATATCCATGGTGCGATGCAGATGTGGCGAATACTGGCCCGATGGTAGCAGCTGGCGACCTTGACCGTACCGAAACGCTGTCGCCTAATGCGCCCACTACCGGAGACCTGCATGACCGTTCTGGATCTGTCACTGATCGCCTGCGCCTACCTGCTCGGCTCGGTATCGAGCGCGATCATCGTGTGCCGGGTGATGGGTTTGCCGGATCCGCGCAGCACCGGCTCTAACAACCCGGGCGCCACCAACGTGCTGCGTATCGGTGGCAAGCGCGCCGCCGCCATCACGCTGCTGGGTGACAGCATCAAGGGCTTCGTTCCGACCCTGCTCACGCTGCTGCTCGGGCGCGACAACCTGGTGTTGGCGCTGGTCGGCGTCGCCGCCTTTCTCGGTCACCTTTACCCGGTGTTCTTCGGCTTCAAGGGCGGCAAGGGCGTGGCCACCGCGCTCGGCGTACAGTTCGGCTGGAGCTGGATGATCGGCGGCGCGGTCGCAGCCACCTGGCTGTTCATGGCCAAGGTCGCCAACATCTCGTCGCTGGCCGCGCTGGTGTCGATGGCGCTGGCACCGCTGTACGTGTGGCTGCTCAAGCCATCGATCGAACTCGTCACCGCTCAGCTGCTGATCACCGTGCTGCTGATCTGGCGTCACCGCAGCAACATCCGCAACCTGCTCAGCGGCAGCGAATCCGGCATCAAGCAGCGCAAGAATCCCTGAACGCGTTCTGCGTCGCCGGTCGCTCAGCGCCCGGCGGCCAGCTCCTGCATCGGCCAGCGCGGCCGGATGCCGAAAGCCAACTCGTCATGCTGTCCCGCCTTGAGTCGCTGCCAGCCCGTGTACGCGATCATGGCACCGTTGTCGGTGCACAGTTCTGCCCGCGGGTAGTAGGCCCGCCCGCCGAGCCCGGCCATCAGTTCGTCGACGCGGGCACGCAGGCGGCGGTTGGCACTGACCCCGCCGGCCATGACCAGCGCCTGGCAGCCGGCCTGTTCGACCGCGCGCCGGCACTTGATCGCCAGCGTGTCGACCACGGCGTCCTCGAAGGCGCGCGCGATATCGGCATGCAACCGGGGATGCTCGGCCGGCTCCAGCGCCGCCTCCTGTTCGCGCAGCGTGGTCAGGGCAAAGGTCTTGAGACCGGAAAAGCTGAAATCCAGGCCGGGGCGATCGGTCATCGGCCGCGGGAAAGTGAAGCGCGCCGGGTCACCCTTCTCGGCCAGGGCAGCCAGCGCCGGCCCACCGGGATAGCCCAGACCGAGCAGCTTGGCCGTCTTGTCGAACGCCTCGCCCAGCGCGTCGTCGATGGTCGTGCCCCAGCGCTCATAGGCGCCGACGCCGGTGACGAGGACCGTCTGCGTGTGCCCGCCGGAAACCAGCAGCAACAGGTAGGGGAACCTTGCATCGTCGGTCAGCCGCGCGGTCAGCGCATGCGCTTCGAGATGGTTCACCACGACGAGCGGCTTGCCCCAGGCGGCGGCCAGCGCCTTTGCGGTCATCATGCCGACGATCAGTCCGCCGATCAGGCCCGGCCCGCCGGTCACGGCAACAGCATCGATGTCCGCCGCGCCAACGCCTGCGTC
>JAGRHE010000440.1 GCA_020445165.1 Gammaproteobacteria bacterium
AAGATCACGAGTGCGATGGAGATGGTCGCGGCATCGAAGATGCGCAAGGCGCAGGACCGCATGGAGGCGACACGCCCATATGCGGAAAAGATGCGCCAGGTGATTGGTCACGTCGCCCTGGCCAACCCTGAATACAAACATCCGTTCATGCACGCGCGTGACGTGAAGCGTATCGGCTTCATTATCGTATCGTCCGATCGTGGCCTGTGTGGCGGACTGAACAGCAACATGTTTCGCGCACTGCTGCGTGAGATCAAGCAACTGCGCGGTGAAGGCATCGAGGTCGAGTACTGCACCATCGGTACCAAGGCACTCGGTTTCTTCCGCCGTGTCGGTGGCAAGGTCGCTGCGCAGGCCACGCATCTGGGTGATGCCCCGCATATCGACGACCTGGTCGGTACGGTCAAGGTCATGCTCGACTCGTACATGGCCGGCGAGATCGATGAGATCCGCATTGCCTACAACAGTTTCGTTAACACCATGACCCAGAAGCCGACCGTCGAGCAGCTGGTGCCGCTGGCCGCAGGCGACGACGCCGACGAGCTCAAGCATCACTGGGACTACATCTACGAACCGGGTGCGAAAGAGGTGCTCGACGGCCTGTTGACCCGCTACATCGAATCCCTGGTCTACCAGGCGGTGGTCGAGAACAGCGCCTGTGAGCAGTCGGCGCGCATGGTCGCGATGAAGTCGGCGACCGACAACGCGGGCGACCTGATCGACGAACTGCAGCTGGTTTACAACAAGGCCCGCCAGGCAGCCATCACCCAGGAGATCTCCGAGATCGTGGGTGGCGCCGCGGCCGTGTCGTCCTGATCGGCGACGCACAACGATTTAAGACTTTTACGAATGTGATGCTGCCCTGGCAGCCGAAGAGGAAACGCCAATGAGCACAGGTAATGTCGTTGAAATTATCGGCGCCGTCGTGGACGTCCAGTTCCCGCGCGGTGACATGCCGAACATCTACGATGCCCTCAAGATCGATTCGGTCGGGCTGACCCTGGAAGTCCAGCAGCAGCTGGGTGACGGTGTCGTGCGTACCATCGCGATGGGTTCCACCGACGGCCTCAAGCGTGGCGTTGCGGTGACGAATACCGGTGCGGCGATCTCGGTGCCGGTCGGCCAGGCGACCCTGGGCCGCATCATGGACGTGCTCGGCAACCCGGTCGACGAAGCCGGTCCCATCGCTACCGAGGATCGTATGCCGATCCACCGTGCTGCGCCCAAGCTCGAAGAC
>JAGRHE010000441.1 GCA_020445165.1 Gammaproteobacteria bacterium
CCCATGCCGGTCTCGCCGTGGCACTTCACGCAGTTGTCCTTGTACAGCTTCTCACCCTTTGCGAACTCGGGCGTACCCGGACCCCAGGGGCCGCGGCCCGGTTCCGGGTTCATCGGCAGCTTCTCGATGTAGGCGACCACGTCGGCCAGCGCCTGGGCGTCGCCGATCGACTCGGGCAGCGCGAACGGGTACATGGTTGGGTTGTCGCGGTTGAGCGCGCGGATGTCGGCGAGCTGCTTGATCAGCACGCCACGGTGCTGACCGGCGAGCTGCGGGAAGGTCCCGTCCGGCAGGCCCCAGCCCTCGGGCAGGTGGCAGGCCGAGCAGACCTCGTAGACCTCCATGCCGTTCTCGGGGTTCGGCGTGAGGTGCAGGGCCTCATCCTGTTCACCGCCGCCCTCGTTCCACGCGAATGCCGGGGCGGCGAACAGGGCGGCAATCGCGGCCGCGGTGATCGAATGCTTGACACGGGACGGGTTCATGGATGCTTTCCTCTCGATTGGGTTCCGGCTACGCCGAAATGCATGACGGTGCCGATGGGCCTGAATATTAGACGGAGCTAACGGTAAGACCTTGACCATGGTCAAGCCACCGGCCGAGCCGGCCGGTGGTGCGGCGGCGACTCAGAGGGTCGACAGCCATTGCGCAATGGCGTCGATTTCCTCGTCATTCACCAGGTGCATGACGCCCTTCATGGCCGCCGACTGGCCATTCGAACGCGCCCCGCTCTTGATGTCGCGCATCTGCTGTGCGGCGTAGGCGGCGTTCTGTCCGGCCAACTTCGGATAGGTCGGCAGGATGGTCTTCTTGGCATCCATCCCATGACAGGAGAAGCAGGTCTTGGTCTTGTAAAGCTGTGCGCCGTCGAGCGCGCTGGCGGCTCCGGCCCACAGCAGCATCGCTGACATCGCAGCGGCGCTGAAAAGGTTCTTGGTGTTCATCTTTCAATTACCTCACGTTCACACAGGTTATGTCGTTTCACAAATGAACCGGGGGGCGCAGGCCCCCCGGATTCCGCTCGTGTCAGGTGATGCTCAGATCACTTGATCTTTTTCGCCCCGTTTTCTTCAAGGAAGGTCTTGGCGCGCAGACCGAGGTCGGCTGCCTTGACCTGGTACTGCCACCACTGGTTGGCCCACAGCATCGCGTTCTGCCAGTCCTGCTTGCCGGCGGCCACCTCGGATTTCTCCTT
>JAGRHE010000442.1 GCA_020445165.1 Gammaproteobacteria bacterium
GCCAACGACGTGCTGCTCAACGCGGTTCAGGGCATCGCCGAGCTGATCACCAAGCCGGGTCTGATCAACGTCGACTTCGCCGACGTGCGCACGGTCATGTCGGAGATGGGCGTGGCAATGATGGGTACCGGCCGCGCCAGCGGTGAGATGCGCGCCCGTGAGGCAGCCGAGCTGGCGATCCGCAGCCCGCTGCTGGAGGACATCAACCTGTCCGGCGCACGCGGCATCCTGGTCAACATCACCGCCGGCCTGGACCTTGCGATCGGTGAATTCGACGAGGTGGGCAACACGGTCAAGGAGTTCGCGCGTGACGATGCCACGGTGGTTGTTGGAACCGTCATCGATCCGGAAATGACGGATGAAATGCGGGTGACCGTCGTCGCGACCGGGTTGGGCGAGACCATGGAAGCGGTCGTCGCGCCGCCCGAGGTTGAGATCAAGCCGGTTCGCCTGGTGGCAAATGACACGGTAGAAACCGAAAATGTGGATTACAATTCGCGCGAGGCCCTGGGCCAATCCCGCAGTAAAGAGAAGACCGCCAAGGCATTCGTCAAGGCGGCGACCAGCAAGGATATGGAATATCTCGACATTCCGGCATTCCTCCGCCGCCAGGCGGATTGATGCGGATTTCGCCATGCCGTGTACTTGCCGGGGGGATATTTTTGCTTGCTTGACGGCCACAAATGTCGATAATTAGGGTATTCCCTAAGCTGTTGTCGGGGGATCACTGAACTATTGCGTCGTCGCGATTTCACGATGCTTTGAGCCAAGTGGCTGAAAGTTAAGGGATTGTGACCTGGAGACCTGCAACTATGATTAGGCAGCGCACACTGAAGAACGTCATCCGAGCCACCGGCGTCGGCCTGCACACCGGTGAGAAGGTATACCTGACGTTGCGTCCGGCCGCCGCCGACAGTGGCATCATCTTCAGGCGCGTCGATCTCGACTCGCCGGTCGATATTCCCGCCAAGGCCGAGAACGTGGGCGATACGCGCCTGTCCACCACGCTGTGTAAGGATGGCGTGCGGATCTCCACGGTCGAACACCTGCTGTCGGCGTTTGCCGGCCTTGGCATCGACAACGCCTACGTGGACGTGAGCGCGCCCGAGGTGCCGATCATGGACGGCAGTGCCGGTCCGTTCGTGTTCCTGATCCAGTCGGCCGGCGTCGAGGAACAGAATGCCGCCAAG
>JAGRHE010000443.1 GCA_020445165.1 Gammaproteobacteria bacterium
GCTCGAATCGCTGCGCCGGTTCAAGGATGACGTCAACGAGGTCAAGGCCGGCACCGAATGCGGTATCGGCGTGAAGAACTACAACGACGTGAAACCCGGCGACCAGATCGAGGTCTTCGAGCGCGTCGAGATTGCGCGCGAGATCTGAGGTCCGCCAGCATGCAGGAATTCGGTCGCGAAGATCGTGTCGGCAGCGAGATCCATCGTGAACTCGCCCTGCTGTTACGTGATGAGGCGCGGGATCCGCGCCTCAACCAGGTGACGATCCAGGAGGTACGCGTGGTGCGCGACCTGTCGCATGCCAAGGTGTATTTCACGACCCTGGATACGGCCCAGGCGAAGACGACCGAATCGGCGCTCAACAAGGCGTCGGCTTTTCTTCGCCGTCGGCTTGCCGAGACCATGAAGAACCTGCGCACCGTGCCTCGGCTTGCATTCGTGTACGACAAGTCGATCGAGAACGGGCAACGCCTGTCTTCCCTGATCGACCAGGCGATCGCGCGTGACGAAGGGCACGGCGGCTAGTGGGACGCCGGGGTCGACAGCGCGGGCGTCCGGTCAATGGCATTCTCCTCCTCGACAAGCCACTCGGGTTGAGCTCGAACCACGCCTTGCAGCGGGTCAAGCGACTGTATGACGCGCGCAAGGCCGGGCATACGGGCAGCCTCGATCCGCTCGCAGACGGCATGTTGCCGATCTGTCTGGGCGATGCGACCAAACTGTCGGCCTATCTGCTCGACGCGGACAAGTACTACTGGTTTCGGTTGCGACTCGGCCAGACCACGGCGACCGGTGATGCCGAGGGCGAGATTCTCACGGACAGGCCGGTCGGCGATTTCTCGCGCGAGCAGATCGAGCAGGCCTGCGCGGCTTTCGTCGGCAAGATTCAGCAGCTGCCGCCGATGTATTCGGCACTCAAACACAAGGGCAAGCGGCTGTACGAGCTGGCACGCGAAGGCGTCGAGGTCGAGCGCCAACCGCGCACTGTGACCATTCACGACCTGGTCGTCGAGTCGGTCGAGCTTCCCGAGGTCGAGATCCGGGTGCACTGTTCCAAGGGCACCTACGTGCGCACCCTGGCCGAGGACATCGGCGAGCGGCTCGGTTGCGGTGCCCACGTCACGGCGTTGCGCCGCACGGGAGTCGGGCCATACACGGAGTATCCGATGTACACGATGGAGC
>JAGRHE010000444.1 GCA_020445165.1 Gammaproteobacteria bacterium
GGTGCCGGAGATCATGATCGGCAGACGTAGACCCTTGTCATCGAAGTATTTTTCGATGGCGAAGATCGCAGCCTTGGCGTTCAGGGTGTCGAAGATGGTCTCGACCAGCAGGATGTCCGCACCGCCCTCGACCAACGCATCGGTGGCTTCGTAATACTGCTCGACCAGCTCGTCGAAGCTGATGTTGCGGTAGCCGGGGTCGTTCACATCCGGCGAGATAGACAAGGTGCGACTGGTCGGCCCGAGCACTCCGGCGACGAAACGCGGCTTGTCGGGGGTGCTGTACTTGTCGCAGGCCTCGCGCGCCAGGCGGGTGGCGGCGAGGTTGATCTCGTGCGCCAACTCCTGCATGTCGTAATCCGACATGGACACGCGGGTGCCGTTGAAGGTGTTGGTCTCGATGATGTCGGCACCGACCTTCAGGTATTGCTCGTGGATTTCGCGGATCACCTGCGGCTGGGTGATCGCCAACAGGTCGTTATTGCCCTTCAGGTCGGTGTGCCAATCGGCAAAGCGCTCGCCGCGATAGTCCGCCTCGCCCAGCTTGTGCCGTTGGATCATGGTGCCCATGGCGCCATCCAGGATCAGAATCCTTTGTGCCATCAGGGACGTGAGCTGTTCAGTGCAATCGCGGGTCATGGACAATGGGCCAGGCAGCAAAAGGGCGGCAGTATAACCTGTCAGGCTGACGTCGATGTCGGGAACTCGGCAGCGGTCGAATTGCAAATAAATTCGCGCGGCGCCGCTTATAAACAGCTTTGAAGACCTTGCAGCCAGCGCCTGTGATTAGATTGCGCCGCATTCCCGATGAACGGGAAATCGCGATCAGGGTTGGTGGTCGACCCGGACACACGCCAGTTTCGCGATGACACGCGGCCCGGCCGCGCTGTCGTGTTTGGCCTGGCGGGACGCCACCTCCCCTGCTCGCTGCGCTGTGCAAACAAGACCTTGGAGGTAGTTAAGAATGGCAGAACTTTTTTCCGCCGACTGGATGAACAGTCTCAAGGATGCGTGGAACGCCGATCCGGAAGTCAAGGGCAAGCTGGCAGACATCGGCTTCAACTCGGTGATCACCTGCGGATTCAAGAACGAAGACAACCCGCGCGGCGTCTTCGTGGTCGAAAATGGCGAGTGCGTGCGTGCCGGTGACTATGACGGCACCGCACCTGACTGG
>JAGRHE010000445.1 GCA_020445165.1 Gammaproteobacteria bacterium
GACAAGGGTTGGAGCATCTACCTGGCTGTGCAGCAATACATCCGCGACAAGCTGCGTGATCACGGCTACCAGGAGGTGCACACACCGCAGGTCATCGACCGCAGTCTGTGGGAGAAGTCCGGCCACTGGGACAAGTTCGGCGACATGATCTTCACGACCCACTCGGAAAACCGCGATTACGCGATCAAGCCGATGAACTGTCCCGCGCATATCCAGATCTACAACCACGGCCTGAAAAGTTACCGTGACCTGCCGTTGCGCCTGGCCGAGTTCGGCTCGTGTCACCGCAACGAGCCGTCGGGCACGTTGCATGGCCTGATGCGGGTGCGCAACTTCGTTCAGGATGACGCACACATCTTCTGCACCGAGGCGCAGATCCTCCCCGAAGTGCTGGCATTCAACGACCTGCTGTTCGAGGTGTATAAGGATTTCGGCTTCGACGAGGTCCTGATCAAGCTATCCACTCGACCAGAAAAGCGAGTTGGATCAGATGAGTTGTGGGATAAAGCAGAGAAATCACTTGAAGATGCTCTGACGCAAAGCGGGCTCGACTGGGAGCTGCAGCCGGGCGAGGGTGCCTTCTACGGGCCGAAGATCGAATACTCGCTGCGCGACTGTCTCGGTCGGGTCTGGCAACTGGGCACGATCCAGCTCGATTTCTCGATGCCCGGGCGGCTCGGCGCCAGCTACATCGCGGAAGACAACAGCAAGCAGACCCCGGTGATGCTGCATCGCGCCATCCTCGGTTCCCTGGAGCGCTTCATCGGCATTCTGATCGAACATCACGCCGGCGCATTCCCGCTCTGGCTGGCGCCGGTGCAGGCCGTGGTCCTGAACATCACCGACCGGCAGGCGGAATTTTGTCGCGAAGTCGCGAAAAGCCTGCAGGATAAAGGCTTTAGGGCGGATTTGGATTTGCGCAATGAGAAGATCGGGTTTAAAATCCGCGAGCACACGCTGCAGCGCACCCCGTATCTGCTGGTCGTCGGCGACCGCGAAATGGAAAATCGCAGCGTGGCTGTACGTACCCGCAGCGGCGAGGATCTCGGTACGCTCACCCTCGATCAGCTGATCGAGCGGTTTGACGACGAGGTCGGCAGGCGTGTGTGAGGAGACCCGGTAGCGGCCCATATAAAAGGGTTTGGCGCCGGGTAAGAGTGG
>JAGRHE010000446.1 GCA_020445165.1 Gammaproteobacteria bacterium
GCCCGACGAGCGGTAGGTGTCGATGCGCAGGTCACCGGGATTGATGTCGTAGCCGTCGACCGCCTCGGCCTCGGGCAGGATCGCGACCGTGCAGGCCGAGGTGTGGATGCGGCCCTGCGATTCAGTCTCGGGTACGCGTTGAACGCGATGGGCGCCGGATTCGAACTTGAGGCGTGAGAACACGCCCTGGCCGACGATGCGCACGATCACCTCCTTGTAGCCACCCTGTTCGCCGACGCTCTGGCTGATGGTCTCGGTCTGCCAGCGACGCAGTTCGGCATAGCGCAGGTACATGCGCAGCAGGTCACCGGCGAACAGTGCCGCCTCGGCGCCGCCGGTGCCGGCACGGATCTCGAGGAACACGTTACGGGCATCGTTCGGATCCTGCGGCAGGAGTAGGCGTTGCAGTTCCGGTTCGAGCTGCTGCAGCGTGTGGCGCGCATCGGCGCAGGCGTCTTCGGCCAGCTCGGCCATCTCCGGATCGGAGAGCATCTGCTCGGCGCTGCGCAGCTCCTGTTCGGCTGCCATGTACTGCCCGAACGAGCGGCTCACCTGCTCGACCTGGGCGTATTCCCGGCTCAGTTCGCGAAACCGGTTGTTGTCGCTCTGTACTTCGGGGTCGGCGAGCAACGCGGTGATTTCGTGATAGCGGTCGCTGATCTGTTCGAGCTTGTTGCGGATACTGGTTTTCATGCTGCGGACTCGCCCACGGGGCGATGTAGTTGACGGTGATGTCGAACGGCTTGGGTCGCCGGGGGAATTGATGTGGCAGGCGCCGCTAATCGTTGCCAGCGTTACCGTGGCCGAGCTGGAACAGGGCGTTGGCCGCTTCGAGCAGTTCGTGATGTCCGTTGCTGCCGGCTTCACGCAGCTGGGTGCTGGGGGTGTGCAGAAGCTTGTTGGTCAGGGTCTGGGCCAGGAAAGCCAGTACCTCGTCGGCCGGTTTGCCGCACTCGAGCATACGTTGCGCCTTGCCCAGCACCTCGTCACGGATCGCGTGTGCCTGGCGGCGGTAATCCTGGATCAGGCCGACCGCGTCCAGCGAACGCATCCAGGCGAGGAATTCGTCGACCTGGAAGGTGATGATCTCGCGCGCCTGCTCGGCCGCCTCCTGGCGCGAACGCAGGTTGCCCTGGATCACTTC
>JAGRHE010000447.1 GCA_020445165.1 Gammaproteobacteria bacterium
TGACCGGTATGGCGTTCCGCGTGCCGACCTCCGACGTGTCGGTGGTCGACCTGACCGTCGAGCTGGACAAGCCGGCCAAGTACGACGAGATCTGTGCTGCGATGAAGGCCGCGTCGGAAGCACCGGGCATCGGTGAGACCCTGGCCTACACCGACGAGAAAGTCGTTTCGACCGACTTCCGCGGTTGCGGTTCGTCGTCGATCTTCGATGCCGAGGCCGGCATCGCGCTGGACGGCACCTTCGTCAAGGTCGTGTCCTGGTACGACAACGAGTACGGCTACACCTGCAACATGCTGCGCTTCGCCAAGCACGTTGCCGCGTAAGGGCTGATCGATGACGGGAGCGGGGAGGGTTTCCTCCCCATTTCCGCCTTTGCCCTGCACCTGTTACCCAGAGCTGTTCGCAAAGCCTGCCGGCTTTCCAAACATCTCTTCAGAGAATTAATACGGAGTACCCCATGGCTTTCATCAAGCTCACCGATCTCGATCTCGCCGGTAAACGCGTATTGATCCGCGCCGACCTGAACGTGCCGGTCAAGGACGGCAAGGTTACCTCTGATGCCCGCATCACCGCGTCCATGCCGACCATCGAACACTGTGCCAAGGCCGGTGCCAAGGTCATGGTGATGTCGCACCGTGGCCGCCCGGAAGAGGGCAAGGTCGATGAAGAGAACTCGATGGCGCCGATCGCCGCCGACATGTCGGCCAAGCTCGGTAAGGAAGTGCGCCTGATCAAGGACTACCTCGACGGCGGCTTCGACGTCGCCGAGGGTGAGGTCGTGCTGCTCGAGAACGTGCGTTTCAACGCCGGTGAGAAGAAAGACGACGAGACCCTGTCGAAGAAATACGCGGCCCTGTGCGACGTGTTCGTCATGGACGCCTTCGGCACCGCGCACCGCGCCCAGGCCTCGACCCACGGCGCCGGCAAGTTCGCGCCGGTCGCCTGTGCCGGTCTGCTGTTGTCCGAAGAACTCGACAGCCTGGCCAAGGCGCTGGCCAACCCGGCTCGCCCGATGGTCGCCATCGTCGGTGGTTCCAAGGTGTCGACCAAGCTGACCGTGCTCGAGGCGTTGTCGGAAAAGGTCGATCAGCTGGTTGTCGGCGGTGGTATCGCCAACACCTTCCT
>JAGRHE010000448.1 GCA_020445165.1 Gammaproteobacteria bacterium
TCCGGAGCCTGGCGCGATGCAGGACACCCTGCAGCATCTGGTCTCGGACACTATCAATCGCCACGATTCGAACAAGTTTCTCTACATCCTCAACCAGATCGACACCACCGCACGTGAGGACAATCCGGAGGAGGTCATCGCCGCCTGGCAACGTGCCCTGGCGCAGAAAGGACTGACCGCCGGACGCTTCTACACCATCTACAACTCCGAAGCCTCGGTGCCGATCGACGATCCCGCGCTGCGCAAGCGCTTCGAGTCCAAGCGGGATGCCGATCTCGCCGAAATCTATTCGCGCATGCATCAGGTCGAAGTGGAACGCGATTACCGTATCGTCGGCTCGCTGGAAAAGGTCGCCCGCGCGATCGAGGAACGCCATGTGCCCTATCTGCGGGAATTGCTCGACCGCTGGCGCGCGAAGGTGGTGTGGGGCGATGCCTTGTTGTTTGGCGGAATCACGGGCGCGGTCTTGGGCGGCAGTATCTGGGCCGGTTGGTGGGATGGCATCCATTTCGTCCCACCGTGGCTCGATACGGTCAAAGGACACCCGATCATCAGCGGTGTGATCGCTGCCATCGTGTTGTTGATCCTGATCTCGCTGCACTTCTCGATCCGTCGCGGCGCGGCGCGCGCCTGCACCCGGGGCCTGCTTCGGGAAATGCCGGAAGGCATGCAGCGCGAAAGCATTCTGCGTGCATTTGCGCGCAGCACCCGTCCGATTCGCTGGATGTTTTCCAGGAATCCGGCCGGTTGGGGCCGTGGTGCGCGTCGTCGCATCACCAAGGTGCTGGCCGATGCAAACGGATACGTGCAGGAGCTCAACGATCGATTCACCAATCCGTCCGGTCCGGGCGCCGAGCCGGTTGTGGAAGACGCGGCTGCGCAGGCTCGCGAAACCGGGACCCCGCCGGTAATCGAAGCGGTCGAAAGCCTCTCGGAGCGCCGTGAACGTTCCGGTTGAGTGATGCTCGGAGCGCAACCGGAAGGCCACCGGGCGGAAGTCCGGTGGCTTTTTTACGTGGGTAGGTTCGAGGTCGAAATCGCGATCGCATTGCCCGGTTGGGCTTAATGCCATCGCCCCAAAC
>JAGRHE010000449.1 GCA_020445165.1 Gammaproteobacteria bacterium
TGCACTCGCTGGCGGTCACCGAGAAGCGCGGCGCATTCAAAGCCTGGACCGTGCTGCTGGCGATCTTCACCTTTTCACTCAGCCTGCTCGGCACCTTCCTGGTCCGCTCCGGCGTGCTTACATCGGTCCATGCCTTCGCCTCCGACCCGGAGCGCGGCGTGTTTATCCTGATGTTCCTGATGGCCGTGGTCGGCGGCTCGTTGACCCTGTACGCATTGCGCGCCAACCAGGTGAAGAGCTCGGTCCGGTTCGAGCTGATATCGCGTGAGACCGGGTTGCTGCTGAACAACGTGCTGCTGGTGGTCGCGGCTGCGAGCATTCTGCTCGGCACCCTGTACCCGCTGGCCGTCGATGCGCTGAACCTGGGCAAGATCTCGGTCGGCCCACCCTATTTCAACGCGGTGTTCATTCCGCTGACCGCGCCGCTCGCGCTGTTGGTCGGTATCGGCGCGCTGGCACGCTGGAAGCGCGACACCTTCGCCAACCTGTGGCCACGCCTGCGTGTGCCGGCGATCATCGCGCTGGTGCTGGGCCTCGCCTACCCGGTCGTGCTGACACCGGAATTCGTCTGGCAGGCCGCGTTCGGCATGGTGCTGGCCTTCTGGGTGGTCGGTTCGACCCTGGTCGCGATCCGCGAACGCCTGCGCCCGCATGGCAACTGGCGCCAGATCCCGCGCGGCTTCTGGGGCATGGTGCTCGGTCATGTCGGCATTGCCGTGTTCATCGTCGGCGTCACCCTGACCTCGATCTACTCGACCGAGAAAGACGTGCGCCTGACGCCGGGCGAGACCTACAGCATGGGCGGTCACGACTTCGAGTTCCGCGGCGTCGAGATCACCAAGGGTGCCAACTACACGGCCTACCGTGGCCACGTCGTCGCCACCCGCGACGGCGAGCTGGTCGCCGACATGCACCCCGAGAAGCGCATCTACCTGGTCCAGACCATGCCGATGACCGAGGCCGCGATCGATGCCGGCCTCACGCGTGACCTGTTCGTCGCGATCGGCGAAGACCTCGGCCAGGGTGCCTGGAG
>JAGRHE010000044.1 GCA_020445165.1 Gammaproteobacteria bacterium
AAGGTCCGAGCGGCAGTGAAGATCGGGCTGATGAACCTGACCTACAACATGCGACGCTTGGAATTCTTGCTCAGGCCGCAATCCGCCTGCTGCACGGGCTGAGCGCGCAGGAACCGGCCAGCAACGGCTGGAACAGCCGAATCGGGCGCAAGGAAAGCGACTTTCGGGACCGAAATCAGACATCAGCGCGGTGAAATCGGGCCGTCGCCACGCTGACCGCGCCAATTGACGTGCGCGAGATCATTTATAGAGGTGCCCGTAAGTAACCAGCCTTTGGCACGCTTACCGAGTTGTTGCAGGAGGCAAAGTAGCTTCTCTGCGAAACGGCGACGCAAAGGTTACGTAGTTGGCAAACAGTAGCATATCTCCGTGCACCTGCCGTCCATCAAGCACAACGGAAATGTATCAGCCACCGGCTCGACAACTGCGACCCTTGCACTGGCATCACGGGAGGAGCGCCTAGCAAACGACACCGCAGCGTCTCATCTGGGTCTACTGCCGTAAGGCTGAACTTCCGCTGTGGGTCGAGAGCGGCCTTGGTCAGAAACCGGCCTGGAGCTGACCCCTTCCTCAACCAGACGATTCCCGACCCCCGCGCCGGGGTGGACGCCGTGGTCTATAGTTCTGGCGGCACGCCGTCCGCAAAGATCCGCGCCCTTCATCACCCTCCACACACGGTCAAAAAGGAATCCACCATGGGCACCCACATTGAAAAGATCCATGCCCGCGAGATCCTCGATTCTCGCGGCAACCCCACCGTGGAAGTCGAGGTCACCCTGGATTTCGGCGGTACGGCGCGCGCCGCGGTGCCTTCCGGCGCCTCGACCGGTGTCCATGAGGCCCTGGAACTGCGTGACGGCGACAAGTCGCGCTATGGCGGCAAGGGGGTGCTGACGGCGGTCGGCCACATCAACGGTGAGATCGCGGCCACCCTGACAGGTATGGATTCGCTCGACCAGGGCGCGGTGGACCGGGCCATGCTGGAGCTGGACGGTACGCCCAACAAGGCGCGTCTGGGGGCCAACGCGATCCTCGGTGTGAGCCTGGCCGTGGCCCGGGCAGCGGCGGACGCCTGCGGCCTGCCCCTGTTTCGCTACCTGGGCGGGGCCACTGCCTGCCGCCTGCCGGTTCCCATGTTTAATATCCTCAATGGCGGCGTGCACGCCAACTGGCAGGGCACAGACCTGCAGGAATTTATGATCGCCCCGGTCGGCGCGCCCAGCTTCGCCGAGGCCTTGCGCTGGGGCGCCGAGGTCTATCACGCGCTTAAGAAGGTCTTGAAGGACGCAGGTCACTCCACCGGCGTCGGCGACGAAGGCGGCTTCGCCCCGGCCCTGAAGCGCAACGTCGAGGCGCTGGAACTCATCGTGCAGGCCATCGGCGCCGCGGGCTACCGCCCCGGCGAGGACATCGCCATCGCCCTCGATCCCGCTTCCAGCGGCTTCTTCGAGAATGGCCTTTACAACCTGCGTACCGAGGGCCGCAAGGTCGAAGCGGCCGAGATGGTGGCTATGTACGACGAATGGACCTCCCGTTTCCCCATCGTGGTCCTGGAGGACGGCCTCGCAGAGGACGACTGGGACGGCTGGAAGCTGCTCAACAAGGCCCTGGGCGACAAGATCGAACTGGTGGGCGACGACCTGTTTGTCACCAACGTGAAGCGCATCCAGCGCGGCATCGAGGAGAACGTCGCCAACGCCGTGTTGATCAAGCTGAACCAGATCGGTTCGCTGACCGAGACCGTGGCCGCGATCAACATGGCCTACGGCGCCAATTGGGGCGCGATGGTCTCACACCGCAGCGGCGAGACCGTGGACAGCTTCATTGCCGACCTCACCGTGGCGCTGTCCACCGGCCACCTCAAGACCGGGGCCCCGTGCCGCGGCGAGCGGGTTGAGAAGTACAACCAGTTGATGCGTATTGAGGAGACCTTGGGCGACTCGGCCGTATATGCGGGGCGCGGTGCCTTCGTGCGCTGAGTCACTCGGAATTTCGGGGGCAGATTACTTGATTCGGCAGGCCAAGTTCGCGGTTCGACTCAGCCCATAGCGCGAGGGCAGCTTTGGGTCGATTCTGTTGAAAAACTCGGTCTCTCCGTGACAAGCCATTCCGGGCCCTACAATTTCGTTAACGAGAGTTCCGTTAGACAGGATTTCGCCCAGATTTTTCCGTTCAACGCGACTCTCGTAAAGGTTCTGTTCTGTGAAATTCCATGGTTCGGAGTTTTTCAACAGAATCGGTCGAGTCCTGCCGGTCAGGCGATCGAAAAGCCGCCGTTCGGCAAGCTCTCCTGGCCTACGTCCGGTGACCGATCCATTGCGGCCGTAGCCAAGACGGACCCTGAACGACCGCTTTGGCCGACAAACAGTCGTTAGCTAAACTCAGCTCAAAACGTACCAGCAGTCACATTCCGGTCCAGCGGATCGAGCCAGCAACCGAACACCCATCACCCCCCAATCCCCCCATCCAGCGCAACAACGATACTGAGAAACAGGTTGTTGGCGAATGGCACGAAGCGGTCTTCTCCAGCGACAAGTACACCAAGCTGGCCCTCCTGCCATGCCAGCTTCAACGCGAAGGCGGTGTTCTCGAACCGGATGCGACCGAGCGGGACGCTGCCCATGGCCGGGGTCGGCACACGCAGTAGGGGCGCTTCGCCGTTGATGTCCTCGGTGCTGAGGACCGGTACCGGTAGCGACAGGCTGGGTAAGTCGACAGCGACGTCGTCCTCGTAGAAATTCATGCCGATCAGCGGCACCGTGTACGCGGGCGTCGCATTGTCGCTGGGCGGGATCGGCGTGAGTACGGTGGTCTCGGCGCCGTCACCATCGACATCGATGTCGAGACCATTGCGCAGGTAGATGCCCCGCCCCGACCTCAGGTCGATGGTCGGCACCGGGATCTCAAACTGCTCGAGGTCGAACAGGGTCAGGCCGTTGAAAGCCACCAGATCGACCAGTTCGAGCACGTCTCCGCCACCGGCATGACTGCCATTGATCGACAGCTGCTGAGTCGCGATCGGCAGCGCCTGTTTATTGTCGGTGCCGGGCAGGCGCACCGCGAGCTGCCAGTCGAGATCGAACGACCAGGCGACCAGCTGGCCGGCCGCGTTGAGCGTGAAGCGACCCGAAACCGTGGCATGCAGGTGCAGGCCGGCGATCTCGATCCCGGCCGGCAGCTGGGTTGGAGTCAGGCCGAGACCGAAGTCGGCACGGCCGCTGATCTCGATACCTTCGTCGCGCAGCACCAGCGCACCGTCGATCCAGTTACGTCCCTGCCAGAACAGGCGGCCGGACGCGGCCATCAGCCAGTCGTTGCCCTGCGCCTCGATCCGACACGCACCTTCGACCTGCGCACCGTGCAGCGTGAAGCCACCCTCGCCCTGCAACGCGAGGCGCGGGACCGGCGGATTGAAGTCGAGCTGCCCGGCCAATGCCAGGCGGACCTGCTTGAGCGGCAGACCGGCCGGCGACCAGCTGGCGATGCGGCCATTGGCACCCGGCCCGGCGCCTAGTTCTGCCGCCAGCTCGATCACGCGTTCGGCAATGCGCACCGAGCCGGCCGCGAAGGCACGCTCGAACAAAGACAACGAACCGGCACCCTGCAGTTGCAGTGCACGCCCCGGACCGATCTGGCCCTGGACATCGGCCTGCAGGCTCAGCAGGCGCTGCCCGCCGATGAAAAGCTCCGGCGTGAAGTCGAGGCTGCCTTCGACCAGCGCATGGGCATGACTGACATCGAACGCACCGGTGATCACAACCTGCTGCGCGAACAGCTGCAACTGGCCGTCGCCACGCAGTAAGAACTCGCGATCCGAGTTCAGGCGCAGCGTGACCGGATGCTGCCCGCTGCCGATCAGCACGCGTGCCAATGGCGGCTGGTTCTGGGCACCCGGCAGCACCGTCCAGTCGGCGTAGACGCTGGCCTCGGCCGCGACATATGAATCGGCGCCCGCGCTGTGCCCGGCCAGTGAAACCCGGCCAGCCAGCTGTAGCGGCAACGGCACCGATATGCCGGCGACAGCCAGCGAAAGCGGTGGCAGCCCGAGGCGCGACCTCAGCCCATAGCGCCCGTCGCCGGTGATCCAGCCGAGCATCTCGAACACCTGGCTGCCAGCGAGGCGCACGCGAGCGGCCAGTGTCACGGCAACCGCCGGCGCATCGGCCAACGCCTCGGCGATGTCGACCGCTGAGAACGCGGCCAGCGCGGCCGGCGGCTCACCGACCGGTCCGGTCAGCGTGCTGGCCAGCGCCGGCAGCGCGTCGGCGGGCACCTCGTGGCCGATGCCGAGCACCGGTTGCCAGCGCGCGTAAAGCTGCAGATTGTCGAAACGCGCGCCACTGTTCCACCAGCTGTCCAGGCCGATGTGGCCGTGGGTCAGTGCGTCCACCCTGTCGTCGACATCACACCAGGCGATGCCGTCGACCCAGACGCGGATACGCGTGACCGACATTGGCAGCTTTTCACGGGCAGACAACAGACCGTCAATGTCGAGCGACAGCACCGGCCGGCGATCGGCCGGATTGTTTCGCAACGGCAACGCGGCGCTGCCGCCGGCACGGCTGACGGTCTCGATCCGGATGTCGTAACGCTTGTCGCGTTTGAAGCGTTGTTCGCTGCGGAACAGGGTCGTGACGCGGCCACCGTCGAGCTTATCCAGGCGCCATTCCTTCTGCTCCTCGGTCATGCGGAAGCGGTAGAAAGTGCGCTCGTCCTGGAAGTGGAACACCACGCCCAGGCCATCGTTGTCGGACGAACTGGCCGTAACCAGCAGACGTAGGTCGTCGATCTCGATCTGCTCGTAGATCAACATCGCTCCATAGCGGCCGGGCGAGTTGTCACCGACGTTGTTGTCCTGCAGCAGCTGGCCATCGACGACACGCCAATTGCCCTGACCGCGCTTGAGGCCGCGGTTGTAGCGCTGCCAGCCGGCCAGCGAGGTGCTGTTGAAGTCGTTCGCATAGACCGGTTCGAACGCGCCTCCGGACGGCGGTGGCGGTGCAGGCTCGCTGTTGTCGCCATAGTCCGCGGCAATCTCATCCGCCAGCGCGAGCATCAGGGTTGCGCTGGCTTCGAAGTGGAGGAAACGGCCTTCGAGCCGCAGCGTGCGCATCGACTCGGGCAGAACGTGCAGGATCTGACCAACGGCAAGTTGCGGCGGGTTGGCGATGATGTCCTCGACCCAGTCGATGCCAGCCGTGCTGCTGTTTGCGACGCGCTGCTGCAGTGTGTCCCACAGTGCGCGCATCTGCTGAAACAGCGCGATCACCGTGGTCACATCGACGCGCGCCGACAGGTTGCGACCGACAACGCTGTTGGCGGCCGGGAACAGCGCCTGGACCCGCGCCGGCACCGTGATGCGGCCACGCTGCAGCTGCGCATACATCAGCCCGGCGATCTGCCCGTTCGGATCGATCGGCAGCGAGGTGTCGGACAGGAAGCCGAGCAGTTCGAAGATCAACAGCGGGCCCGGCTTGGGGAACGGCCGGGCAAGGTCGAAACCGATCTCGAAACCGGCCAGGCGCAGGTCGAGGCAATAGCGCTCGAAGAACGGCACCAGGTCGGCAAGGAACGGCACCGGGATGGTGCCGGCGATCGGCGCGATGGCGCGGTAGTCGGCGACATGACGCAGGCCCATCTCGTCGTTGCCGATCTCCAGGTCGTAGCTGTAGTCATAGTTGGTCGCCGGCAGCGGACCGAAGAACGGCGAGAAGGCATAGCGCTTGAGATCGGCGCGTACGATGCCCGGCACGTGCAGTTGCAGCCCGTCCCACTCCGGCCGGCAGCTGCCGGCTGCGGCCGGCAGGGGTGGCCGGTCGCTGCGCAGATCGATGTCGAACGCAACCAGTGGGATCACGAACTCGATCTCGCCGAGCGTGACCGGGATCAGGTCGAGCTTGAACTGCAGCTTGCTGTTCTGCGGCAAGCGCACACCGAAACCAAGTTCCTGCGAGGTATCGGCGTCGTCGACCAGCTGCGGCGACAGGATCAGCTCGCCGGCAAAGTCGATCTTGAGGCTGTTCTTGCTGTAGCCGTAACCGATCACCAGGCGGTCGAGATGCACGGCGCTGCCCGGGTAACGACCAACGTCGGGCAACGGGATCGGCGATGCACCGCCCTCGACCGCGAAATAGATCGCGTCGGCCGACAGGCCGAGCTTGAACACCAGATCGCCGAGCGGCGCCAGCGGGTCGTCCGGCGCAAAGCCGGTGATCGACGCACCGCCCTCGACCCGGATGTCGGACGGATCGTTGAACGGCAACATGAAGCGCACATCGCTGATCTCGAACTGCAACAGGCTGTCGACATGTAGCGAACCTAACACGACGTCGACCGCATCCTGGTAGACCTCGACGCCCTGCTGGTAGGTCGACTGGCTGCCGTCCACGCCGAGCCGACCGAGCATCTGGTGCACGGCGAGCACGGCCTGGTACAGGAACTTGCGCCCGGCCAGGTCGAACAGGCGCTTGCGGATCGCCGGGATCTCGCGGAACTCGACCTCGAACAGCGCATACGCATCACCATCGTTGTCGCGCAGGTCGTCGAGCCGTCGCAACGCATCGTCGAGCAGATCGTTCTCGTCCTCGATCAGCCCGTCGAGTTCGGACTCGATGTCGCCCTGCCAACGGTTTACGTAATCCCATTGACCCGCGGCATCGCGCAAACGATCGAGATCGCCACGACTGAGCGGCAGCTTGGGGATCGCAATCGGGATGCGCAAGCGGTCGAGGCCGAAGCTCAGGCCTTCGTGGGTCAACTCGAAACCAAGATCCGCAGTCTGGCCGGCGAATGAGAAGCTGGCTTCGATACCAAAGCCGAACGCGATCCCCTGGTCGGCCGGCTCCTCGCTGCCAATCGACAGGTGGATGCGCTGCAGTTCGGCGGCGACGTCAATGTCCAGGTCGATCTCGTTCGCGCCGCCGCTGTCGAGCAGCGTGCCGGCTGTACCAGTCGCGCTGGCCAGCATGTCGAACAGGTCGAGTTCCAGGCCTGCACGGTCGAACGTGCAATCGGTCGCGAACCAAGCATTGTCGGCGGCGAAGCCGACCGTCAGTGTGGCGCTGCCGCTCAGGTCGACCGAGCGCGCGACCTGCAGCAGGCGATCGAGCTGCTGCGTGATCAGGGGCGGTGCCGACGCCAGTGCGGTATCGGGCAAGATCGGACGCAGCACGAAGTCGCCGCCGAGCTGCAGGCTGCCTTCGAGCTCATCGCCGTCCGCGCCAAACGTGATCGCCACCTCGTTGATCGCGACCTGCAGCGGCGCTTCGGGTAGCACCAGACCGGGCAGTTGCAGTGAAAGCGACAATGCGTCCTCGACTTCGGCAACCAAGCGGCCGGTCGCATCACCATCGCTGTTGCCGATCTCGGCGACGAAACGCAGATGGATCAGGCCGGTCTCGTCGCCCGTCTCGATCGCGATCACGTCGGCCAGGCCGGCGGCCGCAAGCGGACCGATGCTCGCCAGGTCGGGCAGGCGCAGTGCGAACGCGAGGCCAAGCTCGCCACTGAAATCGCTGCCATCGACCACCAGCGCAATCTCGATCCTTGCATCCTCGACCTCGGGTCGGGCCGCCTGCGGTACAAAGCGCCACAGCTGGTCGACATCGTCGAGCGCCGCGTCGAGGGTGAACTGCAACTGGTCGCCGACCCACAGCGCGCGCAGCGTGAGCTCGGCATCGTCGGGCGGCAACGGTAACCACGGCAAGCCGGTATCAAGCTGGATGCGGTCGCTGATGTCCCGCCACACGACGCTGCCGATCAGCTCCAGCATCTGCGGTGCGTAGTCGCCATCCGCATCTTCTGCGAACACGGCGACCAACTGCGCATCGTCGACCTGGCCATAGCCGTCGATCACGACCTGCGGCAGGCTGATGCGCAGGGCATCGTGACTGTCGAGATGTTCCAGCGCGATCTCCACGCCGCTCGTGCTTACCTGCAGGCCGGGCAGATCAAGCGTGATGTCGGCGCGCCCGTCGAGCGCGAACTCACCCTCGCTGGTGAAGCTGCCTTCGAGAACCAGGTTGGCCAGCTGCAGCGTGTAGCTGTCGTCACCCAGTGCGACCTCGATCGGCGGATCGGCCTGGGCGATGCGCAGATGGAAGCGGTAACCATCCCCGTCCGCCTCGCGGTAGCCGAGTTCGACGCGCACGATCCGGTCGAGCAGTGGCACGCGCAGGTAGCCAATGGCGAGGCTGCCGATCGGCACGTTGCGTTCGATGACCAGGTCGAGCTGTTCGAATGCGAACGCCCAGCCGAACAGTTGGCCGAGCAGCTCGGTCTGCGCGGCATCGAACTTCGCACCGTCGTGCACCACCGGCCAGGTGAGGGTTGCCGCGACCGATACGCCCTGGTTGCCGAGCGCGAGGTTTTCCAGGTCGGCGCGCAGACCGGGCAGATCCATACCGGCGACCTGGAACGGGATGTCCCAGTAGACCTGCGCGCTGGCCGCGTGGAAGCCGCGGAAAGTACTGTCGAAGCCGAGCGCGACCAGGTCGTCGTCGACATCGTCTTCGTGCATGACCAGCCGGCACTGTTCCAGCCCGAGCAGCAGACCGGTGCCATCGATCGTGAACGGCGGCAGTGAGAAACTCTCCAACTCGGCATGGACCGCGAGGTCGGCAGCCACCGAGAACGCACCCTCGATCTCGAATGAGAAACCGTCCAGCGCGGTACCGTCTTCGGTCGGTACCGGCAACAGCAATGGATTGTCGATCACCACGCGCAACGGGAAATGACGGATGGCGACGCGCAACGGCGCGCCCTCGAAGACCAGCTCGGCCAGGATCAGCGGCATCTCGTCGTCACTGGTGCGCACGATGCCGAGCGCGATCGCATCGAAGCCTGGCAGCGGCAGCAGCACGCTCTGCTTCACGCCGAGGATCAGCGTATAACTGAGCACCCCGTCTTCCTCGGACTCGAAGAACTGAGCCATCTCCAGATGGTCAAACACCGGGCCGAGGACCTGTTCCAGCAACGGCTGCAGCGGGCCGATAGCGACCGTGGTGAGCAGGCTGTCGATCGAGTTGAGCATAGTCATGACGCCAGGTTCACTTGCACGAAGCCGATCGGGACAATGCCGGCCTCGACATCCGGCACCGCGATGTTCTGTCCGACGCCGAGGATCACGGTCGGCGAGAAGAAGTGGCCGTTGTGCAGGATAAGCAGCGAGGCCTCGCCCTTGCCGAGGATACTCAGGCTGGCCGACAGGGTATTGAAGTTGAACGACTGCAGCTCGGCGAACGACAGGCGCAGGTCGGTCTGGAACTCCCCGCCCACCGAAACCAGGTCGACGCTGAAGCCGATGTTCTGCAGCAGCGCCGAGGTCTTCGGGTAATTGCCGGGCTTGTCGGGATGCAGCGTGCCGAGCGCCCGGCGCAGCAGCGGAAAGCGCTGCAGAAACTTCGCTTTCTTCAGTTTTTCGAACAGTCCGATCGAGAAGCCGAGTTGTTCGAAGGTAAAGTTCTTTTCGATCTCTTCGCTCGGACTGCCCTCGCCACCATCCGGCAGCATGGTCAGCTTGCCGGCACCGGCCTGCAGGAAGAAGCCGGCCCCGGCCGGACCGAAATCGATCTTCCATAGGGTACTGGTCGGGCCGGATGCCGCGTCCGGCGGCGCTGGCAGGTCGATGGTAAGCAGGTAGACGATCTCGACCCGGCGGTTGAGCGGATGATCCGCATCCGGCTGGGTCGGGACCGGCAGATCCGATTCGCCCTTGGCGATCACCGCGAAGCCGGACGAGAAAATCTCATCCGGATCGATGCCGGCCGCCGTCACCCGGCCGAGCAGGTACTGGTGCACCGCCTGGGCGCGCTGCTGCGACAGCAGCAGGTTGTTCTGCGCGTCGCCGATGCTACTGGCGTAACCGACGATGCGCTTGACCCGGATATGCAGGTTGCGGTGGCCATGCTTTTCTACCAGGCGGTCGATCGCGGCTCGGTGGTCATCGGTAAGCAGCTCAGGCATGCCGTTGAAGGGCAGATCCTGCAGGATCGCCCGGTGATGCTGCAGCAGGCGATTACCGAGGTTGACCTTGCGCTCGACTTCCAGGTCGATCTTTTCGACCTGCGCATCGCGCTGCTCGGCGACAGCGGCTTCGGTGGTGGCGGTCACGCGCGTCCCCTCCTTGCTTTTTGTTATTGACAGAAGACTAGCGCAGGAAAGACGCACAGGTTCTGTGCCGCTTGTGTGTCAGGCATCAAATTAACTGATGAGGCATCCGGCAAACCGCAGCACACGAAACAGGGCTGCTATCCTTGCTCAGAGCAGTCTGACCCATGATCACAGGCATGGAGAGAAGATTGATATGAAGCAATTGCCAATTGCGGCTGTAGCCGTGGCCGGGCTTTTTGCAGTTGCCTTTAACGCCCACGCGACCGTGTTCAATGTCGATCGAACGATTGGTGGCGGCACCGTTACCGGGTACATCACCACCGACGACACGATCGGTGCGCTCTCGTCGGCCAATATCATCGACTGGGCGTTTACGCTCACATCACCGGGCCTCAATGGTGGTTCGCCAGACTCGATCTCGGCCGGAAACCTGCAGATCAGCGCGGGACTCAGCGCCACCGCGACCGACCTTCTATTCGACTTCTCGCTCGCCGGTTTCACCTTCTTTCAGGGCGGCCCCGACGACAATGGCTGGTGCCTTGCCGGACCCGCTGGTTGCGGATCGGTTGGTGGCGCCAACGGTGAGTCCATCTTCTGGGCGCCGGGACAAACGGATCCTGCGCAGTTCGTTGTCCAGACCGGCGTCGTGTCCGTCGGCAGCGCTTCGGCCGCCACCCCCCTGCCACCGTCATTGTTGCTGCTGCTGGCCGGCGTGGGGAGCATCGCACTGCTGAGCACGGCATGCGGCAGCGCTGCCAATGGCTGTACCGGATCCGACTCACGACTGTGAACTGCATGCGCATCGCCCGCGATCGCAGCGGAACTGCGGCCCGACCACGGCACAGGCCGCGCCATCATGATCCGTCGTTGCGCTGCACGGCGAGCGGCCACGCACCTTGGCACGACAACCATAAGCTCAGCTGATCAGCCGCCGGCGCGCAGGATAATTTATTGCGCGCTGGGTGTGGGCAACTAAGCTTGGGAATTGAAGCCCACTCACAAAACGCTGCGCAGATGCGAGGAGGCGGACATGAGCTTTTTAGGTGAACTTTTCTCCAGCCGTACACCCGACTACCCACCGCTCGAAGCGGACAGCCGTGCCGGCAGGAAGGTGGCCGAGGTCGAACATGAAATCCAGGAATTGATGCACAAGGTCAAGCAACCGCTCGAGGTGGTACCGTCCGATCATGCCGCTTATGTATTCATCGGCAAGCCCCCGAAAAAGTTCGGCTTGGCATGGATCCATGACGGGAAGGTCAGTGGCTTCAACACGCTGATCGAAGAACATGGTGTCACTCCGGCCGAGATCGAGAAGGTGACCGAGCAGTTGCGTGAATCCTATTTGCGGCACGACGATGCGAATCACTTCACGACGACGATCGATCAGCGGAAAGTGGTCGTGACGGCATCCGATGCGCTCGAACGGGAAGTGCACGAAATCATCGACAGCATCGTTCACTGAATGAGTCAGACCGATCGCGTTGGTCGGTCATGTGCGTCGAAAGTGCAACGCCGGCCGGCCAGCGCGCGAGGGTGTTTCATCCGGACCTTCAGTCACAGACGTTCATACACGTCGCGCACGGCATCGGCACCATGCGTCCGCTCCAGCCGTCGGACGATGAAGTGTCCGCGCCCCATGTCCTGGAAGTGATCCATGAACAGGGTGTTGACGAGTGCGCCGCCGATCGCGCCGAGCACCGGCATCGACTGTGCAGCGGCCTTTTCCGAAACGACGATCGAGAAACGCGCGGCGACCTGGTTGACCAGGCGCACCAGCGCAGGCGCGGATTGTTGCGACAGGCCGCGACTGGCGACGTGCGCGGCAGCCTCGGACACCGCCTTGGCCAGTGCTGCGCGTGCGGCGAAGTAGCCGGTCTCGGCGGCATCGTCACCGGTTGAGCGTCCTCCGAGCGCGAGCACGCGCATGCACTCGATGCGGGCCTCGGGCCGGTCGAGCCGCTCACCCTCGCTGCGCGCGATATCGGCAATCGAGCGCAGCATGATCGTGGTCGAGACCGGCAGCTCGATCGCCAGTGCCGGCAGACCGAAGGCACCGCCGGCCGCTCCCGTCGCACCGACGGCGATTTTGTGCAGCCAGTCGGCGGGTGTCCGACGGGCACCGTCACTGGCGTCGAGTGTGCGCAGCGCGGTGTTCATCGCCTGCTCGATGGCGCCGCGCACCACGTCGTTGACGGTCTCGTGCCAAGCATCGGGCAACAGCGCGAGACCCTTCTCGATCGGGCTACCAACCAGGTTGCTCAGGCGGGCGGCCAGTCCCGGCGCTTCGAGCAGGTCGCGCGCCATGCGCAGGTCGGCGAGGTCGGCGGGGTCATCGAGCATAGGAGCACTCCGGCAATCATCCCTGGCCCATTCTGTGTCATCGACGGCAGGTGCGCGAGTACACCGTCGCCAGCCGGCGCAAACAGTTGATAGCATCCAATCATCGGCCAGGCCTTTCGCCGGCCTTGCAGTCGAGTTCAGACAGCTTGGACACCGCACACGAAAAGCAGCGCTGGATCGGCCATGCCGACATCGATGCCTTCTACGCCAGCGTCGAGCAGCGCGACTGCCCGGCGTATCGCGGCCGCCCGGTCGTGGTCGGCGCCCTGCCCGGCCAACGTGGCGTGGTGGCCGCGGCCAGCTACGAAGCACGCAGGTACGGGATCCATTCGGCGATGCCAATCGCCGAAGCGCATCGACGCTGCCCGGACGCGGTGTTCGTGCGTCCGGACATGGCCCGTTACCAGCGGGTCTCGCGCGAAATCTTCGACATCCTCGGCAGCATCACGCCGGTGGTCGAACCGGTCTCGGTCGACGAGGCCTACCTCGACCTGAGCGGCCTGGAGCGACTGATCGGACCGCCCGACGAAATCGGTCGCGAGATCAGGCGCCGCGTGTTCGACGGCACAGGTCTCACGGCTTCTGTCGGCATCGGCCCGAACCGGCTGATCGCCAAGCTCGGTTCGGAGCATCGCAAGCCCGATGGCCTGACCGTGATCGCACCGCACGAGGTCGCCGATTTTCTCGCACCGCTGCCGATCTCGAAATTGCGCGGCCTGGGCGGCCAGACGCAGAAGCTCTTTGCCCGGCTCGGTATCGAGACCGTGCGCCAGCTGCGCACTATCCCCCTGCCCTATCTCGAGCAGCATCTCGGGCATGGCGCGGCCGCCAAGTTCCATGCCCAGGCACATGGTCTCGGCTCGACCGAGGTCACACCCGGGCGGCAGCGCAAGAGCATCTCCAAGGAGACGACGTTCCAGGACGACGTTGCCGACCATGCGCTACTGCGCGATGTCTTGCGTGGTCTCGCAGCCGAGGTTGCCGCCACGGCACGGCGCGAAGGACTGTCCGGCACGGTCGTGACCTTGAAGCTGCGCCTTACCGGGTTCGAGACCCATACCCGCCAGCACCGGCTGGCGGCGCCGACCCATGATGAACGCGTACTGCTGCGCGAGGCCTGGTCGCTGTTCCTTACCAGCGGTCTGCCGAAAAGACCGCTGCGTCTGATCGGCGTCGGTCTCAGTGGGTGGCAGAGCGGCGAGGTCGAGCAGGTCGACCTGTTTGCACCGGCGGGCGGCACACAGCGCAATGAACGCGTCTTGCAGATCCTTGACCGGGCCGCCGACCGCTTCGGCAAGGGATCACTGCAGTTGGGTGGTAGACGCCCTCAGGGACCACCCAAAACGAAATGACCGGGACCCCGTTATGCATGCAGGCCAGGGCCCGCTTGCACGATCCGGCAGCCAGCTCAGCCGGATGCCAGGTCGGGCTCGTCGAGATGATCCAGGATCGCCTTGCGGGTGGCATGGCGCAGTTGCACGGCCGCATCCCAGCCGCCACCAGAGGCAGCCAGCGCTGACCCGACCGTGACCTGCACGCGGCCGCGGTGCACGACTTCGGCATCGCCGCGCAGGATCGAGCGCGTACCCTTGATCGCCACGGGTACGATCGGCACCCGGGCGGCAGTGGCGGCGACAAAGGCACCCATGCGGAATTCACGCAGGCCGGGCACGCGTGTGAAGGTGCCCTCGGCAAACACCATCAGCGGGCGTCCGCCCTGCAGGATCGCCTCGACCTTCTGTGCATCGCTTATCCCACGCTGCTGGTCGAAACGTTCCACGAACACCGCACCGATGCGCTGCAGGAACAGCCGCGCAATCAAGCCCTCGGACAATTCACGCTTGGCGACGAAGGTGAAGGGCCCGGGCAGGGTCGCCACCAGCGCAACGCCGTCCAGGTAACTGGCGTGATTGGCGACGATCACGCAGTGCTGCCGCGGCCAGTGCTGCAGACCGCTGACCTGCAGCGGCACGCCACAGAACCGGAACAACAGTCGCGCACCCAGGCGCATGGCGGCCCAGCGCCACGATTCGCGTGGCAAGGCTACGATCAACAGCCAGAACGGTACCGCCAGCATCCAGAACACCGTGCGCGCATAGGCCGCGTATGCCCGGTCGCCGGACCAGCGGCGCAGGCGTTGCAGGCGTGGCCACCAACCGGCCAGCGCGACCCGCACGACCTGCAGCCAGACAGCACGCGGCTTCGTTCCCAGGCGATCCTGCTCGAACAGTTCACGTACGGCGGCACGTCGTATCTTGCCACTCGAGGTCTTCAACACCGTATGCGGCGGCGCCAGCACGACCTCGTCCGGCATCATTCCGAGCAGTTGTTCGGCGCGCTCACGCACGGCCTGCTCAAGCGCCTGCAGCATCTGCGCGTCCTGCTCGCGCGTCTCCGCGACCACTACCAGACGCTCGGTCCCGGCCTCGGGATCGGGGCTGGCGAAGGCGGCCACACAACCCTTGCGGACACCGGGCAGATCACCGACAGCCGCCTCGAGCTCATGCGGATAGATGTTGCGCCCGGCGCGGATGATCACGTCCTTGCTGCGGCCGGTCAGGTAAATGTCGCCGCCAGCGATATAGGCCAGATCGCCGGTGTTCAGCCACTCCCCATCACGCAGGCTCGCGGTCGCTGTCACGTTGCGCAGGTAGCCGCGCGTCGCCGACGGACCGCGAAACTGTAATCGGCCCTCGCGCCGCTGCGGCAGCTCACGGCCAGCGGCGTCGACGATGCGCACCTCGTAGCCGGGCAGCGGCTGACCGCAGGCGACAAACTCCAGTGCGTCGGGATCATCCCGGCCGAGCGGTCGCGCCTCACCCCCGGCCGTGAAGTGCTCGCGATCGATGACATCGATGACTGGCCCACGTCCGGGCGGTGGAAAGGCAAGACCGACCGCCGCTTCGGCCAGGCCGTAGACCGGCGCCATTGCGTTGTGCTTCAGACCATACCCTGCGAAACGCTCGCTGAAGCGACGCAGCGTCGACGGGCTGATCGGTTCGGCACCGTTGAAGACCATGCGCAGGCTGGACAGGTCGAGCCCTTCGATGTCGGCGTCATCAAGCCGGCTCAGGCACAGCTCGTACGCGAAGTTTGGTGCAGCGGTCAGCGTGCCGCGGTGGCGGTGTATGTTCCACAGCCATCGCCGCGGCCGGGTCAGGAAGGCCAGCGGCGACATCAGCACCAGCGGCATCGCGAAGTACAGGCTTCCCAGCCAGGCACCAATCAGGCCCATGTCGTGATACAGCGGCAGCCAGCTGACGAACACATCGTCCGCAGACACGCCCACCGCCTGCCCCATGGCACGGATGTTCGCGAGCAGGTCGTCGTGGCCGAGGATCACGCCCTTCGGCTCACCGGTACTGCCGGAGGTGTACTGGAGAAACGCGATGTCGTCGGCGTGCACGGCCGGACGCGTGAATGCGCCGCCTTGCACCACCAGCTCTTCGGCCGTGACCACCGCGCGCAGTTCGGGCACCTGTGCACGCAGCAGGGCGGCCACCGTTCTGGCCTCGCGCACGGTGATCAGCAATACGACCGCGGCATTGTTCAGTATCCCGGCGTGACGGCGCAGATGATCCTCGAGCTGGGCCGGGCGCAGCGGCGGATAGATCGGCACCGGCACACCACCTGCGAGAAGGATGCCGAGAAAGCTCTGCAGGTAGTCGCGACCGGTCGGCAACATGATCGCGACGGCCTGGCCCGGCAGCAGGCCA
>JAGRHE010000450.1 GCA_020445165.1 Gammaproteobacteria bacterium
TCATGGTCGCGGATAACGCCGACACCACCCTGTTCCGCTGGGTTGCCGTCCTTACCGGCTCCAAGAACAGTCTGAAGGGAGCCGGTTTTTTCATCGGGGCCATGCTGTTGGCCTGGCTGGGTTTCGACGGTGCCGTGCTCAGCATGGCCGGGCTGCTCACGCTGGTGTTGATCTTGACCTGGCTTTTGCTGCCGGGTGATCTCGGCAAGACCAAAGCCAAACCAAAATTCACCCAGGTGTTCGCCAAGACACCTCAGGTCAACTGGCTGTCGGCGGCAAGATTCTTCCTGTTCGGGGCCCGTGACATCTGGTTCGTGGTGGGTCTGCCGGTCTTTCTCAGTGAGGTGCTGGGATGGTCCTACATGGAGGTTGGTGGGTTTCTGGCGCTGTGGATCGTCGGCTACGGCGTGATTCAGGCCAGCGCGCCGAAATTGATCCGTCGCGGCAATCCGGACGGCGGCAGCGCCACCACGCTCGCTTTTGCGCTCGCCACTGTGCCTGCGCTGATCGCGTTGGCCATCCATCGTGGTATGCCGCCAACCGGGGTGCTGATCATCGGTCTGACGTTCTTCGGCATCGTTTTCGCACTGAATTCCGCCGTGCATTCCTATCTGATCGTCGCCTGGTCCGACCGCGAAAAGGTATCGATGAACGTCGGCTTCTATTACATGGCCAACGCCGGTGGCCGACTCGTCGGTACCGTCCTCTCCGGCTGGGTGTACCAGACGCATGGCCTGGTCGGCTGTCTGCTCTATTCGGCCCTGTTCGTGGTGATGGCAGGCCTCCTTTCCTTCAAACTTCCCCGCGCCGACGAAACAACAACACAACGCCCTTGAGCGGGTCTCAACATCCAGCAAGGCGTTTCAACGAGCCATTGGCCCGCTGTCGCTCCCGGATTTCCGCAGAGCGCGGCGTAATGTGTAAAAAAAACCTTGAACCGCGACCGTGGTTTGTTTCCGAGATTAAAGGCATCACAGGGGGCGTCATGACAGATTCCGTGTTGTTCCGAACG
>JAGRHE010000451.1 GCA_020445165.1 Gammaproteobacteria bacterium
CGCCGGCTTCTGACCGAGCGGATCGCCGCAATGAAAAAGGCATCGCCTCGGCGATGCCTTTTTTCTTCCCCGTTCGCTATTCACCGCCATCGTCGATGATGATCGGCTTGCTGCGGGGACCGCAGTGCCGCGGCAAGAGCAAGGACAGCAGGCCGGCAACGACGACGAAGACGGTCGATGCCCACAGGCAGGCGACCAGACCGCCGCTCTCGCCGCTCTGCAGACCCCACTGGTAGAGTGCGCCGGAGAGGACCGTGCCGGCCAGACGACCGGCGGCGTTGGCCATGTAATAGAAGCCGACGTTCATCGCCACCTTGTCGCTGTCGGTATAGGCCAGGATCAGGTAGGAGTGCACCGCCGAGTTGAGCGCGAACACCACCCCGAAAACGATCAGACCGGCGACCACGACAAGCGTCGGCGCGACACCGGCGCTCAGCGCCACGGCGATGCCGGCCGGCAGCGCGGCGAGGACGAAAGCGAGAATCGTCGCCGTCCGCCCGTCGGGTTCGTGCTGCTCCTCGACCCGGCTGCGCAGCAGTCGCGGGGTGGCGGCCTGGACGATGCCGTAACCGATCACCCAAACGGCAAGGAAACCGCCCGCCTGCCAGAACGACCAATCCAGTACGCTGCGCAGGAACACCGGCAGGCCGACGACGAACCAGACGTCGCGGGCGCCGAACAGGAAGATGCGCGCCGCGGCCAGCTTGTTCACCGAGGCATTGTGCGAGAAGACCTGCGAAAACCTGGCCTTCTTGTTGGCCTGGCCGAGACCGCCGCGCATCAGCAGGGCGGCGAGGATCAGGGTGACGCCGACCAGCACGACCAGCAGTCGGAGCGCGGTCTGGAAATCAAGCACGGTCAGCAGCAGGCCGCCGAGAAAGAAACCGACGCCTTTCAAGGCGTTCTTCGAACCGGTCAGGATCGCCACCCAGCGATAGAGCGTCGCCGAAGCATTCTCGGGGACGATCAGCTTGACCGCGCTCTTCGAGCTCATCTTGG
>JAGRHE010000452.1 GCA_020445165.1 Gammaproteobacteria bacterium
CTTCACTCGCGCGAAGGCTCTCGGGCCTCCAAGTTGCCAGGCAAGCTCGCCCCAGAGGGTGCGGACCTCCGTTCCATCCGGCTTGGTCGTGGGGTTCCCGGGAGAGATCTTGTTGCCTACGAGAACGACGCGAGTCGCTCGCGGCAGACTCTTCACTCCAACCTATGCGAGGACTTCGTCGATGCCGGAGAGGTCCCCGGCGTTGGCTCCAGAGAAGAGGTGGTACAGCGCCAACATTGAGTGCGTCTTGCCGCCGCCGAAGTTCGTCTGCAACTGGACGACGGGATCCCCGCCCTTGCCGGTCAGGCGGTGAATGGCGCCCACTAGAAGGCCTTTCAGGCTCTCGGTCAGGTACGTGCGACGGAAGAACTCCACGGGGTCGCGATACTCATCCGTGCCTTCCCCGAGATGCACCTGCCATAGGTCCGCGGCGAATTCCGCCTGCTGGTAGCGTCCGCTGGCAACGTCCTTGTGCGGGGTGACAATCTCCCGCCAGGGTTTGAGGCTCGCCGCCGCAGCACTTTCGATTGCCGTCCCCGCTTGCTTGCGCCGCTCCCCGCGCGTCTGCTCGTCGAACCGCACGCGCAGCAGCTCCATCTTCAGCCGCTCGAGGTCCTCGGACTGCGGTGCCGACACCGCCACCAGCAGCCGACCAACGGAGTCGAGCGCGCGGTAGGCATCGTCGCTGGAGAAACTTTCCTGATGTGCCCACTTGTTCCGATGACCGCGCAGTTCGCCGACGAGGCTACGTTCCGCCGGCCCCAGGATCTTGCGAAACACATCGTTCCATGTCTCCCACATCAACTTGAGCAGTCCCGCGACGTCCCAGTCCGGTATCGGTTTGTTCGCCAGGACAGGATCCTCGGCGTAGTCCCGCAGCTTGTGGCCGTCGAGTCGCTTCGACTCCATCGCGCCTTTGATCTCTCGCTCGACGAAAGGACCCAGGCCCGCCTTGAGTAGCTCAAGCGCCTTC
>JAGRHE010000453.1 GCA_020445165.1 Gammaproteobacteria bacterium
GTTCGGATCGGCCAGGTACTGGGTGAAGGGCAGGGCCCATTCGGCCTTGCGCGCAACCGCCGGCACCTCGCGGTACATGTTGAACACCTCGCCCTCGTCGAGGCCGAGCGACTCGATCACGTACTGGTAGGCGTGGGTGTGCAGCGCTTCCTCAAAGGCCTGGCGCAGCAGGTACTGGCGACACTCGGGGTTGGTGATGTGGCGGTACACGGCCAGCACCAGGTTGTTGGCGACCAGCGAGTCGGCGGTCGAGAAGAAGCCGAGGTTGCGCTTGATGATCGTGCGCTCGTCCTCGGTCAGGCCGTTCGGGTCGCGCCACAGTTGGATGTCGGCATTCATGTTGACCTCTTGCGGCATCCAGTGATTGGCGCAGCCGTCAAGGTATTTCTGCCAGGCCCACTCGTATTTGAACGGCACCAGCTGGTTGAGGTCGGCATGGCAGTTGATGATCTTCTTGTCATCGACGCGGATGCGGCCGGCGCCCATCTCGAGTGTTTCGAGACCGGTGGCGCCTGCGTCGGTGTCGGTGTCGTAGTCGGCCGGCGGCTCGGCGACGGCAAGCGGATCCGGACTTACGCTGGGTGCGGCGCCGGCAGTGGCCATCAGCACGTCGTTGCTGACCAGGCCATTCCCTGCATGCAGTACTGGGCGCTTGTCCGGACCGGACTTGTCGGTGTGCGATTGGGTCCGGGCCTTTTCAACTACAGCCTTGGGTGGCGGCACCGGTGATGACTTGGCGGTTGCGTTCGCCGGCTGTAATGGATCTTCCCAGTTCAGCATTTATCCCCCTGTCTGCGATCTGCTTTGGTGGTGTTGCCGCGCATCAGCGTGTGCGGCTATGTGACGATGAGGCAGCGTGTGCTGTCCTGTCCGTCTTCTCGTTTGGTGCCGGAGTGACCCCAATCCCCCTGGGTGGTGGTCTATGACATCGTAAAAATGTCGGGCGAGAGTTC
>JAGRHE010000454.1 GCA_020445165.1 Gammaproteobacteria bacterium
TGTCCACCGCCGTGGTTGCAGAATGGCTGGCGGCCCAGCTGGAGACCGTTCCGGCATTGACACCAACCCAACTGCAGACCAGTCGTGCCGACGCCATCTGGGTGCTGATGGCGGGTGTCGAACGCCACAACCCCGAACTCAACGGCGCCGACCGCCTGGCGGCCATGAGCCTTGAGCGCATCGATTTCGCCCTTGCCCTGCACCGCAAGACGGGACTGCCCATCGTCGTCAGCGGCGGCAGCGTCAGAGGCGACACAGAGCCACTCGCCGAGCTCGCATCGGCCTGGCTGCAGGATCGCGCCGGCGTCAGACCGCTCGCCGTCGACAACACCAGTCGCGACACCTGGGAAAACGCACACAACAGTGCGGCGATCCTCACCGACCAGGGCGTGCATCGCGTGCTGCTCGTGACCCACGCCTTCCACATGCCACGTGCCGTGCTCAGTGCACGTGCCGCCGGCATCGACGTGGTACCCGCGCCGTTCGCCTTCATGCACGCCCCAACCGAACTCCGCCCACCACTGCGCGCACCCGACTGGCTGCCAACCTACGCCAACCTCGAAAAGAGCTATCTCGTACTCCACGAGATGGCCGGCCTGGTCTGGTACGGACTGATTCACAGCGCCGGCTGAAGCGGCCTGGCTCCATTGCAGCGATTGCAAGTACGCCGACCGCGGCGACGGCACGCACTGTCCACAATGTGCATACATTGTACGTCCATCGTCTAGACTCCAAAGAAGGCCGTTGCCCCACGACCTCGTGCGTCACAGGGCAACGCAGGCAGATGGAGGAGACGTATGCGAGAGGATCGACGACACGCTGTCAGTGTCGCCGCATGGCTGGCGCTCTTGCTCAGCCTGTCATCCCACCTTTTTGCGTCGTCTGACCCGCTCCAGGAACGACGTTCCGGTTTGATCGGCGCGTTGCAG
>JAGRHE010000455.1 GCA_020445165.1 Gammaproteobacteria bacterium
CGAGAAGAACGCCTGGCCCATCGCGCTGAGCACGACGCCGCCGGTGATCTTGCTGAAGTCCGGCTTGAACAGGAACGTCGCCGCTTCGCCGAAGTGTCCGGTGCTGATGCCGTAGCCGAGCAGGACCAACAGCATCACGAAAAGCGCCGGCATCAGGAAGCTCACTGCGCGTTCCAGGCCCTTCTCCACCCCGAGCGCCACGACGCCCACGGTCAGCAGCATGAACACCGCATGCCAGAACGTCAGCTCGGTCGCATTGCCGAGCAGTTCGCCGAAGGTGGCGCCGGCGTCCTGGATACCGGCACCGCCAAACAGCTGGGCGAGATACAGCCACGAGTAGTGCAGCGTCCACCCGGCGACGACGCTGTAGAACGAGAGGATCACCACGCCGGCGACCAGGCCGATCCAGCCGATGCCTGCCCACGCCTTCGAAGCGCCATCTTCGACGGCAATCTCGGTGAGGCTGTTGACCGGGCTCTTGCGCCCGCTCCGGCCGATCAGGATTTCCGCGAACAGAATCGGCAGCGCCACCACCGCCACGCAGGCCAGGTAGACCAGCACGAAGGCGCCGCCACCGTTGTCGGAGGCCATGTACGGAAAACGCCAGATATTGCCCAGACCCACGGCCGAGCCGGTGGCTGCCATGATGAACGCCAGGCGCGACGACCACATGCCGTGCATCGATTGCTGTTGCATGGTGACTCTCTCCCCTTGAGGCAATGCGTGCAGCTCAGTGGCGCTGCACTTGAAGTCTGCTGGCGGTCACTGGCCCGGGCCCGGGCCTGTGCCGCCGTCTCGGTTGCTGTGATGGAACGCGATCGACCACCGACGGTCGCTTCGCCGCTCAGGCCTTGTGCGTGACCACCGCGACGG
>JAGRHE010000456.1 GCA_020445165.1 Gammaproteobacteria bacterium
TGATCTCGACCCGTTCCACGGTATCGATATCCGAGTGCAGGTAACGCACCCGTATGCCGTACTCGAGCAGATAGTCGGTCAGGTCCTCGGCCATGCGCTTGGTCAGGGTCGTGACCAATACGCGATCCCCCATCCCGCTGCGCAGCTGGATCTCTGACAACAGGTCATCGACCTGCGAGGTGGCTGGGCGAACTTCGATCTCCGGATCCACCAGCCCGGTGGGGCGCACCACCTGCTCGACAATGGCGCCGGAGTGCTCGCGCTCGTAGTCACGCGGAGTGGCGCTGACATAAATCGTTTGAGGGGCCAGCTTCTCGAATTCCTCGAACCGCAATGGCCGGTTGTCCAGCGCGGACGGCAGTCGGAATCCAAACTCGACCAGGGTCTCCTTGCGTGAACGATCGCCCTTGTACATCGCTCCCAGCTGGGGGATGGTGACATGCGATTCGTCAACCACCAACAGCGCTTCGTCCGGCAGGTAGTCGAACAGGGTCGGCGGACCCTGTCCGGGGGCCCGCCCGGTCAGGTAGCGCGAATAATTCTCGATCCCGCTGCAAAAACCGCTGGCTTCCAGCATTTCCAGATCAAAGCGCGTACGCTGTTCCAGCCGCTGCGCCTCCAAGAGTTTGCCGTCGCTTTCCAGTTGTTTCAGGCGCAGTTCCAGTTCCTTGCGGATTTCCTTGATCGCCTGATTAAGCGTTGGTTTCGGCGTTACGTAATGTGAATTCGCATAAACCCGCACCTTGTCCAACTGGCCGGTCTTGGCGCCGGTCAGGGTGTCGAATTCGGTGATCGCCTCAAGTTCGTTGCCAAAGAACTACAGCCGCCAGCCCCGGTCGTCAAGGTGGGCGGGCCAGATTTCCAGACT
>JAGRHE010000457.1 GCA_020445165.1 Gammaproteobacteria bacterium
CGGGTGGACCCGCACCTTGCGGGCACCCCGGCGCAGATGCCTTCCAACGCCCATGACGGTGCCGCCGGTGCCGACGCCGGCCACAAAGGCATCCGCCGCGACGCCAAACTGGGCGAGCTGTGCCTCGATTTCAGGGCCGGTCAGGATCTCGTGGGCTTCAACATTATCGGGGTTGTCGAACTGGCGCGGCAGAAAGGTATTGGGATTTTCCGCCAGGTATTCCTGCGTCATCTTCACGGCGCCGATGAATCCGCCCTGTGCCTTGGAAACCGGCACCACCTCGGCACCGAGGTTGTGCATGAGCTGCACCCGTTCGTAGCTCATCCAGTCCGGCATATAGATGCGCACCCGGTGACCGAGCGCGCGGCCGATGGCGGAGATCGAGATGCCTGTATTGCCACTGGTGGCTTCGGCAATCACCGCGCCATTCTGCAACTCACCGCGCTCTATTGCCCGGCGGATGATGTAGAAGGCCATGCGGTCCTTGACGCTGCCGGTCATGTTGAGCAGCTCATACTTTGCGTACAGCCGGCGCGGCTGACCGTTGTATGAATAGCGGATCTCGAGCAGTGGAGTCTGGCCGACGAGTGCGGCGATGCCATCGATTGAGCGCATGATGTCTGGTTTCCGGTCGCTGCAGATAAAGGAAGGCAGTTTAACCGGAAGCTCGCCGCAGCCCTACCGCGCGACCACTGTTACGGTAGCCTTTTTTTCCGCTCCCGCACGTGTCCAGCGCAATTCCACCTTGTCCCCCGGGGCAAGCTTCTTCAGCAACTCGTTGAAGCTGCCGAGGCCCTTTACCTCGCTGCCGTT
>JAGRHE010000458.1 GCA_020445165.1 Gammaproteobacteria bacterium
GCGACCGGGGTGGGGCTTTTGTTGTTTGGCCATCGTAACCGGGCGGTTCGCGTGCCCGAGAGCATGGGTGGTGGGGGCGTCAAATCCGTTTGGAACCGCATGAAGAGCTGGTTCCAGGGAAATTTTTAATCGAGTTGTCAACAGTAACCAGAACCCGGTTCTCAGCTTGACCGGTTCTGCACGGGGGAATGAACATGTTTGAACTGATGGATGTGGACAGTCAGAGCGCGGTCATCAAGGTGATCGGTGTCGGTGGTGGTGGCGGCAACGCCGTCAATCACATGCTGCAATCGAACATCGAAGGCGTCGAGTTCATTTGTGCCAACACCGATGCCCAGGCGCTGAAGAACACCGAGGTGCGTACTGCACTGCAGCTCGGATCCAACGTCACGCGCGGCCTGGGTGCCGGCGCCAACCCCGATCGCGGTTGCGAAGCGGCCATGGAAGACCGCGACCGGATCTACGAGGCCCTCGAGGGCGCCGACATGGTCTTCATCACCGCGGGCATGGGTGGTGGTACCGGTACCGGTGCGGCGCCGGTCGTCGCCGAGGTGGCCAAGGAGCTGGGGATCCTGACCGTGGCCGTCGTCACCAAGCCGTTCTCGTTTGAAGGTGGCAAGCGCATGCGGATCGCCGAGGACGGTATCGCGCGCCTGTCTGAACATGTCGATTCGCTGATCACGATCCCGAACGAAAAACTGCTGTC
>JAGRHE010000459.1 GCA_020445165.1 Gammaproteobacteria bacterium
ATTTCCCGATACCTGCGTCGGCACCGACAGCCACACGCCGCACATCGATTCGCTGGGCGTGATCGCCATCGGGGTCGGTGGTCTCGAAGCGGAAAACGTGATGCTCGGCCGGGCCTCGATGATGCGCCTGCCTGAGATCATTGGGGTTAGGCTGACCGGCAAGCGCCAACCCGGTATCACCGCAACCGATATCGTGCTGGCATTGACCGAGTTCCTGCGCAACCAGAAGGTCGTGTCTGCCTACCTCGAGTTTTTCGGTGATGGGGCGCGCAGCCTGACCATCGGCGACCGTGCAACCATCTCGAACATGACACCGGAGTTCGGTGCATCGGCCGGGCTGTTCTACATCGATGAGCAGACCCTGGATTACCTGCGCCTGACCGGTAGGGACCCGGAACAGGTCGCGTTGGTCGAGAACTATGCGAAGACCACCGGATTGTGGGCCGATGCCCTGGTCGATGCCATGTACGAGCGTGTGCTCGAGTTCGACCTCTCGACCGTCGGCCGCAACATGGCGGGACCGTCAAACCCGCATCGGCGGCTGCCGACCAGCGCACTGGCCGAGCGCGGCATTGCGGTGGGTCTGGACAAGGCGCTGGCCGAGGAGGAGCAGGGCATGATGCCGGACGGCGCGGTGATCATCGCCGCGATCACCAGTTGTACCAACACCTCGAATCCGCGCAACGTGG
>JAGRHE010000045.1 GCA_020445165.1 Gammaproteobacteria bacterium
CCGCTGAAGGCCCTGAACTACCTGATCCACTCGTTCGAATCCGACATCGTGATCATGGATTACCGGGTACGTGGCTTCACCCGAGACGTTAACGGCAAGAAGCACTACATCGACCACAAGATCAACTCGATCCAGAACTTCCTCGCCCGTGACACGCGTGAGCGTTACCAGATGGTCGACGTGAACGTGTACCAGGAGAACATCTTCCACACCAAGATGATGCTCAAGGAGTTCGACCTCGACAGCTACCTGTTCGGCGTCGACGTCGACGATGTGGCGCCCAAGGAACAGCGCTCGATCTCGGAGAAGATCCGCCGCGAAATGCTCGAGATCTTCTACGGCCGCAACATCTCGCGTTCCATGAAGCTGTCCTGAGGCAGCACGCCGGTCGCTCGCCGCGACAGGGTCGGGTTCAGGCGAAGCGTCCCGGGTTCTGCCAGCCGGGGCAGGGTCGCGAGTGGCGTTGCGGGGGATCGGTATCCAGTCGCAGCAGCGTCAGTGCGCCACCCCACAGGCAGCCGGTGTCCAGTGCCCAGACGTCGTTGCGTGCGACGTAGCCCAGGGTCGACCAGTGACCGAACACGATGCGTTGGCCGCGGGTCGCGCGCTGCGGGTGGTCGAACCAGGGTATGCGGCGCCCCATCTGGCTACCGGGCGGGCCCTTCTCCTTCAGCGCCAGGCGGCCATCCGGCTCGCAGAACCGCAGGCGGGTCAGGCAGTTGGTGATGTAGCGCCAGCGCTCGATGCCGTGCAGGTTCTCGTCCCAGTCGTTCGGCTTGTTGCCGTACATGTGCATGAAGTAGTTGCGGTGACCGGGGCCGCGCAACACCCGCTCGACCTCGCTCGCGCAGGCGAGCGTAGTGGCAAGGTCCCATTGCGGAGGCAGGCCGGCGTGCACCATCAGGAAACCGAGATCGGGGTCGTGATGGGCGAGCGGGCGATGGCGCAGCCAGTCGAGCAGTTGGTCGCGGTCACTCGCGGCCAGGATCGGGGCCAGGGTCGGTTCGGACTCGTTCTTCGGGTTGCCGGCGGCGAGGGCGAGCAGGTGCAGGTCGTGATTGCCGAGCACGCACACGGCGGCATCGCCGAGTCCGCGGATGAAGCGCAACACCTCGAGTGACTTCGGCCCGCGGTTGACCAGGTCGCCGACACACCACAAACGGTCACGGGCAGGATCGAAACCAACCTCGTCGAGGACGCCTACCAGTTCGTCGTGACATCCCTGGATGTCGCCGACGGCATAAACCGCCATCTGTCCGGCCCCGCGGTGTTCAGTGCAGTACCCGCGGTACCGCCAGCGAGAAACGGTCGATCGGCGCCATGAAGGACTCGCCGTTGTCGGCGACCATTTCGTACTCGCCTTCCATCGTGCCGACCGGCGTCTCGAGCACGGTGCCACTGGTGTAGCGGAACACCTCGCCCGGCTGCAGGTGAGGCTGTTCACCGACCACGCCTTCGCCCCGCACTTCCTGGATCTTGCCGTTGGCGTCGGTGATCAGCCAGTGACGGTTGATCAGCTTGGCCGGCGCGCTGCCGGTATTGCTGATGGTGATGGTGTAGGCAAACACGTAGCGATCGGCGGCCGGATCGGACTGGTCGTCGATGTAGGCCGTTTCGACGCCCACGTCGATCCGGTGTAGTTCGTGCTCGTTCATGGTCGGCGTTCTCTCAGGCTTTTCCGGCAAGCTACCGAGTGCGACGCGGAAAGGCAAGACCGCGCCCTGTTCGGGGCCTGCGCTGACTTCAAGGGAGATTGCTTCCCGCCGATACGGGGAACAGGTCGGGGCCGCTGGCTGCCCCGTTTGGCAAACGACGGAGGTCCTGCAGGTGTACAGGATTGGAATATTGATGTTGCTCCTGGCGACCGGCAGCGTATTGGCCGAAGATGCCGGCGCCCGCCTGGTCGCCGCCGCGACCTCGGGCCGGGCGCTCGAGGTGCGTGATCTGCTGACCGAGGGGGTGGACGCGAACACCAAGAATGCCAGTGGAAGGCCGGTGATCCTGCTGGCCGGGTTCAATGGCAACCGGCGCACGGTACGGGCGCTGCTCGCCGCTGGCGCTGACCCCAACGCGGTCGACGCCACCGGTACCTCGGCCCTGATTGCGGCCAGCGCCCTGGGGCATTCCGAGGTCGTCGATCTGTTGATCACGGCCGGAGCCGACGTCAACCTGAAGGACGGTGCCGGCAAATCGGCTTTGGCGCGTGCCAGTCTGCGCGGCCACACCCGGGTGGTGGAAGCGCTCAAGGCCGCGGGGGCCGTCGAGGAAGAGGCCGCAGCGGCTGCGGAAAAGTAGCCGGGCAGAAGCGCGGTCAGCGCGTCATTTCGATCGCGCTTTCGATCGCCGCCACCAGGCTGCCCGGGTCGGCCCGGCCCGTGCCAGCCAGGTCGAGTGCCGTGCCATGGTCGACCGAGGTGCGCACGATCGGCAGACCGAGCGTGATGTTGACCGCATTGCCGAACCCCTTGTGCTTGAGCACCGGCAACCCCTGGTCGTGGTACATCGCCAGTACCGCGTCAGCGTGATCCAGGAACGGCGTGGTGAACAGAGTGTCTGCCGGCAGTGGCCCGCGCAGGCTGATGCCCAAGCCACGCAGTTGTGACAACACCGGCTCGATCACGTCGATCTCCTCGCGTCCGAGGTGGCCGCTTTCGCCGGCATGCGGGTTCAGACCACAGACCAGGATATGCGGCTGCTCGATCGCGAAACGCGTGCGCAGGTCGTGATCGAGGATCTGTATGACGCGTGTCAGCCGGTCAGGCGTGATCGCATCGGCGACCGCACGCAGTGGCAGGTGGGTGGTGACCAGTGCGACCCGCAGGCCGGGGCAGGCCAGCATCATCACCGGGTGGGCATCGTCGCAGCGGGCGGCCAGGTACTCGGTGTGGCCGGTGAATGGAATGCCGGCGTCGTTGATCACGCCCTTGTGCAGCGGGGCCGTCACCATGCCCGCATAGCGCCCGTCGAGACAGCCGGTGACGGCGTGATCGAGCGTATCCAGCACATAACGCGCATTACCCGGGTCGATCTGCCCGCAGCGGGCGGGTGTCGCCAGCCGCACCGGCGCGACGTACAGAGCGCCGGCCGGTGCCGGTTGCTGCGGACTCACATCGTCCAGGGGCAGCAGTTCGATCGCGCTGCCAGTTTGCGCGGCGCGTGCACGTAGAAGATCGGGATCAGCGACCACGACCAGCGGTACCGGCCAAGACCGTTGCGCGATCTGCACGCACAGGTCGGGACCGATCCCTGCCGGCTCGCCGGCGGTCAGCGCTAGCGCGGTGCTCGGCATGTCCGGTGCGGATCAGGCGCCGGTGTCGTCGAGGCGCAACTCGATGTAGGCCTCGTCGCGCAGGCGGCGCAGGTAGGCGCGCAGTGATTCCTCGGCCTTTTCGTCGCGCACCGCTTTGCGTGCCTGGTCGCGCCGGGTCTCGTCGGTCGCATCGTAGTCACGCCGGCCGAGCACCTGCACGATATGCCAGCCGAACTGGGTCTTGAACGGACGGCTGACCTCGTTGATGCCGAGCAGGTCCAGCTGTTCCTCGAATTCAGGAACCAGGTTGCCCGGGGTAGACCAGCCCAGCTCACCGCCGTTGATGGCCGACGCCTTGTCATCGGAATTGGCCCGCGCCAGGGTGTCGAAATCGTCGCCGTTCACGATCCGCTCACGCAGCTGGGCCAGGCGTTCGCGGGCATCGGTATCGGAGGTGACCTCGTTGGTGCGGATCAGGATATGCCGCGCCAGTGTTTGTTGCACGATGTTGCTGTCCTTGTAGCGCACGTCGTCCAGGCGCAGGATGTGGAAGCCGGCGCTGGACGCAATCGGGCCTTCCACGTCGCCCTTGCCCATGCGCGCAACGTAGGTCTGGAACAGCGGTGGGATGCCGTTGATGTCGAGCCAGCCCAGGCTGCCTCCCTGCAATCCACTCTGGTCGTCGGAGTGCTGCTGTGCCAGGGGCGCAAAAGCCTCACCCTTGCGCAGCTGTTCAACGATCTCAGAGGCCTTCTGACGTGCCTGCTCGCGCTCATCGGCGCTCCCCTGCGGTGCCGCGATCATGATGTAGCTCAGGCTGACCGCATCCCTGCCGTCGCCACCGCTGCGTTCGAGATAGTTGTCGATCTCGGACTTGGTCACCTGGATCCGATTGGTCACCTCGCGGTTACGCAGCCGCCGGACCAGGATCTCGTCGCGCATCGAGTCGCGGAAGGTCTGGAAGTCCATGCCTTCCGCCGCCAATGCGTCGCGCAGTTCGGGTACGGTCAGGTTGTTGTTCTGGGCGATGACCTCGACGGCGCGATTGAGGGTTTCCTCGTCGGCCTCGATGCCCAGGCGCTCGGCCTCGGCCAGCTGCAACTTGTTCATGACCAGGGTGTCGAAGGCCTGCTTCTGGATTGCAGCGTTGCTCGGCATGGGCGATACACCCTGTTGCCGCAGCCGGTTCGCGATCTTGGTCGCCTCGATGCGCAGTTCGCTGAGCATGACCACGTCATCACCGACCACGGCAATGATGCGGTCGATCAATAACTCGGAGGGCGCCGCCGATGCCGGTGGTGTCAGGGTTGGCGATTGTTGTGCGTGCGCCACGGCCACGGGGCCGAACAGCAGCGCGGTGCACAATACGGATGCTAGGATCGGATTAGTCTTCATAATCAGTTCGGTAACCGTACACGCCGCGCTCCAGCGTGCTGTCGATATCGTTGCCCAGGCGGCCCAGTCCGCTGAGTTCGAGCTGTAACAGGAAGGCCAGGTTGTGATCGTCGCCGGTGCTGTCGGTGTACTTGCGCGCCACCGCGCGCACCCGCCAGCAGCAGGTGCCGTACTCCACGCCGGCAAGTGCCTCGAGCAGGCGGTCATCCTGCAGCGACCAGTAGTGCCGCCCGATCAGGCTCAGGCTCTCGCTGACCGGCCACAGGAAGGCGAGGTCGGTCTGCTTGGTGACGCCGTCGCGCAGGCGGTAGGCCGCGTTGAACACGCGCCGCCTGTCATCGCGGTAGCTGATCTGTGCCAGCGCCTGTTCGATCGTGCCCTGCTTGCCGTCGTGGGGGTCCCACTGCAGGCCCGCGCGGCTGTACCAGTCACCACCGAGTCTGGCCGCGAGTTCGGCGACCAGGGACGAGGTCGAGTCGTCGATGGCCGCCCGGCCCGGCAATGTGACGTCGCGATCCTCGAAGTGCAGGATCTGACCGATGCTCGCGCGCAACAGTTCCCCGCCGCGCGCATCGTCGGTTACGCGCGTGGTCAGGGCCAGGGTCAGCTGGTTGGCGTCGGCGACCCGGTCCGGGCCACTGAAGCGGTTGTCGCGGAACAGGTTGTCGAAACTGAAATCGAGTTCTGCGGTATCGAACAGCGGCTGGTCGTTCTGCTCACTGCTCGGCACGTACAGGTAGAACAGGCGCGGCTCCAGGGTCTGCGTGGCCGAGTTGCCGAAGTAACTGATGGCGCGATCGAAATAGAGTCCGCTGTCCAGGCTGAGCAGGCCGGTCAGGTGCGACGGCGAATCGTCCAGTCCGGCCACCTGGTCGGTGAGCCGGTAAGTGGTGAAGTGGGCACCCACTCGCGGTTCGGCGAACCACCAGCTGTCACCCAGAGGCAGGCTGACGGCCGGCGTCAGGTCGACGCGGTGACCGCGGACCGAGTCGTTGCGATGAAAGTTCACGTATTCGGCACCGAGGTGGTAACTCAGTCCCGCGATTCCGTCCGGGCGCTCGAGGTCGAATCGGACCTGTGGCAGTCGGCTGTAGGGGCGGTCGACATCGAGGATCGCGTCGTCGAGGGTCTGGAAGTACTGCGCCCGACCGAGCAGATCCCAGGTGTCGCCATGGTAACGCAGCTCGCCGGTGCGCTCCACGTGCGTGGCGCTGGTCACCGCCAGGCTGCCGCCGAGGTCCTGGAAGTATTCATCGTCGGAGACATAATTGATGCGCAGGGCACCCTCGGTGCGCGCATTGAACTGGCTGTGGCTGTACAGCGAGGCGCTGCCCCGGCCGCCGCTGCGGTCGCGTTGCTCGCGGTCATCGGGCAGGTAATCGGCAGCCAGCGTTCCGGCGGTGGTTTCGGTCAGGAAGCGGAATTCGCCACCCAGCATCAGGCCGCGTTTCGACATCGCGCGCGGGGTCAGCGTGAGGTCGTAGTTCTCGGCCAGGTTGAGGTAGTACGGCACGCTGACGTCGACGCCGGTGTTGCCTGAGTAGCCGACCGACGGCACCAGGACCCCCGAGCGACGGCGGTCATCGATCGGGAAGGTGAAGGTCGGCATGTACAGAATGGGGACGCCCATGAAGCGCAGGCTGGCATTGCTGGCGACTCCGAATCCCTCGTTCTGGTCCAGGCGCAGCGATCCGGCCGTGAGCAGCCACGAGGCATCGTCTGGTGCGCAGGTGGTGTAGCTGATCTGATCGAACTCGCTGATGCCGTCGCCGAGGAAAGCCGCGCGTTCTGCATCGCCGCGCGCGCGTATCGCCGGGATCCGGTAACTGGCCCGGTCGACCCGGGCGGCGCGTGTCTCGAGCTGGTAATCGACGCTCTGCCCGGCGAAGCGGATGTCCGGTTGGGTCAGCAGGAAGCCGCCACGTGCCTGGATCCGGCCACTGCTGCGATCCAGCGTCACCTCGCTGGCGTCGAGGTTGACGCCATCCTGCACCAGGTGCACGTTGCCGCTGAATACGGCCTGTTGCGGGTCGAGCTGCGCAGTCACGGTGTCGGCCGTGATCTCGATCGAGCGGTCGCCGGTCGCAGGCGTCGGGCTCAAGCGGGTGGGCCGCAGCGGACGGCCGGTGTTCGGGCTGGGGCAGGTACCCCAGGCGATGCCGGCATCGAGGGCGCCGGCAAACGTCGCCCCCGGCACGCCGGCACGCTGGTCGGCCACCGGCTCGGTGACGGCAGTCTGCTCGGGTGGCTGCGGGGCTACTGCCGGGTCAGCGGCGACCGCCGTCGTTGCCGCGGCTGCCGGTGGCGTCAGCTGCGGCATACCTTCGGACTGGAATGCCCGGGTGGCGGCCGGCATGCGTGCCGGCGCTGTCGTGACCGCCGGTTCCGCCGCTTCCACCGGTGCGGCTGGCGGCACCGGTTGTTCGCGGACAAAGGCGTCCGGCAGCCTGCGCGCCGGTGTCGGGGTAGCGGGCGCGGCGGGCGGCACTGGCATCGCCGCCTCCGCTGCCTCGGGTTCGGCAACTGTGGGCGCCTCGGAAGCCACCGGTTTCGTGCTTGCGCCGGCCGGTGTCAGTGGGCCTGCCGCGTCCTCGGCCGACGACGGTATCGGGGTGACCTCGCTGGCCGCCGCGGGTGCTGTATCCGGCGCAGCCTCGTCGACCGGGTCACCATGATTGACGCATTCCCAATTGACGCCGTCGGCGGCCATGCGGCAGTCCCACGCAGGCGCTCCGACAGCGACCGCCGGGGTCATAAGCAGTGCGGCGACGCCGGCAGGGAGCAGGTTGCGCAGGCAGCGCGCAAGCGGCGTGAGCGATCCGATGGATTCAATGGCAGGCCGTGGACGGGTGTTCGCGGTCGGTTGGGTTGCCTGCATGCGTTCAGTGTCCGCGGTGGGCCGGCCTGTGCCTGCCGAAAGCCTATGGGGTGGTGCGTCGAGGGGCGGTAAAATCTCATAGAATAGGGTTTTCTTCAATTGCCGTCGGCAGTGCTTGGTGCGCTGTCGGGCACGTCGGGGTAAACCATGCCGGATCGTCTGCAGCAGCTCGGGCACTGGCTCGAGCAGGCCTGCGGCCTGTCGTCGTTCGCGCTCGAAACCGCGTCGGCCGATGCCAGCTTTCGCCGCTACTTTCGTGTCACCCTTGCCGATGGTGAGACCCGCATCGCCATGGATGCCCCGCCGGACCGGGAGGACTGTCGTCCGTTCCTCGCGGTAGGCAAGCGCCTGGAGGCGGTCGGCCTGCACGTCCCGCACGTGTTTGCCGCCGACCCCGATCTCGGCTTCGTCCTGCTCGAGGACCTCGGCAGCGAGTCGTATCTCGCCGCGCTGGAGGCCGATCCGGCCACCGCCGGTCGCCTGTACGACGATGCCATCGATGCCCTGGTGCGAATGCAGGCCGAGGTCGATCCGGTCGGATTGCCGGCATACGACGAGGCCTTGCTGCTGCGCGAGTTGCAGCTGTTTCCGGACTGGCTGCTGGCGTGCCACCTGGGCATCGAACTGGATGCGGCGGAGCGGCGCATGTACGACGGGGTGTGCCGGCACCTGGTCGAAAACGCCCTGGCGCAGCCGACCGTGTGCGTCCACCGCGACTATCACTCGCGCAACCTGATGCGGGTGGCGCGACGCAATCCGGGCGTGATCGATTTCCAGGATGCGGTGGCCGGTCCGGCCAGCTACGACCTGGTTTCGCTGCTCCGGGACTGCTACATCGCGTGGCCGTCCGCACAGGTTGCGGGCTGGGTGGATCGCTACTTTGAGCAGGCGCACGCGGCCGGGGTGCTGGATTCAGTCGACCGCAATCGCTTCGATGCCTGGTTCGACCTGATGGGCGTGCAACGCCACCTCAAGGCGGCAGGCATCTTTGCCCGCCTGTATCACCGGGACGGCAAGGCCGGCTACCTGGGCGATGTGCCGCGCACCCTGCAGTACATCGTCGACGTGGCGGAATTGTACTCAACGCTGCAGGATCTGGGGGACCTGATCACCCAGCGCCTGCTGCCGCGTCTGCGGTTTTGAGATGCGGATCTTTCGAACTGTCATCAACGGCGTGTAAACTCCGTCACTGCATGCCGTTGAAAAATCGCGCGGTCCCTAGACGGCCCGCTGTCAGAAAAATTGACAGCCTGACCACAGTCGGGTTGATCCGGCGTGCGGATGTGCCGAATAAACAAAGAGATAGGCTGGTGGTATGAAAAATGCTTGCCCAGTCGTATCAAAACGGAGAGATGTGACGATGGCGGCTCACGACGAAAAAATTTCCCAAAATCGACGCAAGCTGTTCAAGGCGCTGTCAGCAGCGCCCGTCGTGGCGACCCTGGCTCCGGGGCAGGCAGCGGCCCAGGCCAGTGCGTTTCAGTGCCTGAACAATATTGTCGGCGACACCACGCCGCCGACGCCTCTTCTGTCCAGCGGCGTGCCGATTTCGGATCCGGGTCCTCCCGGTGAGATCGGGGGCGACGGAAGCACCTATGCTTACATGCCGGTGCCGACATGGACGATCGTGAATCCTCCCGATGGGGTCGTGCCGGGTGCAACCAAGATGTGTCCTGTTACCCACCCGCTGCTTGGCCTTACCGTGGCCGCGCTGCCGACCAGTGGTACGGCGGACATGGGAAGCTGGGGAGACTACGTTTTCTTTGACGTTGCGACTCAGCTTCCGATTGCCAACCAGAATCTGATCCAGTTCAATCCGATGGATCCGAGCGCGATCGATATCCTCGAAGCGGATGGTTCAGACACCTGTATCGTCGCTCTGGCGCAAAACGGAGAGCCTGCGTACGCGCTGGTCGAAAGCATCATCAACACCGACCGGACAGACTGGTCATTGACCGAGCCGCCGCGCCTGTACACGCAGTGGAGCACGACGACGCCGGGACAGTCGAAACCCGCCGGCGCCTACGGTATCACCTCGACCTGTATCGTCTCGGTCCATCCTGACAGCCGGCCCGGCTACCTTTACCTCAACGGGTGATGCCCTCGTCCGACCGCCCGGGCCTCGCCTGGCGGCGCTGTGCACCGGCACTGGAATGGCGACATGAAGCCGGTTCCGGTGCCGTGTTCGATCCGGTGACCGGTGAAACCCATTTTCTCAGCGATCTGCCGGCGATGCTCGTCACGGAGATCGACGAGACCTGGTGTGACACCCGGACACTGATCGAACGGATCGCCGGTTCCATACAGCTGGATGCGGGCGAGCATGCCAAGGTGCTGGCAGCACTGCACTACCTCGAAGGCGCCGAACTAGTAGAATCGCGCCATGAGAAAGACGCATAGCACCGACCTTTCCCGCGGGGCCTTGTGAGCGAGTCGGTGGTCATCCTCGATACCGGCCCGTTTCGCGTCGCCGTGCGTTCACGCGAGCCGCGGCTGTTCGACACGCTTGATTTCTTCTACCGCGACTGTCTCAGTAGTGACGTCGACCAGGTATTCGACTTCGACATCCGCCTGAAGAAACCGGACAACCCGCGCCGCTGGCTGCGTCCGCAGATCCTGTTCGAGGTCGACGGCTCGTGTCCATTCGAACCACAGCCGCTTGAAAACGCCTTTCCGGTCTACGAGTGGGGTCTGAACTGGTGCATCGCCACCAGCGCCCATCGTTACCTGATGCTGCATGCCGGCAGCGTCGCGTTCGGCGACCGTGCACTGATCCTTCCGGGAACGCCGGGCTCCGGCAAGAGCACGCTGTCGGCTGCGTTGCAGTTGCGTGGCGCGCGCCTGCTGTCCGACGAGTTCGGTATCATCCGCCCCGAGCGCGGTGACCTGCTGCCGATGCCGCGCGCGATCCCACTCAAGAACGCGTCGATCGAGGCCATCATCGCTTTCCAGCCCGATGCCCAGCTGGGCCCGACCTACCCGAAGACGCGTAAGGGGCGTGTACGCCATCTGCGCCCGACCGACGCAAGCCAGGTGCGGCGCAGCGAGCCGGCACTGCCGTACTGGCTGGTTTTCCCCACCTACCAGGCCGGCAGCCAGACCGTACTGCAGCCGATGGCGCGCGATGACGCATTTCGTGAACTCGCGTTCAACTGCTTCAATTACAAGCTGCTCGGCCTGACCGCCTTCCGTAGCCTGTCCGCGTTGGCCGACCGGGTGGACAGCTACACCCTCCGCTTCAGCGACCTGGACGATGCGACCGCCTGCCTCGCCGGACTTGCCGAAAGCCACGCTGCCGACCGGAAAAGCGGATGAACCTGCTCACCGAGGTGCTGACAGAGCCGACCATCGTCCGTGACTGGCAGGCCAGTCAATGGAACACGCTGATGCCGTTGGTCCGTCGCGCCAGGCTGGTCGGGCGTTGCCGCGCGCTGTTCATCGAGCACGGGGTCGAGTCACATGTGCCGGACTGCCTGCGAGACCAGATGCAGGGTGCGCTGGCGCAGACGCACTACATCCAGGGGCAGGCGCGTCGCGAGTTGCGCCAGGTTGCGCGTGTGCTGGCGCGTGAAGGCATCCCGCTGATGGCCCTCAAGGGACTTGCCTACCTGGTCGCCGACCTGCCCCCGAGCGGCTGGCGCAACCTGTCGGACATCGACCTGATGGTCCGCCGCGACGATATCGAGCGGGCCGAGCAACTGCTGCGCGATGCCGGCTGGGTCGACAGCGGCGAACACGACGACTACGACCAGCATTACTACCGTGACTGGATGCACGAGGTGCCGCCGCTGGTTCATCCGGCGCGCGCTTTCGAGGTCGATATGCATCACAATCTGTCGCCACCGGTCAGTCGTTTGCGGATCGATGCCGACCGGTTATGGGACGCGGCGGTCGAGCACGTCGATACCTGCGGCATGCGGGTGTTCGTTCTCGATGGTCCGGACATGCTGTTGCACAACGCCGTGCACCTTTTCATGAACGACGAATTGCGTGGAGGCTTGCGTGACGTGGTCGATTTCCGCGACCTGTTCCAGCATTACTCGGGAGCCGAATCCGGCTTCGACCAACGCCTGCTGGCGCGTGCCACCGAGCTGGGTTGCGGCCGCGCCCTGTATTACGCAGCCAGTGCGGCTGTCCGCTTCACCGGCTTGCGTGTCGCGCCCGATTTCGAGCGCGCGCTGGCCGGCTTCGCGCCGCCGGCGCCGGTGGCCGCCCTGATGGACCGCTTGACCGCGTCGGTATTCGCGCCGAAGCGCCTGGGCGCGGCGCGGGACGCGCTCGCTGTGCAGGCCCTGTTCGTGCGCTCGCACTGGATCCGCATGCCGCCGTTGATGCTGGCGCGCCACCTGGCGCACAAGGCCTTCATCTCGCGCCGTAACAAGACTCAGGTGTCGACCGGCGATCTCCCCGGCTGATCGCTTCGCTGTTGCCTGATCGACTTGCACCGCAGCCAGCATGTTTGCCCACGTTCGACTGATTACCTTCGATCTCGACGACACCCTGTGGCCCTGTGCACCGGTGATCCAGGCCGCGGAGCAGGAAAGTTATACCTGGCTCGAATGCCAGGCGCCGCGCTTGACCCAGCGCCACAGTCCGCAAGACCTGCGCACGCATCGCATGCAGCTTGCCCGCAGCCAGCCCGAGATCGCGCATGACCTGACCGAGCTGCGCCTGCGTTCGCTGGCGATGCTGCTCGAAGATGCGGGTTACCCGCGCCATCTCGCGCAGCATGCCAACGACCTGTTTCGCACGGCGCGCAACCGGGTGACCCCCTATGAGGAGGTGGCCACTGAACTGGCGCGGCTGCGCCAGCGCTACACCCTGGTATCGGTGACCAATGGCAACTCGCAGATCGAGCACACGCCGCTGCATGCCAGTTTCGACCATTCTTTGACCGCGGCCGAAGTGGGTGCCGCAAAGCCGGACCCGGCGATCTTCCATGCCGCCAGCGAGCGCAGCGGCATCCCGCTGGATGCGTTCCTGCATGTGGGCGATGATCCCGAGCGCGATGTCGAGGCCGCGCGCCGGCTCGGTATCCGCACGGTCTGGGTAAACCGCAGCGGCAGCGACTGGCCGGACGACCTGGAACCGGCTGATATCGAGGTCGAGGACCTCACTGCATTGGTTGCAATACTCGACGATTCGCATAGTGTTGGACCGTGATCGGGAAGCGCACATGGGCAATGACAGAAATCCCCTCAAGCATCAGATGAAGATCTACGGTCCGGCAGCATTGCTGGTCCTGGCGGCGTTCGTGCTGGCCTACCAGTTCATCAAGCCGGCACCGCCGGACACGGTCGTCATGGCCACCGGCGGCACCGATGGTGCCTACCATGGCTTTGCCACGCGCTACGCGCAGCGCCTCGCGCGCGAAGGCATCACGCTGGAACTGCGGCCGAGCGCGGGCTCGGTCGAAAACATCCGTCTGCTGCGTGACGGTGAAGTATCCCTTGCCCTGGTTCAGGGCGGCGTCGACGACGGCGCACCGGATGCGACCGGCTTGCAGTCGCTGGGCAGCGTCTACTACGAACCGCTGTGGCTGTTTCACCGCCGCGACCAGACCATCAACGACCTGCGCGACCTGGCCGGGCTGCGCATTGCCGTCGGTCCCGAGGGATCGGGCACGCGGGCGCTGGTGTCGCGACTGCTCAAGGACAATGGTGTCAGTGATTCCGGGCAATGGGATCCGGCCGGTGGTGAGGGGGCGGTCGACGCCGTAATCGAAGGACGCGTGGATGCGGCCTTCTTCGTGATCTCCGCGCAGAGCCCGTTGATCGATCGCCTGCTGCGTGCACCCGACGTGGCGCTGGCGGACTTCGTGCGCGCCGACGCCTATACCCGTCGCTACCGGTTTCTGAGCAGCCTGTCCCTGCCGCGTGGCGCGGTGGACCTTGCGGCCGACATCCCCGAGCGCACGGTGCACCTGCTTGCCCCGACAGCCAACCTGGTCGTCCATCCGGACCTGCACCCGGCGCTGATCGACCTGGTGTTGCAGGCGGCCAGCGAGGTGCACCAGGCCGGCGGTTGGTTCGAAGGTGAAGGTGAGTTTCCCAAGCCGGCACTGCTCGCTTATCCGCTCAACAGTGACGCCGATCGCTACTACGAGCACGGGCCGCCTTTCCTGCAGCGCTATCTGCCGTTCTGGGCCGCATCGCTGGTCGACAGGCTCAAGGTCATGCTGTTGCCGCTGCTGGTTCTGCTGTTGCCGCTGATCAAGGTCATGCCGCCGATCTACACCTGGCGCATGCGCTCGCGCGTCTATCGCTGGTACGACGAGCTCGAGCTGGCCGAACAGCAGCTGGCCGATGGCACGCGCGATCGTGCCCACGTGTTTGCCGAGTTGGATCGTATCGAATCGGAAGTCCAGCGGGTCAAGGTTCCACTGTCATTCACCGATCAGCTCTATCACCTGCGTCAGCACATCGACCTCGTGCGCCGAATTAACCGTGAAGGCGGCGGCCAGGTCTGATTGTCCTGGCCGTCACCTGGCCCGGTTCAGTGCCCGCTGAAGAACAGATGGACGCCATACCGCGTGTCATCAAAGCCACGCTGGTAGTGCGGACGATAGTCGCGGTGATCGTGGCGCCATTTCGGGCGGTATTCGCGGTGATGGCCATGCCGGCGATGGTGGTGTCCGCGTATGTCACGTTGGGCGAACGGCGCCCAGCCACGATCGTAACCCCGATAGTTGTCGCCATGGGCCATGGCGGCGCCGGACAGGCCACTGCCGAGCACCAGCATGCCGGCGAGAATCAGGTTGGAAATTTTCATGTGTGCTCTCCTCGAGGGCGTGTGACCGGAACGATTCCGATCCTTGAGCACACTTTGGACTGTGTCGCCTGAACGGCCGCTGAATGCTGCCGCACGACGGCACAGGCGTCGCGCGGCCGGTCGCCAGGGTCAGATTTCGCGCAAGCCCTCGGATGGCTCGATGCGGGCCGAGCGCCAGCCGGCCAGTGCCGCGGCCAGAACCGCGGCACCGACCGTGACCGCCAGCGACATCGCGTAGTGCTCCGGCAGCAGGATGCAGACCTGCTGGCCGTTGGCGAGCTGATCGGCGAGCATCGAGTTGATCGCATACGCCGCGGCGAAGTAGATCCCGACCGCCAGTCCCCAACCCAGCACCCCGGTGTAGAACGCCTGGGTCACCGGGAACCAGACAATGTCGCCGGTGCGGAAGCCGACCAGGCGCAGTACCGAAAGGTCCTTGCTCTTGCGTTCGACGTTGGCCCAGAGGCTGGCGCCCAGCGACAGCGAGAAGCCGATCAGGCCGATGATCGCGATCGCCCAGTAGATCGCCGACAGGTTGCGGTCCATGCGCATGACCAGCTCGATGTCGGCGGCCTTGGTGCGCACGTCGATGCCCTGGCCGGTCAGGTCGTTCTTCAGGTTCGAGACGTCGTAGATGGACTCGGCATACAGGCGGAAACCCGGGTAGCTGCGCTCGGCGCTCGGCGGGTCTCCGTGCCAGCCGAGTTCGGGTACGGCGCGGCCATCGCGATATTCCTCGAGCGCCTCGACCAGGCGCACATCGGCGAATGCGCCTTCGCGCGCGAAGGCTGCCGCCGGCGCGATCCCGGCCACTTTCAGTTCGATGTGGACGCGCTCCTTGCTGCCGCCGTAGCGGCGCGTGATGCTGCCGCTGACGGTGTCACCGGGAACCACCTGCAGGCGCTCGGCCGCGTTCTGCGACAGGATCAGCTTGTCCAGCCCATCGGCGACCGGACCATCGGCCGGCAGCAGCGGGTCGCCCCGGCCGGACGGAACCATCTCGGCACGCACGATCCGGGTCGATTTCTCACTGTTGAGCTCGATCGTGGCGGCAATGCTGCGCGTGCGCGGGACGATGAACGCCACGTCGGAGCGGCGCGCCATGTTGCCGAACCAGTCGAGGCTGAAATGCCCGCTGCTGACCGGGCGAACCTCGCGGTTCTCGGGGTTCTCTACCAGCTGTTCGAGCATACCGCCGACGATGCCGAACTTGAGGCCGAACAGCACCAGCATTGGCCCGAGCACGGCCGCCAGGGCGAGCACGAAGCAGCCTGACATCTGCCATTCGTGGCCATAGTCACGCGTTGCGAGGCGGAGGGTCTTGGTCAATCGCATCGGGATACTACTCTTCAGCCGTTAACGACGGTTTCGGTGGTCCGGCCGTCTTTGGATCGTTGGGTGTGGTGGGCGAGGCGTCGCAGGCCCAGCTGCTTGATGTGGCGCCAGGCGTGGCTGGCGACCACCACGGTGATGTCGCGCTCCTCGGCCAGCTCGATGAACAGGGCCATGATCTTTTCGGCTGCGAACGGGTCGACCGACGCGGTCGGCTCGTCGGCGATCACGATCGACGGCTGATGCGCCAGGGCACGCCCGATCGCGACACGCTGACGCTCGCCGACCGACAGGGTCGAGGGCAGCTTGTCCAGGTGACGTGCGATGCCGAGCTCGCGCGCCAGTGACTCGACCGAGTCGTCTTCCGCCATGCCCAGCACTGAGCGCGACAGCGACATGTTGTCGCGTACGGTCAGGTAAGGCAGCAGTCCGCCGGTCTGCATCACGTAGCCGATATGCTGTTTGCGCAGATCGCCGAGCTTGTTCATCTGGCGCTTCTTCCACAGATCGAA
>JAGRHE010000460.1 GCA_020445165.1 Gammaproteobacteria bacterium
GGCCTCGGTACCGGCGTGGCCGCCGCCGACGACGATGACGTCGAAACTGTCCGGGTAATCCATGCGGAGCGCCTCCGCCGGGTCGATGGGGGCGCGCAAGGATACTGCCTGGCCGCCGCCTTTTGAAGGCTGGGCACGCGGTCTCAGGCGATCGCGCGGGCCGTGCCTTCGACGTGCAGGTGGCTGGCGAAGACCGCGGTGCAGGCGGCCCAGGAATGGCGCGCCGCGTGGGCCACGCAAGCCGCCGGGTCGAGCCTCAACGCGGCGGTGATGGCGCGCCCGAGGTCGGCATCGAGCACGCCGCTCGCGCCGGCGGCGACGACGTCGACCGGCCCCTGCACCGGGTAGGCCGCCACCGGCAGGCCACAGGCCATGGCCTCGAGCAGGACCAGACCGAAGGTGTCGGTGCGACTGGGGAAGACGAACACGTCACCGCCGGCGACGTGGCGGGCGAGCTCACGGCCGAACTTGGCGCCGAGAAAGCGCACCGCTGGCCACGCCGTGCGCAGGCGCTCGAGGTCCGGGCCGTCGCCGATGACGATCTTGCTGCCCGGCAGATCGAGGGCGAGGAAGGCCTCGATGTTCTTCTCCACCGCGACCCGGCCCATGTAGACCTGGATCGGCCGCGGCAACTCGTAGCGCACCGGGTCGTCCGGGTTGAACACCGTCGTGTCGACCCCGCGCGACCA
>JAGRHE010000461.1 GCA_020445165.1 Gammaproteobacteria bacterium
CTGGTTGCATCCGATCTACCCTTTGCCTGTTTGATCGCTGTTATTCTGCCCGAATCGGGGGATTATTCGAGATGCCCAATATTCTGTTGCCGAATTCGTGCACTCGATAGCAATCCAATTTCGCTTCGTTTTCATTGCAACCGCAGCTGTAGTACCTGAACCCGCAAACGAATCCATAACCAAGTCGCCAGGTGACGTAGCTATGTACAGAATCTTCTCCAATAGCTGCTCTGGCTTGGGGGTAGAGAATGGCTGCAGACTTGGCAATAGCTTTCGAAGGTGGTCTCTCTTCGCGGACTGATTGGAGCCGTATTCGTCGGCAGGCCACCAAGTTCTCGGGACGACTCCATCCTGCACTTCTGAAAGATATCGCTTTATAACCGGCATGCTGTCGCCATTCCTCCCGAAATAGACACGCCCTTCCGTTAGGGCAGCTTCGTAGGTCGCCGGACTGAATCGCCAATAGTTCCCCGTAGGCGGCTTGACTTTCCTGCCCGAGGGTAGGGTTATTTCAAACAGCTGTTTGTCCGAACCGCTTTTCGCGGTGCCATTGTCTCCTTGAAGCCACGGACCTCTCGGATCATTGTCTGGATTCTTGTATCTCTTAAGGGCACCTCGATCAATTCGTTCTAACGCCACCATCGGCGTGATCAATGTAGCGACCGTGCCATTTCGCCGCGC
>JAGRHE010000462.1 GCA_020445165.1 Gammaproteobacteria bacterium
TACCAGTACCTTCATGGAAACCCTCTCTGGATGGCGCAGTTGCGACCGGCAACTCGAACCAAAATACCGACCCGCCGCCCGGCCGATCATCGACACCGAGACGTCCCTGGTGGGCCTCGACAATGGTCTTCACGACGTAAAGTCCGAGGCCGATTCCGTATTGCTCGCCTGCCTGGGCATCCAGCCGGACGAAACGGCGGAAAAGCTGATCGCGTTCGCCCTCGGGAATACCGGGACCACGGTCAGCTACCGATACCCGCAGCGAGGACTGGTTTGTCGCCACGATCACCTCAACCGGTTGACCGATGGGGCTGTATTTGCTGGCATTGCTGAGCAGGTTGACCAGCACCTGGATCAGCCGCGTCGGATCGGCCTGCAGCGGCGGCAGTTGAGCCGGTTCAGCGATGGACACGGACTGTCCGCGGCGCGTTAGGATTGGGTTGACGATGTGCATTGCCTCGGAAATCACCTGGTTCAGGACGACGACGCGCTTACGGATTGTAAACCGCCCGGCTTCGATGCTGCTGCTTTCCAGCAGGTTGTCGATCAGCGTCTGCAGGCTGACCAGACTGAGGTGCGTCGGTTGCAGGAGATTGCGCATCTCGACGGCGCTGAGGTTTTGCTCTTCGTCGAGCAGCAGTTCCATGGAGGCGTTTAGGGTGCTGAGCGGCGTGCGAAAT
>JAGRHE010000463.1 GCA_020445165.1 Gammaproteobacteria bacterium
ACGATGCCCTCTGCCTCGACGCGGCCCCCGCCTATCTGGCGGCGCGTGGCTGGTCCGACACGCTGATGGGCAGATTGCCGGCAGCGATCAGTGCCGCGCGCGACCGCCGTTGGTGCAAGCTGCTGCCGAAACTGTTTCGCGAGTGCACGGCGGTGCAACACCGGGTGCGCGGCAGACGCGAGGCCTACGTGATGCGCGACGCCGGGCCGGCGCTCGCGGCACTCGCCGATGACCCCGACGCGAGTTGTCCCAGCGAGCCGGCGGCACGCCTCAAGAACGGCAACACCGCGACCGTGTGGCGGACCGAGGTCGACGGTGCGGGTGTCGTGGTCAAACGCTACAACGTCAAGAACCCATGGCACGGCCTGCAAATGTGGTTCAAGCAGAGCCGCGCGGCGATCTCGTGGCGCAATGCGCACATGCTGGATCTGTACGGTATCGCCACGCCGGCGCCGCTCGCGCTGGTGGTCGAGCGCCGCGGCCTGTTCGGGCGGCGCGCGTGGTTCATCAGCCGCGAGGTGGCGGGGATGCCGCTGAACGCCTGGGTCGATGCGCGTGGCGGCGATCCTGGCGCAATCGCCGCCATGGCGGCTCAGGTCGGGCACGTGCTCGCGGCACTGCGTGTACAGCGGATCTCGCACGGCGATATGAAAGCGACCAATTTCCTCGTCGTCGACGAT
>JAGRHE010000464.1 GCA_020445165.1 Gammaproteobacteria bacterium
CGTCGGCGCCGGCGATCAGCTCGATCTCGTTGCGCAATTGCGCGATCGCGGGCGAGCGGCCGACGATGCGCTGGACGATACCGGAACCGGAATCGAGTTCGGAGCGCAGGACGCGGTTCTCCAGCACGAGGCGGCGCTTTTCCAGCGCGCGGCGGGTCACCGCGCCGAGATCCTGCACGGAGAAGGGTTTCGGGATGAAGTCGTAGGCGCCTTCGCGCATGGCATCGACGGCAAGCTGGATATCGCCGTGGCCGGTGACGAGGATCACCGGGATCGCCGGATCGATCTCGAGCACGCGGGCCATGAACTGCATGCCGTCGATGCCCGGCATGCGGATGTCGCTGACGACGGCGCCGGAGAAATCGCGGCGTATCGCCGACAATGCATCGGCCGGGTTCTTGAAATCGGCGACAGTCAGGTCGTCGAGCTCGAGTCCCTGGCGCAGGGCGTGGCGCAGGTCATCGTCGTCGTCGACGAGCAGGATATCCGGAGTGGCGTCATGTCCGGTCATCGAAGCGGATTCCTCATTCGGCGGCCTCGGCTTTTTCGCGCGTTGCGGGCAGGTCGATCACGAAACAGGCGCCGGTTGCGCCCGGGCGGTTCTCGACATGGACCGATCCCTGCAGATCGCGCACGATCGAATCGACGATGGACAGGCCGAGGCCGAGGCCGGAGCCG
>JAGRHE010000465.1 GCA_020445165.1 Gammaproteobacteria bacterium
CCAGCCGGCTGGCCGGGTCCAGGTTTGGCGGCACCTGCCATTCCTTGGGCAACACCGGGTTCATGGACTGGTTGAGCTGATACACGTAGGCCAGCACCTGGGCCACGGCGGTGAACAGGGTGCCCGGAATGGTGTCGCCCACTTCCACGTGGCGATGCAACGCCCGGGCCAGGGGCGGTGCCTCCACGATGGGCACGCGGTGCTCCCGAGCGATCTCCTTGATGCGCTCCGCCACCAGCTGGGAACCCTTGGCAATGACCTGGGGAGCGGCCATGTGCTTCTCGTCGTACTTCATGGCCACGGCGAAGTGCAGGGGGTTGGTCACCACCACGTCGGCCTTGGGCACTTCCTGCATCATGCGGCGGCGGGCCACTTCCCGCTGCATGGAACGGATCCGGGCCTTGATCTGGGGATCCCCCTCCATTTCCTTGTGCTCCTGGCGCACCTCATCCTTGGTCATGCGCATCTGGCGCTGGTAATTCCAGAGCTGGAACGGCACGTCCAGTATGACGATGAGGGCATAGGCGGCCGCGGCAGCCAGGAAGGTCAGGATCGTGATCTGGGCGAAATGGGTCATGGCCGAGTCCAGGGGCTCGGCTGCCAGGCTCAGGATGCCATCCCGCTGGTGCCAGATCATCCACCCCGCCACCCCGGCGATGAGCGCCCCCTTGAGCAG
>JAGRHE010000466.1 GCA_020445165.1 Gammaproteobacteria bacterium
AAGGTGACGTAGTCGTGCACGCGCGCCCAGTCGGGCGCCGCCTCGACCCCCGGGTGCCGCACGATGGCCTTGATCTCGCTCGCGTAGATCAGGCGCTCGGGCGACAGGTGGTAGTACAGCGGCTTGATGCCGAAGTGATCCCGCGCCACCAGCGCGCGCTGCCGCCGGCGGTCGTACAGGAAGAAGGCGAACATGCCGTTGAGGCGCTCGACGAAGGCCTCGCCCTCGAGCGCGTACAGGTGCAGCAGCACCTCGGTGTCACACCGCGTCTGCAGCGTGCGCCCCCGCGCCCGGATCTCGGCCTGCAACTCGACGAAGTTGTAGATCTCGCCGTTGAACACCACCCACAGGTCGTCCTGCGGGTCGTGCATGGGCTGCTGGCCGTGGTCGACGTCGATGATCGACAAGCGCTTGTGCGCCAGCCCCACCTTCCCGTCGACGTGCCGCCCCTCGCCGTCGGGCCCGCGGTGCGTCAGCGTGTCCGCCATCGCCTGCAGCAGGGTCGGCCGAACGGCCCCCGCCCCCTGCTCGACGATCGCCACGAAACCGCACATACCGCGCTCCCTGCCTCGCCGCCGTGTACCACGAGACGGTGCCCAACGCACGACCCGCGCGCCACCTTCCCGGCGGTTCGCTGGTAGGTCGGCGCGCCGGGGCGGTGGCTGGAGGGGGCGG
>JAGRHE010000467.1 GCA_020445165.1 Gammaproteobacteria bacterium
GTCGAGCAGGCGCGCGCAGCACTGGGCGCCACCGTCATCTCCGCCTGGGGCATGACCGAGAACGGCGCCGTCACCACCACGCTGCCGGGCGACGACCCCGAGCGCGCCGTCCACTCCGACGGCTGCCCGCTGCCGGGTGTCGAGCTCAAGGTGGCCGATGTCGACGGCAGCGCGCTGCCGGCCGGCGAGAGCGGCCGCCTGCTGCTGCGCGCCTGCTCCAACTTCGGCGGCTACCTCAAGCGCCCGCAGTGGAACAACACCGACGCCGAGGGCTGGTTCGACACCGGCGACCTGGCACGGCTGGACGAGCGCGGCTACGTCCGCATCACCGGCCGCAGCAAGGACGTGATCATCCGCGGCGGCGAGAACATCCCGGTGGTGGAGATCGAGGCCCTGCTCTACAGGCATCCGGCGGTGCAGCAGGTGGCCATCGTGGCCTACCCGGACGAGCGGCTGGGCGAGCGCGCCTGCGCGGTGGTCGTGCCCAAACCGGGGCAGACGCTCGACATGGCGGGGCTGGTGGCCTTCCTGAAGGAGCAGAAGATCGCCCAGCAGTACATCCCCGAGCGGCTGGAACTGCGCGACGCCATGCCGGCCACACCGTCCGGCAAGATCCAGAAGTTCAAGCTGCGCGAAGCCCTGCGCGCCGCACAGGCATGAACCGGTTG
>JAGRHE010000468.1 GCA_020445165.1 Gammaproteobacteria bacterium
TGTCCCGGACCGGGATGCCGGATCTGCCTCGGGCGGCGTGCAATCCTTCCAGCAGGTCGGCGGAGCGCTGGGCGTTGCGATCACGGGCCAACTGTTTTTCGGCCACCTGACGCCGGCAAGCGGGCCGGGGGGCAGTTACGCGACCTATATAGACTCGCTCCACCAGGCTCTTTTCTACCCGGTGTTTGCATTTGGCCTGACGGCCCTTGCGGTGTTCTTTCTCAGGCCGCAGTCGATGCCCGGCAAGGTGAGCTAGAAAACTGCGGTCATGAGGCCGGTTTACGCGAGCGCTTCTAGCCAGATCACGAAATCCCGGCGCTCAAACGATTCCATCTAAAGATGATCGGCTCTAAAGCAACTTTCTTGCTTGGCCCCGTTTCTTCTTTGTTCAATCTGCTTTATGAGAACCACAAAGCCGTGGCCGGACATCCGCCCGCGCATGGCGCCCGCCTGAGCGGGCTCAAACACGAAGTCCGAAAGATCCGACATGACAGACCTTGCGACCATCCAGCCGGCGATAGCCCGGGCTCTGGCAAAACGCGGCTATGAAAAGCTCACTCCGGTGCAGGAGGCAGTGCTCGCGCCCGAGTTGCGCGATGCCGACCTCCTGGTCTCGGCCCAGACCGGATCGGGCAAGACCGTGGCCTTCGGCATATCGCTTGCACCG
>JAGRHE010000469.1 GCA_020445165.1 Gammaproteobacteria bacterium
AACACTTGAGACCGGCCTCGATGATCTCCCACTTGGAGGAGTCGATCATCAGCGGAACCTTGGCGATGTCGGGCTCCGAGGCGATCAGGTTGAGGAAACGCACCATCGCGGCCTTGCCGTCGAGCATGCCCTCATCCATGTTCACATCGACGATCTGCGCGCCGTCCTCGACCTGGGCGCGGCAGATATCCAGTGCTTCCTCGTACTCCTCGTTGAGAATCAGGCGCTTGAACTTGGCGGAACCGGTCACGTTGGCGCGCTCGCCGATGTTGACGAACAGCGACTCGGCGCCGATGTTCAGCGGTTCGAGTCCCGACAGGCGACACTCGACCGCGATCTCGGGCTGTTTGCGCGGCGCGATGCCCGCAACCGCCTTGGCAATCGCAGCAATGTGATCCGGTGAGGAACCACAGCAGCCGCCGACGATGTTCAGAAAACCGCTCTGCGCCCACTCCCTGATCATCTCCGCCATCTGCTCCGGCATCAGGTCGTACTCACCGAACTCGTTGGGCAGGCCGGCATTCGGGTGCGCATTGACATGGCACTCGGCGACGCGCGACATCTCCTCGACGTACTGGCGCAACAGGTCCGGGCCGAGCGCGCAGTTCAGGCCGATCGAGATCGGACGTGCATGCCGCAGGCTGTTGTAGAACGCCTCGGTGGTC
>JAGRHE010000046.1 GCA_020445165.1 Gammaproteobacteria bacterium
CGCCGATCTCACACCGCATTTCCAGAACCACAAGAAAGACCATCATTCCCGGCAGGGTCTGGTGCGCCTGGTCAACCAGCGCCGCAAACTGCTCGACTACCTCAAGTCGAAGGATGTGGAACGTTATCGCGAACTGATCGGCCGTCTCGGACTGCGTCGCTAAACGATCCCTACCAAAGGCTTGAGGAATATCTCAGTGAACCCGATCAAAAAGACGTTTCAGTACGGCGAACACACAGTCACCCTCGAGACCGGCGAGATTGCCCGTCAGGCCGATGGTGCGGTGTTGGTCAACATGGCCGACACCGTGGTGCTGGTTACCGCGGTATTCGACAAGAACCTGGACAGTGGCCGCGACTTCTTTCCGTTGACCGTCGACTACCAGGAAAAGACCTACGCCGCGGGCAAGATCCCGGGCGGGTTCTTCCGCAGGGAAGGGCGTCCGGCGGAAAAGGAGATCCTGACCTCGCGTTTGATCGACCGTCCGATCCGTCCGCTGTTCCCGAAGGAATTCACCGCAGAGACCCAGATCATCTGTACGGTCAAGTCGCTGAATCCCAAGGTCGATCCCGAGATCCCGGCACTGATCGGTACCTCGGCTGCGCTGGCCATCTGCGGTGCCCCCTTCCAGGGACCGATCGGCGCGGCACGCGTCGGTTACAAGGATGGCAGCTACATCCTCAACGGTCCTACCGGCCTGGGTGAGGACACCGACCTGGACCTCGTGGTGGCAGGCACCGAGAACGCGGTCCTGATGGTCGAGTCCGAAGCCAACCAGCTCAGCGAAGAGGTCATGCTCGGTGCCGTGCTGTTCGGCCACGAACAGATGCAGGTGGTGATCCAGGCGATCAAGGAACTGGCTGCCGAGGTCAACAAGCCGATCGTCAGTCTGCCCGAGATCGTCGAGAACAGCGAACTCAAGGCTGCCGTCGAGGCCGCTTGCGGCGATGCACTGCGCAACGCTTACAGCATTGCCGACAAAATGGATCGCTACGCCGCGATCGATGCTGCCAAGGCGGCGGCAATGGAGCAGTTGTGCAGCGGCGACGCCCCGGCCTTCGCCGAGGCCGACGTCATGGGTGCGATCGACAAGCTGAAGAAGTCCATCGTGCGTGGCCGCATCATCGCCGGTGAGCCGCGTATCGACGGTCGTGATACCAAGACCGTGCGTCCGATCTCCATCCGGACAGGTGTCCTGCCGCGTACCCACGGCTCGGCATTGTTCACCCGCGGCGAGACCCAGGCGCTGGTCATCACCACGCTTGGCACCGAGCGTGATTCGCAGATCATCGATGCGCTCGACGGTTCGTATAAAGAATCGTTCATGCTGCACTACAACTTTCCGCCATTCTGTGTCGGCGAACTCGGCCGTGTCGGCAGCCCGAAGCGACGTGAGATCGGGCATGGTCGCCTCGCCAAGCGCGGTGTGCTGGCCTGTATGCCCGACCTGACGAACTTTCCGTACTCGATCCGCGTGGTTTCCGAGATCACCGAATCGAACGGTTCCTCGTCCATGGCATCGGTTTGCGGTACCAGCCTCTCCCTGATGGACGCCGGTGTGCCGGTCAAGTCGCCGGTTGCGGGTGTTGCCATGGGCTTGATCAAGGAAGGTGACGACTTCGCCGTCCTGACCGACATCCTGGGTGACGAGGATCATCTGGGCGACATGGACTTCAAGGTTGCCGGTACCGTCAACGGCATCAACGCCCTGCAGATGGACATCAAGATCGATGGCATCACGCGCCAGATCATGGAGATTGCGCTGGAGCAGGCCAAAGATGGCCGCATGCATATCCTGGGTGAGATGAACAAGGCGATCAACGCGCCGCGTGAGCAGATGTCGGAGCATGCGCCCCGCATCGTCACCTTCAAGATCAACCCGGACAAGATCCGCGATGTCATCGGCAAGGGTGGTGCAACCATTCGTTCGATCACCGAGGAAACCGGCGCAACCGTCGACATCAGCGATGACGGCACGGTCAAGATCTTCTCGGTCGACAAGAGTGCCGGCGACGAGGCGCGTAAGCGTGTCGAACTGATTACGGCGGATGTCGAGGTTGGTGCTGTCTACGAGGGCCGTGTTGCACGCCTGATGGATTTCGGCGCCTTCGTCACCATCCTGCCTGGCAAGGACGGGCTTGTGCACATCAGCCAGATCTCGGACGAAAGGGTAGAGAAGGTGAGCGACAAGCTCAACGAGGGTGATGTCATCAAGGTCAAGGTGCTCGAGGTCGACAAGCAGGGCCGTATCCGCCTCAGCATGAAAGCTGTGGCAGAAGAGGCCGAGGCCTGATCGGTCTTCAGCCGATGAGCTGATTCGAAGGGCCCCTTGCGGGCCCTTTTTCATGGGCGTGTATTCGGCCGGAAGGACGCTGTCCGCCAGGCACGGGTGTCATCGTACTGTTCAACAGCGATGGCCATGCAGATAATGCGCAGGATGGGAACTCCGGGGGTTGTTGATGGTGTTCTGGTTGAAACGATTCTGGCCGTTGCCGCTGCTGCTGTCTTTGCAGTTCGGCTTCATGTTGTTGCCGCAGATTGACCTGTTCGCCAGTGCTTTCTTCTATCGTGCACCGCAAGGCTTTCTGCTTGCCGACAACATGGCTGTGCAGACAATCGATACGTTTTTCACCTACTTGTATCTCATGTTGCTGCTGGTTCTGCCGTGGATGATGCTGGCGAGCCTGTATTGGATGGGAGATGCTGAAGCTGGTTTACGGCGGAAATTGTTCTACCTGTTCGTCGTTGTCGCCCTGGCGCCCGGAGTCGCCGCGGGATTGCTACAGGCAGAATCAGGTCGCGCTCATCCGGTCGATATCGAGACTTTTGGCGGTCACGCACAGTTCACCCCCGCATTCCTGTCGGCCAATCAATGCTCCGGGGCCTGCTCTTTCGTCAGTCGGCCGGCAACCATGGCGTTCACGCTGATTGCGCTTGCCTGGGTGTTTGTCGATCGAAGATGGATTTGGGGTGGCATCCTGCTGGGGGCGGTTGTCGGGCTCAGCGAAATCGCAGCGGGGGCGCGTTTTATCAGCGATGTCCTGTTTGCGTTCTGGATCGTATTGGGTGTCGCCCAGGCCGCTGCATGGTTGATTCTCGGCAGTCACAGAATTGGGTCCAATTCCGGGAACGGTTGATTCAGTTCGTCGCCTCGTTCCGACTCATAGATCGAATGTGAAACCCAGGTATGCGGCTTCGGCCCCCGGGTTGTGTTCGCCCAGGTCGGCGTTCGAGATGTGCGCAATACCCACGGCGAATTGCACCGCATCGTTGATCCGGTAGCTCACGTCAAGGCGGGTGTAGAACTCGATATCGTGGCCCAGGTCGATATCGTTGCCGTTGTCGTAATAGCCAATCGATGCACTGGGCGTGAGCGACCAACGGTTCGTGACCCGTAGCGGGTAGGCCAAGCCGGCATACAGGTGTACGGCATTCTTGTTGGTCGTGAACAGCCCGAGCTGCGGGCGGAGGCCGGCCCAGTCGACTCCTGACCGATATTCGACCTGCGCCATCGTACTGCCAGGACCCGACAGGTCCAGCCTGCCGACACGCAGGTCGAGCATGTCCTCGGCGGCCAGGGCCAACATTGAATTCATACAGCCCGCCAGCACGATACCGCTGGCAATGCTCAACTTCACTGCGTGCGTCATGCTGGGTCGTATCGGGTTCAACGGATCTTGTGGGTGTTCAACGGGTAGCCGTGTTCCCGATAGTAGCGGAAACGCTCGCGACTCGCGTCTTTGATCGTTGCATCGTGATCGACACATTCAATCAGGCGTTGGAAGCGGCCGAAAAAACGTGGCACTTCGCTGGCGAGGTTGATGAGCACGTCGTGCTCCTCGGTGTCTTCGTTGCCATCACCGATCAGTATCGGATTGCACTCACGCGCATCGCGGTGGAGCAGGCCGTGCGGAATGAAGGAGCCCTCCGAAAGGGTCCAGAGGAGATCATCGATCTGCTGTATCTCCGCGGCCAACGGGGTGTGAATGAGGACACGGTTGCCGGCGCGCCACGCGCGCTCGGCGATTCGACAGGCCAGCTGGTGACGATCTCCGCCGGCCTGGTCTTCGAGCACGTAGAAGTCAACCTGGGTCATTGAGCGGGCTACTCAGGGTGTGACCTTGGCGCGTCGCAGCAGGAACTCGGTCAGCAGGGGCACGGGTCGACCGGTAGCGCCCTTCTTTGCACCGTTCAGCCAGGCGGTTCCGGCGATGTCCAGGTGCGCCCATTTGTATTTCTTGGTGAATCGCGACAGGAAACAGGCCGCCGTGATCGTTCCGGCGCCGCGCCCTCCGATGTTGGCCATGTCGGCGAAGTTGCTGTCCAGCTGTTGCTGGTAGTCTTCCCACAAAGGCAGTTGCCAGGCGCGATCGTTGCAGTCTGTGCCTGCTGCCAGCAATTCCGCGGCGAGTGCATCGTCGTTGGCGAGCAAGCCGCTCGCCTGGTCACCGAGGGCGACGATGCAGGCGCCGGTCAGGGTCGCGATGTCGATGACCGCGGCAGGCTCGAAACGTTCACTATAGGTCAAAGCGTCGCACAGGATCAGCCGACCCTCGGCATCGGTGTTGAGGATTTCGATCGTTTGTCCGGACATCGAGGTCACGATGTCGCCTGGCTTGTTGGCATCGCCATCCGGCAGGTTCTCTGAACTTGGCACCACTCCGACCACGTTCAGCGGCAGATCAAGCTCGGCACACGCGGCGATCGCACCCAGAACGCTCGCTCCGCCACACATGTCGTACTTCATCTCATCCATGTTCGCGGCCGGTTTGATCGAGATGCCGCCGGCATCGAAGGTCAGGCCTTTGCCGACCAGCACGACCGGCTTGCTACCACTCTTGCCACCTTTGTATTCGAGTACGATCAGTTTCGCCGGTTGGCGACTGCCGCGGGAAACCGACAACAGGCTGCCCATACCCAGTTTTTCCATCTGGGCCTCGCTCAGCACGCTCACCTTGAGCTTGCGGTTTCCACGGCCGAGCGTTTGCGCCTGCTCGGCGAGATAGCTGGGTGTACAGATATTGCCCGGAAGGTTCGCCAGGTCCTTTGCCAGCCGGCTGCCGGTGCCGATCGCATGTCCGTGGCTCGTGGCAAGCTTGGCAGCGTTTACGTGAGCGCGCGAATGAACCACGAACGCGATGTCTTTCAATGGTTTCTTGGGCGGCTTGGCGGTGCTCTTGCACTGGTCGAAACGGTACACCGCGGTTTCTGCGGCATTGACGGCCTCACGCACGAGGCGGTAGGTATCCTTGTCCTGTTCCGCGTTCGGCAGCACGATCGCGCATTCGCCGGCATGTGTACCATTCAGTGCCTGCAGGGCAGGCTGCAGTGCGCGGCCGAACTGCCGGGCGTTGAATTCTTTCTCATCGCCGAGTCCGACCAGCAGCACCCGGTTGGCGCTGCAACCCTTCAGGTCGTAAAGCATCTGTGTCTGACCGCTGTCGGCACTGAAGTCGTGCCGCCGAAGAAACTTCCGGATTTGTCCATCGGTGGCCTGATCGACCTGGGTCGTGAGTGGTGGCATCCGGTTCTTCTGGAAAACACCCACCACGAGACAGGCGGTTTTGATCTTATCGGCAGGGCTGATCTTGCAGCTATAGTCCATGAATATCCTCAGAGGTCGTTGCACTGATCGCAGAAGCTTTAACCCGCGCAGCGTAGCGGTTAAGGTGCGCCTGCGGCGTCGCCCAGAGTGTAGCGAAACGAGGCTGGAAAGGAACCTTAATGGGAATCATCGATCGGCTGCTGTTGCGTGAGATTGTCAAGACGCTGCTGGTGATCGTCCTGATCCTGGCACTGGTCCTGCTCGCCAACATCATGGTGCGTTATCTCGGCAAGGCCGCAGCCGGTGCGGTGAGCACGGACATTCTGCTGCTGGTTGTCGGTCTCGAGCTGGTCAGGGCGCTTGGATTGATCGTGCCGCCGGCCCTGTTCTTCTCGGTACTGTGGGTGCTCGGTCGAATGTACCGTGACAGCGAGATGGTCGCGCTCGCGGCATCCGGGTTCAGTCAGCGCCGCCTGTACCGTTCAGTGCTGGTGACAGCCGTTCCACTTGCGCTCCTGGTGGCGATCCTGGTCATGGAATTGTTGCCCTGGGCGCGTGCGCATGTGGCCCAGCTCAAGGCGAGCCAGGCAGATACCGCGGATATATCGGGTGTACGCGCCGGGCGTTTCAATGAATTCCGACGAGGTGGCCTGGTCGTCTACACCGAGCGCCTTTCCGAAGACGGTTTTCGCCTCGATGGCGTCTTTGTTCAGGATCGCCAGCAGGGTAGGTTGGGACTGGTGACTGCGGGTTCCGCTTACCAGACGACCGACCCCGCCACCGGCGAACGGTTCGTGATCCTGACCGATGGCCACAGATTTGCCGGCCATCCGGGCGATCTTGATTTCACGATCGGTCGCTTCGACGAATACGCCATCCGTATCCCCGAGTTGGAGACAGTCGGCATTTCGTTACCGACCAGCGCAAAATCCTGGCAGGAACTGGTGTCTTCCGACAATCCATCTGACCAGGCGGAGTTTCAATATCGCGCAGCAATTCCCCTGGCGCTGGTGTCATTCGCCGTACTTGCGGTGCCGCTTGCGCGCTCGCCGCCGCGATCGGGAATCTACGGGCGCCTGATGGTCGCGGTGCTGCTGTATTTCACTTTCATCAACCTGCAGCGCGTCACCGAACGCTGGCTCGAGAGCGGTGCGATGCCAATGTGGATGGGCATGTGGTGGTTGCCTGCGCTCATGCTGCTGGTCGCCTGGATCATCACCCAGGTCGACTCGAACCGTTTCGCCAGCTGGCGCAGGCGCGGTCGGGGGGCTGACTGATGCAGTTGACGATTCTCGAGCGCTACATCGGGGTCACCATGCTAAAGGCGACCGGCATGGCGCTGGCCGTGCTGGTCATCCTGCTGGTGTTTTTTGGCCTGATCGAGGAAATGGACGAGGTTGGCAAAGGCGCCTATGGACTCGGGGATGCCTTTCTGGTGGCCTTGTTGTCTGCGCCCCGGTACGTGTTCGAGGCGTTCCCGGTCTCGGCACTGGTCGGCAGCCTGATCGGTCTCGGTGCCCTGGCGTCGCACGGGGAACTGATGGCGATGCGCGGCAACGGGTTCTCGTTGCGCCAGATCGTCCTTGCGGTCATGAAGACCGGCCTTGCGATGATGGTGATCGTGTTTCTGTTCGGTGAACTGGTAGCGCCGGCCAGTGAGCAGCTGGGCGAGGAATTTCGGACAGAGCAGCTGCAGGAGAAGGTCACGCTGAAGACGCGCTACGGCTTCTGGGCGAGGGATGGCCGGGCGTTTGTGAACATCCGCGGGATCCTTCCGGGCGCCCGTCTGGAAGACATCTACATTTACGAGTTCGCGGATGACCGTCGCCTGGAACTGGCGACCCATGCCGAACGTGCGGAACATCGCGGCGATCACTGGTTGATTTACGGCATCCGCCAGAGCAAGTTGAGCGAGGCAGGTGTGGAGCGTCGCGAACTGGCGCAGGCCCGCTGGGATTCACTACTCGATCCGGGCTTGCTCAGCGCCATTGTCGTGCAGCCGAATATGCTGCGAATCGACGAGTTGCACCACTACATTTCGATAATGCGCGAAAACGGCCAGTCGGCCACGGATTATGAAGTGGCTTTCTGGGGCAAGCTGGCGACGCCACTCGCGACCCTGGTCATGCTGTTCATCGCAGTCCCATTTGTACTCACGCACCAGCGCTTTGTCAGCATGGGGCAGCGCGTGTTTCTCGGTGTGGCACTGGGTATGGCGTTCTACCTGTTCAGTCGCGGCATGTCGTACGTGGCCGTCGTGTACAGTTTCAATCCATTTCTCAGTGCCCTGTTGCCTGCCATCGCATTCCTTGCGATCGGAATCTGGTTGATACGTGGTGTTCGCTGATCAGCGTTGTTTGCTGATCAGGACCAGGCGTGTGCCGCTCCAACGGTCATGCCAGGCAAGCCGTTCGGGATCGACCAGTATCCACAGGTAACCAAGCCCTGCGGTCAGCAGGGAGACCAGGGCGCCAGCGGCTCGCAGCATCGCCCGGCGCCAGGAAACCGGTTTGCCATTGGTGTCGAGCAGGCGCAGGCGCCAAGCGCGCATTCCGAGTGTCTGCCCGCCATGCGTCCAAAACCAGCCGTAGAACAGAAACGGGCATGCCAGCAGGTACAGCTGCAACGGCAGATGGGAGCGGCCCTCGTCGACACCCAGCAGGTTGCGCATGAGCACGTCAGCTGTGGCCCCGATGAGCCAGAGCGCGACCAGGAGCCAACTGTCGTAGAACATCGCGGCCAGTCGGCGTGACAATCCTGGGGATACTGCGTTTGTTATATCCATCAGTAGTTTAAGTAAATTAGTTAATGTTAAAAGTTAGGTTCTGCTAGGGAAAACACCTGTATCGAGAAGGATCGCCCCAATGGTAACCCCTTGCTCTGTCTGGATAATCGCGGGGTCCGTATCCGATCGATGAGGCGACGCAAGAATTGCACGCGGCGGATATTACCTAAGGAGGGAACAATGGAGCAGAGAAACAGCGACCGCAAAGCCGTGTCGTTCGATGCCGTGGTCGGGTGCACGCGTTTCGGGATGATTCGCGGCGAGATCGTCGACCTGGCGGAAGGTGGCGCCTACGTGCAGGCGGAGACGTCCATTGTGCCGCTCGGCGCAGCGGTGACCGTCACGTTCCAACCGGGTGAAGCCATCTGCCGCAATTGTCTGAGTCTGCGTGGCCGGGTCACCCACCAGAGTCTGCAGGGATTTGGTATTGAGTTCTGCGACCTGGACGAGCGCTGCATCGACGCCCTTGCGCGGCTTTTGCCCACCTTGCCGGCGGCCCCGTCGCGGGCGATGCCGGTCCTTCGCGCAGGCTGAACAGCAAGGCCAGGGACGGCCTTTACACACGTCTTCCACTCACTTGGCCAATCTGCGCCACAGGGCGATAATTCGGGGTACCGTCGCGCGTCCGGTACCGGATTATCAGCAAGAAATCTTTTTCACGCCGAATCCTTCGCGGAATACCGCTGCCTGCCCTTGCGCTCGCCTTTGGCGTGCTCACCGGGCTGGTGCTGTGGCTGGTGGTCGATCGCGTTCAGACACGCGCACTCAGCGATATCTTCGATCAGGCGCTGGAGAGTCAGCTGGACCAGCAGGCTCGCGAGTCGCTGATCCGGTTCGATGAGTATCGCCGCTCGTTCACGTACTTTGCCCGGCTCGTTGCCACGCATCGTCGGATGGCCGATTACCTGGATCCGATCATCTGGGGCCGCCGTTCATCCGAGACGCTGAACTATGACTCCGCCAGTCCGCCGCCCTGGCTGCCGGATGACTTGGCTTGGCAGGGCGGTATCAGCCCCAATTTTTTCGCCCTGGTCGATCCGTCCGGCCAGATTCGGGAGCTCTACAGCGGTGGTGGAAACGCCATACCGGATGGCCTGATTGCAGAGGTCAAGGGACAGTTGGGCGCCGGTGTCCGTCGTTCCTTCGTAACCCTGTTCAATAGCCGGCCGTGGCTGATCGTGAACGAGCCGACCGAGGACAATGCGCGTACCCCGATGGGCAGCGTCGTCATGTTGATGCCACTGGGCAGCGCCTTCCTTAATGCCTCGCAGCAGTTCGTGAAATCCAGTAACAGCGTGGTGGCGATCCTCGATCCGGACGCTCGGGTCATTCTCGCCAGCAGCAATCCGACCGCAATCGCCGACGGTGCGACTTTGGCCAAGTTGCGTGACGATTACCTGGTCACGGCACAATCCTTCTTCGATTACGACGGATCTGATCTCAACCTGCTGTTCGCGACTCTGCTTCCACGTGGTTCGTTCGAGCGGACCGGCCAGCAGGTTCTCGACCTCGAGCGTCGTCAGCGCCTGATCGGTGCCGCGGTGATCGTGTCGGCCTTCGTGCTGTTGTTCGTATTGATGTCGAGCCGGATAAGTCGCCTGCTGCGACGGGTTTCGCGCCTGTCTCGACGGGCGTTGGACGTCCCCGACAGCGGACCGACCCAGCACGGCAACCAGCTCCTGATCATGGAGGACTGGATCCGTGATTTCGTGCAGATGGTCATGCGCGCGCGCGAGGAGATGCGGCGCCAGCACGAGACCGAGTTGTTGCAGACCGAAAAATTGCGTGTGGCAGTCATGGATGCGTCGCTCGACGCGATCGTGACCGTCGATGAACGGGGCGGGGTGATCGATTTTAATCCCACCGCACAGGAAACGTTCGACTACGCGCGTGATGAGGCTGTCGGCCGTCCTTTTGCTGACCTGGTCGTGGCCCCCAAGTCGCGTGAGACATTCGAGCGAATGCTGTACCTGTCATTGGTCGGTGCGGATCAGGGGGCCTCACTGCAGCGCACTGAATTGCAGGCGGTTTCAAGGGAAGGTCGGATTTTTCCGGTAGAACTCTCGATCAAACCGGTCTTTCTCGAAGAGCAACTGGTGTTCACTCTGTACCTGCGCGACATCGCTGAACGGAAGGTGCGCGAAGCCGAGATCCGCAGTCTTGCGGCCTTCCCGAGCGAGAGCCCGATTCCGGTTCTGCGTATCAACAAGCGCGGTGTCATCACCTACGCCAACCTCCCCAGCGCACCCTTGCTCCGGCATTGGGAATGTCGCCCACTTCAGACACTACCGGTCTACTGGCGCAACCAGATCGAGGCGGTGCTGCAATCCGGCTCGACCCGTGAGCTCGAAGTGAAAACCGATGAAGGGATATTCTCCCTGTTGTTGGCCCCCGTTGCCGAACTGGGTTACGTCAATGTGTATGCGCGCGACATCACCGGTGAGCGCGCCGCGGAGGAAGAATTGAAACGGCGCCAGAACGAGCTGGTGCATGTCACGCGGGTCAGCCACATGGGTGAGATGGCCACAGGTATCGCGCACGAGCTGAATCAACCGCTGTCGGCGATCGTGAACTATGCGAATGGCTGTGCGCGGCGCTTGCGCCTGGATATCGGTGGCAAAGACGAACTGCTCGAGGCATTGGGGCAGATCTCGGACCAGGCCAGTCGAGCAGGAGAGATCATCAAGCGTCTGCGCGGCATGGTTCGCCGGCGCCAGCCGGTCCGCGAGATGGTCGATCTGAACGTACTGGCGCGCGAGACCTGTTCACTGATCAGCCACGAGTTACAGCGTCATGAACTGGTGATCGAACGTCGACTGTCACCGGAAGAGCTCTGGGTCAGGGTGGATTCGGTGCAGATCGAACAGGTCCTGATCAACCTGGTGCGCAATGCGCTCGATGCGATGGTCGACATCCCGGCGGCCGAACGACGGTTGCAGATTGAAACCGGAGTGCAGGCCGACGGCATGGTTTATGTCCGTGTGCAGGACAATGGCGCCGGCATCAGCGCGCGCAACATGGAGCACCTGTTCGACGCCTTTTTCAGCACCAAGGAAAGCGGTATGGGGATGGGGTTGGCGATCAGTCAGACCATCATCAGCAACCATCATGGTAAAATCCGCGCCGATTCCTGGCCCGGCAAGGGCAGTGCCTTTACGATCGAACTTCCTCCCAATCTCGACAGCGCCGTGAGCGCGGCCTCCTAAGCCATGACTGAAACCAGTTCTGCCAAGCCCGTTGTGTTCGTGGTCGACGATGATCAGGCCATGCGAAATTCCCTGAAATGGCTGATCGAGTCGGTCGGGGTGCATGTCGAGAGCTTCTCATCAGCCGATGACTTCCTCGCCCAGTACCAGGCGGGGCGCGCTGGTTGCCTGGTGCTGGACGTGCGTATGCCCGGTATGAGTGGCCTGGATCTGCAGGAGCACCTGGTCAATCGCAATATCCAGATCCCGGTCGTGATCATCACCGGGCATGGCGACGTGCCGATGGCGGTGCGTGCGATGAAGGCTGGAGCGATCGATTTCATCGAAAAGCCATTCAACGACGAAGTGCTGTTGGACGCGATCCGACGCGCGATTGCCCATGGAGAGCAACAACGGTCCCACCATTCCGAGCATCTGCAGATCCAGCAGCGGCTGCAGCACCTGACACCGCGCGAGTACGAGGTCATGGAGATGGTCACCGAGGGCCGATCCAACAAGGAGATTGCCAACGCACTGGGTGTATCCGCCAAGACCATCGAGGCACACCGTGCCCGGGTCATGGAGAAGATGCAGGCCGGCTCGCTGGCCGAGTTGGTGCGGATGGTACTTGCCGTGAATGGAAGCGATTGACGGGGCGTTTGCGCAGCTTTCCGCCACTGGCGCGGGCAGATGCCAGGGTGCTGGTGCTTGGCTCGATGCCGGGCGTCGCTTCACTCGATGCGCAACAGTACTACGCTCATCCACGCAACGCTTTCTGGCCGATCATGGACGCCCTGTTCGGCATAGATCCGGCGTGGTCATACGCGGACCGTTGTAATGCACTCATGGAGCGGCAGATCGCAGTCTGGGATGTTCTCAAGTACTGCCGGCGTCCCGGCAGCCTCGACGCTGATATCCAGCCGGACTCGATCGTCGCCAATGATTTTCGGCAGTTCTTTGCACGACACCGACGGGTCACGTCGATTTTCTTTAATGGCAGCACGGCGGAGAGGCTTTTCCGGCGACATGTGCGACTGCCGCCCGGGACATTGCCCCTTGAGCAACCGCTTCTTCAGCGTCTGCCATCGACCAGCCCGGCCCACGCAGCGCTGAGTCAACAGCAGAAACTGGCGGCTTGGCAAAGTCTGCGCGAGGCGCTCGGCGACACGAACTGAAATTGATGTCGCCGAGCGACAGGCTCAGGGCGGGTGGCTCAGAGCGGGACCAGTTCGGTGATCGGTCCGGGGTTTTTGGTTTCCACCTTGCTGTACAGGTCGTTCAACGCAGCCTGCAATGCCTCTTCGATCACGGGGTGGTAGAACGGCATCTGCAGCAGCTGCCCGACGGTCAGCCCCTGTTGGATGCTCCACGCCAGCAAATGACCGAGGTTCTCGGCTCTGGCACAGACCATTTCGGCGCCAAGCATGCGGCCACTGCTTTTCTCGGCGTAGACGCGTATGACGCCCTTGTTCTTCGCCATGATCTGCGCCCGCCCAACGGGCGCCATCTGAACCTCACCTACCGCGGTGGTTGCGCTGTCGAGCTCGGCGAAGGATTGACCGACCTGGACGATGTTCGGATCGCAGAAGGTGATGCTGAGTGGTGTCTTGCGGCGGAAGGCAACGATGCTCTCGCTGGTCGCGTTGTGGCCTGCAATACGTCCTTCATCGCCTGCCTCGTGCAGCAGTGGACGTTCACCGGTGACATCGCCGGCGACGAACAGGGGCAGGTCCCCGACCTGCATCGTGTTCGGGTTGTAGATCGGAATGCCACGGTCGTCGACAGGCGCACCGATCGCATCGAGACCGAGTTTTTCGACGTTGGGTCTGCGCCCGATACTGGCGAACACCTGGTCGACCTCGACGCTTTGGCCGCCGGCAGTCACCTTCAACTTGCCGCCGCTGCCTTCACCGATCTCCGCGGCATGACCGAGCCAGAGCGGGAATTCCTTGCCGATGATATCGATGGCGGATTTGATTGCCTGTGGGTCAGTCAGTCCGCCGATGGTTTCGGCCATGTCGATCCCGGTCACCGTGCAACCGAGACGGTGTAGCGATTGCCCAAGTTCGAGTCCGATGACGCCGAGTCCGACCACGGCGACCGATTGTGGCAGCTGTTCGAGTTCGAAGAACTCATCGGTGGTGATGATGCGATCGCGGAACGGCTGCCACTGTTCGGGAACGATCGGGCGCGAGCCGGTGGCAACGATGACTTTGCCGGCGCGAATCCGCTGGCCGTCGTCCATTTCCAGCAGGTGGGGTTCGATGAATCGGACATAGCCTTGCAGAAACATGCCTTCCGGCATGTTATCGGTGCTGTTCGAGATAACCCGCTCGACGAACATGTCGCGCATGTCCTGGACATAGCCCATGGCTTCGCTGACATCCAGCGACAATGCCTGTGCGCCTTCGAGTCCGTAGCGTTTGAACACGCCGCGACGGTGGAAGTCTTCGGCAACCTGGATGACGGCCTTGGATGGCATGCAACCGACGCGGGCGCACGTCGTGCCGAGTTCTCCGCCATTAATCAAGACGACGGATTTACCGGATGGTCGTACCTTGCTCATCGCGTACAGGCCGGCGCTGCCGGAGCCGATGATGGCGACGTCTACCTCTCGTTCTTGCACGTGGTTTCCTCGGATCAGTCGAAAACAGGCTGCTATTCTAACCGCTGCAGCAGGCTGCGTTCAGCGAGTGATGTTCAGCGCGATGTGGCTCGATACGAGATGGGGCGCCAGTAGAGCTGGCGCGTTGCCGGTGCGGAACTGCGCATACTCTTGTAGTGTGCCGGCGCGGCATAGTGCCGCGGATCGATCGGTGGCAGCTGCATCGTCGGCGGTGGTGGCCGGATACCGCCCAACGGCCGGTCGGGGCCGCGACTGCCCGACATCAGCTTCATGCAGAAAAAGGCATTGGCATACTGTGGCAGCAGAAGGCAGCCGCACAGCAATAGCAAGGCACTAGATCGCCGCGTACATGCGGCCCGGGTTGAGGATACCTGCGGGGTCGAAACGCTGCTTGAGGCCACGGTGCAGGCGTTCTTTGACCGCGTCCAGGGGATGAAAGACAGGCGTTTCGTCGTTTCCATGTCGAAACAGTATGGCATGCCCGCCGGTTTTTGCGACCTCGTCGCGCAATTCACCCGGGGTGCAGCGGGTGTAGACCCAGCGTTGCGCGCCCGCCCAGTCGGTCAGTACCTCCTGTTCGCAGTTCAGCCTCGCAGTGGCCGCCGCCAGTGACAGGCGCCACAAGGGGCGATCGCTGTTGAAGAACGGCAGCTTGTGGTTGCGTAATTCACGCCAGAAGCGGTCGCCCTGACCGGACTCGCCACCGATCTGCTTCTCCCAGGCGGCCACGCTCGCTGCGTTGCCGGACAGGCGCAGGTGCAGTTGATCGCCGGTATGACAGGCCGCCGACAGGGGAGCCGGCTGGCGGGCCAGTTCGCGCATCAGTCGCAGTGCGCGGTCACGGTTGAGTGACAGCACCAGGCTGCGTTCCACGGCAGGTGCCGGCATGACCCTGATCGAGACATCCAGGAGTACTCCGAGCGTGCCCATGGCGCCGGCCATCAGGCGAGACAGATCGTAGCCGGCCACGTTCTTCATGACCTCGCCACCGAAGCGCAGGCGACGGCCAAGGCCATCCAGCAAAGTGACACCGAGCAACAGGTCGCGCGGCGCGCCGCCCCATGGCCGGCGGGGTCCTCCCAGCCCGCTGGCAATAGCGCCACCGAGGGTGGCATTGCCGGCGAACGAGGGCGGTTCGAATGCCAGCATCTGGCCGTTTCGCGCCAGGGTATCTTCGACCAGGTCGATCGGGGTGCCGGCACGTGCGGTCAACACCAGCTCAGTCGGTTCGTAATTGATGATGCCGCTATGGCCGCTCACCTCGAGCGTTTCGCCAGTTACCGGGCGACCGTAAAACGACTTGCTGCCGTGACCGACGATGTTCAGCGCCTGGCCGGTCGCGCCGGCTGAGCGAATCCGGTCCGCGATCTGTTGGCTGAGATCCTGGTCCGGCATCAGAAACGCTCCAGGTGTGGGAAGCGCAGGTCGCCTGCCTTGACATGCATGGCGCCGAATTCCGCACAGCGGTTCAGGGTCGGAATGGCCTTGCCGGGGTTGAGCAGGCCGTGTTCGTCGAACACCGCTTTCACCGCATGGAACATCTGTAACTCCTCCGGCGGAAACTGCGCGCACATCTGGTTGATCTTTTCCAGCCCGACGCCATGCTCGCCGG
>JAGRHE010000470.1 GCA_020445165.1 Gammaproteobacteria bacterium
AGTTTCAGTTGGGTTAGGGCATCCTCGGCAAGCCTATTGCGAAAGTCGTTCACATAGTCGCCTAGTACGTCAATGGCCTGCTGTTGCCGCCGCAACTGCTCGACCTGCTGCCGAACCGTATTTGCCGCTTCCGATAACCGTTCAAACTCCCTGGCACGATTTTCCGCGCCCTTGGGGACAAGAGCTTCTTTCTCGCGCTTGTCTTTTTGCAGGGTCGTTCGCAACTCCGTGAGCTGCCGTTGGTAACTTGAGGGCATCTCGAATAATCCCCTGATTCGGGCAGAATAGCAGCAGCTGAAGACGCAGAGGTCATTTTGAATGCAACCAGGATTTTTCGACGATGAGGATCGGCTGGCAAAGCTTGAGAAACTGGGTGACCCGCTGCCGCGGCTGGACAGCATCGTGGACTGGAGAGCCTTCCGTCCGCTGCTGAAGGTTATCCATCAGAAGCAACGCAAGAGCAACGCCGGGCGGAAGCCGCACGACGTGACGCTGATGTTCAAGATGCTGGTGCTCCAAGCCCTGTACAACCTCTCTGATGACCAGACAGAGTTCCAGGTCCGTGATCGGTTGTCGTTTCAGCGCTTCCTCGGGCTCTCGCCGGAAGATACCGTGCCGGATGCCAAGACGCTGTGGCTGTTTCGCGAGCAACTGGCGCGTCACG
>JAGRHE010000471.1 GCA_020445165.1 Gammaproteobacteria bacterium
AGGGATCGGTGCCTTATTCTTCTGTCTGGAGTTGATTGACCGCCGCAACGGATCTGCCACGTGGGACGCCAAAGAAAACACGCACCTGCGGGCATCGCCTACACCCCCTGGAAACGCTGTTTCTTAACCTTCCCCACCGCCAGCGCCAACCGATGGGTTCGCGCGGTATCAAAGTTGGAAGGCCGTGAGCGGACAGACCCAGCGGACCGGACTGGGCAAAGTCGAACCTCAGACGAGGCCGAACGCAGGTATTCGCGAAAGCCAGGCTGGGCGTTTATCGACCATGTTTTGGATGTTGAATGGTGCCCAGGGACAGAATCGAACTGCCGACACGGGGATTTTCATCCGGACACGCGCTCACCGGGCTACTTAGTCTTTAGCTACTTACGGCGCCTTCCGACATCCAGCGCGGCGACGAGCTTGATCGAGACAACGTAAGGTGATCGCCACGGCCGCATGGATTGGGCACTTGGAACAGCCGCCTGCCGGGAGGAACAGCCTTTGAACCGGGCATCGAACGGAAAGCGGGTATCTTGCTTGCTGCAGGCTTATGAACGTCCAAAATCAAGGGTGGCGGCAAGAGGCATAGGCATGTGGCGAGCCCGATGGAATCAGGAGATTCAGTCCAAGGGTGCACATACGTAATCCACCTTCGCAATTTGC
>JAGRHE010000472.1 GCA_020445165.1 Gammaproteobacteria bacterium
CATGGATCTCCGTTCAGGGCGCCCTGTGTGATCCTGTCCGGCGGAGAGGCCACGGTCACGGTCAGGGGGCAGGGCCGCGGCGGCCGCAACACCGAGTTCGCCCTCGCGCTGGCAATGGCCCTCGATGGCCACCCACGAATTCACGCCTTGTCGGCAGGCACCGATGGCCTCGACGGCAACGCCGGTGCGGCCGGGGCCTGGGTCGAACCGAACACCTTGGCACGCGCCAGGTCGCTCGGCGTCGATCCCATGGCGACACTCATCGACAACGACAGTGCAAGCCATTTCCAGGCCATCGGCAGCCTGGTGGTCACCGGGCCGACGCTGACCAACATCAACGATTTCCGCTCGATCATCGTAGACGCCGCCTGATCGGCACTATCCCGGCACCCACGGTCTGTCGCGGAGCGTCGGCGGGGCCATTCACGCGCGTCGGCCGTGGCGGATCAGCGCGGCGAGAAGTTGAAGAACATCGGCAGGCTGGCGGCGCCGATCGCACCGGCGTCCGAGCCGAAACTGCCGCGGATGATCCGCGGGGCGTGGCGGGCCTCCGGGGCGGCTTGCTCGAGGCTGGCGGCGAGCTTGTCGATTACCCGTTCGATCAGGCCGGCGTCCACGTCGGCATCGATGACCACCAGTGGTACATCGAGGATGCACAG
>JAGRHE010000473.1 GCA_020445165.1 Gammaproteobacteria bacterium
GATCGCGAAGATGATGCCGCCCTTGGCCGTGCCATCGAGCTTGGTCAATGCGATCCCGGTCAGGCCGACCGCGTTGTTGAACTCGATCGCCTGGTTCAGTGCGTTCTGCCCGGTGCCCGCATCGACCACCAGCAGCACCTCGTGCGGGGCGGACGGGTCGATCTTCTTCATGACGCGGCTGATCTTGACCAGCTCGTCCATCAGGTTGCTCTTGGTGTGCAGTCGCCCCGCGGTGTCGGCGATCAGCACGTCGACGCGGCGCGCGGTCGCGGCCTCGAGCGCGTCGTAGATCACCGAGGCGGCATCGGCGCCGGTGGCCTGGGCGATCACCGGTACGCCGTTGCGCTCGCCCCAGGTCTGCAGTTGTTCCACCGCGGCGGCGCGGAAGGTGTCGCCGGCCGCGAGCATCACGCTCTTGCCGTCGTCCTTGAGTCGGCGCGCGAGCTTGCCGATCGTCGTGGTCTTGCCGGCACCGTTGATGCCGACCATCAGCACGACCAGCGGCCGCCCGTCCGGCGGCGCGGCCTCCGGCCGCTCACTCGCGCGCAGCACCTCGGCCAGCTGACCGCGCAATGCGCCGCCGAGTGCCTCGGGATCGGACAGCTCCTTGCGCCTGACGCGCGTGCCGAGGTCGTCGATCAGGCGGCGCGT
>JAGRHE010000474.1 GCA_020445165.1 Gammaproteobacteria bacterium
CGACCAGATAGCCGCCCAGGATGCCGACCGCGGTGAAAATGCCGGTCAGCAGAGGCACCGTGATGCAGCCGGCCAGGAAGCGCGGGGCCAACACCCGGGGAAACGGATCGACCGCCATCATTTGCATGCTGGCCAGTTGTTCGGTGGCCCGCATCAGCCCGATCTCGGCGGTCAGCGCCGAACCGGCTCGGCCGGCGTACAGCAGCGCGGTCAGCACTGGCCCCAGTTCTCGGATCAGGGACAATGCCACCACCGTGCCCAGCGAGGAGGTCGCGCCGAAATCCACCAGGTTGGCGTACCCTTGCAGGCCCAGCACCATGCCGACGAACAGGCCCGAGACCAGGATAATGGGCAGCGACAGTACGCCGACCGCGTGCAGTTGCTTGATCAGCAAGCCGGGGCGGCTGAACAGAAACGACAGCGCGCGCAGCATCTGCAGCAGGAACAGGTTGGCCCGGCCCAGCCGAGCCAGTCGGTCCAGCACGAAGCGGCCCAATTCCGTCAGCGACGCCATCATGTCCGAGTGTCCGCCAGCAAATCGGTTTCGTAAGGCGGCGCCGGATAATGAAAGGACATCGGACCGTCGGGCAGGGCGTGCATGAATTGATCCACCCAAGGCGAAGCGGAGTGGCTCAGGTCCTGTGGCGTGC
>JAGRHE010000475.1 GCA_020445165.1 Gammaproteobacteria bacterium
TCCTCCCGGCATCCAGGGGCAGGTAAAGCCGCTTGGGACCGTCGGCGTGATGGATCACGCCGTCGAGCATGCATGGATGCACTTGTTGCGTGTCCCAAGAGGCTTTACCTGCCCCTGGATGCCACGCCACCACGCTCGATGATGTTCACAACATCATCAAATCCTCGCCCCGATCGATGCGGTTCGCTCTGCTCACCAGCATCCTACGACCGGGCGGACACCCGGCTGACCAGCCAGATCGCCAGGCTGGCGAACACGAAGCCCGGCAACAGTTCGTAGACATCGAACACCCCACCCGAGAGCGGCTTCCAGACGATCACCGTCAGCGCCCCGACGACGATGCCGGCGAACGCCCCGGCGCGGGTCATGCCGCGCCAATACAGCGAAAACAGGATCGCCGGGCCGAACGCCGCCCCGAAGCCGGCCCACGCGTACGAAACCAGATCGAGCACGCCGCTGTCGGGTCGCCAGGCCAGGGCCAACGCGATCAACGCCACCAGGATCACCGCGCCCCGGCCGACCCACACGGTCTCCGCCGCGCCCGCCCCGGGGCGCAGCAACCGCTTGTAGAAATCCTCGGTCAGTGCCGACGAGGCGACCAGCAACTGCGAATCGGCGGTACTCATGATCGCGGCCAGGATCGCGGCCA
>JAGRHE010000476.1 GCA_020445165.1 Gammaproteobacteria bacterium
ACACCTGTCAATTCGAAGGAGAAGCACTTCCCGTCGGGCGGGTGCGGTCACCACTTTTTTCGAAGGACTTCCTTCGTCACTTCGTTCTCCAGCAGTGCTTCGGCAAGCAGCTTCTTCAGTCGCGCATTCTCCGATTCCAGCGCCTTGAGGCGCTTCGCGTCCGACACATCCATACCGCCGAACTTGCTGCGCCAGAGGTAATAGCTGGCCTCCGAGAAGCCATGCCGCCGGCACAGCTCCTTGATCGGAACTCCCGCTTCCGCCTCCTTCAGAAAACCAATGATCTGCTCTTCGCTGTAGCGCTTCTTCACGTCCAATCTCCTCAGTCATGGGATTGGACTCTAAATGCCAGTGCTACTCAATTTCGGGGTAACGTCGGTCTATCAGTACGACGACGGGAGTGGTGAAAGCAGTCTGGGGTGTAGCGGATGTGATGTGATTTGGCTCAATGGGTTCAAGGCGGTTGCAGGGGGTACTTCAATAACGAGTATCGATATTGCGTTTGGCGCCAATGGCAATACGGACGGGCCATCCGATGGCGCATTGGCGAACGCATACATCTGGAGTGATCCTACAGACGACGGCAATCCTGAGGATGCGGCGGCAATTGCATCCATCGCGGGTACGGTGCAATCCAGCCACTCGGAC
>JAGRHE010000477.1 GCA_020445165.1 Gammaproteobacteria bacterium
CTGATCAGGATGCCGTCGCGGATCGCGGACGCGACGTTGGCGAGGGTCCCCGACTGCGGCAGCAGGACTGCGATCTGGTCGTAGTGTTGCAGCTGGCCCTGCAGCTGCTGCCGGTAGTCGCTGAGCAGTTCGGGCAGCGCCGGGTGTTGCGGGAAGCGCTCGCGCCACTGCGCGAACAGCTCCTGCAGGCGGTCCGGTTCGGCGCCGTACTGTTTGACCAGGAGTGCGAGCTCCATCCAGCCGCCGAGCACCCCGGGCGGGGAGGGCTGCAGGTCGCGCAGTACCTGCTCGTTGAGCAGTGCGAGCGAGCGCAGGATCTCGGACTGTGTGGCCAGGCGGTCGGCGCGCTCGGTCTGCAGCGCGTCCACCTCCTGCAGCGCCGCGGCGGTCTCGAGCAGGTTGCCGAGTTGGCGATAGGTTGCGGCGAGGTCGCGGTAGTAGCGGATGCGCAGCGCATCCGGGGTGCCCGGGACCGGCGCCGCGCCGAGGGCCGCGAAGGCCTCCTCTGGGCGTTGCTCCTGGAGCATGACCTCGGCCTGCAGCAGGCGCTGCTGCAGTGCCTGGTCACCGGCCGGCGGCGACTGCGCGAGCTGCGCCAGTGCCTGCCGCACACCGTCCCAGTCGCCGGCCAGGCGCGCGGCCTCGGCG
>JAGRHE010000478.1 GCA_020445165.1 Gammaproteobacteria bacterium
TGGAATCACATCGACGTTCTTGAACGCGGTCTTGGTCCACTCGATGAAATGGAAACGATCCTCGTTGCGCCGGTCTTCGATCGCACGGTTCTTGTCGAAGGCTTCCGGATCGAAGCCACCGTACTCGACCGCCAGCGAATGATCGACGATCAACTGCGTCGGCACCACGGGATTGACCTTGGCCGGATCACCGCCCTTGTCAGCGATCGCATCCCGCAAACCGGCCAGGTCGACCAGTGCAGTCTGCCCGAGGATGTCATGGCACACGACGCGCGCCGGGTACCAGGGAAAATCCAACTCCTGCTTGCGCTCGATAATCTGGCGCAAGGCATCCGTGAGCAGCGACGGATCACAGCGGCGTACCAGCTGTTCCGCAAGCACACGTGAGGTGTAAGGCAGCGTGGCATAGCTGCCGGGCGCGATCGACTCGACGGCTTCGCGGGTATCGAAATAGTCCAGATCGGTTCCGGGCAACGGCTTGCGATAATCGGTATTCATTCAGTGTTCTCGTCGGATATGTCTCGACTGCGGCAGGCGGCTCGCGTGCCGCCCGGCCCGGTAAAGATTCAACGTTGATCGATCGGAACGAACGCGCGGTTCTCCAGGCCGACATAGTTGGCCGACGGACGGATGATCTTGCCGTCCTG
>JAGRHE010000479.1 GCA_020445165.1 Gammaproteobacteria bacterium
GGCGACGACGTGCTCCATCACCATGAAAGCTACTGGGCCGTTGCCGGGCGGGAGGCCTTGTCGCGGACGCAGTGGGACGAATTCGCGACGGCAATGTCGTGACGAAAGGCCTGACCCGCTCTCGGGAACTTGGCAATGCCCGCCTTGCTGCCCGATGCCGAGATGAATCGACTTTCTTTAGCCCCGAATCCTCAGGCGTGGCCGGAACGCTGCGCTAAAGGCCTTTCCCGCCGGCTCGGGAAATCATGTCGGCCGCCTTTTCCGCGATCATGACGACCGGGGATGCGGTATTGCCCGAGACGATCTTCGGCATGATCGAGGCATCGACGACACGCAGCCCGCCGAGCCCGCGAACGCGAAGCTCCGCGTCCACGACAGACTGCGGGTCCGCGCCCATCCTGCAGGTGCCGACGGGGTGGAAGATCGTCGTGGCGATATCGCCGATCCCGGCGAGAAGCTCCTCGTCGCTCGCGACCGCGGGCCCCGGCAGGATTTCCTCCGGCCGGTAGCGGGCGAGTGCCTTTGCCGTCATGATCTGCCTCGCCTGCCTGACCGCCAGCAGCGCCACCTGGCGATCGCGCCCGGCCGACAGATAGTTGAGCCGGATGTCCGGCTGACGGGCGACATCGCGGTCCGCAATATGGCT
>JAGRHE010000047.1 GCA_020445165.1 Gammaproteobacteria bacterium
CAGACATCGTTGATCACCCATTCTTCGAGCTCGGTGATCAGGCCGACTTCCTCGGCGATGCGCACGAACTGGTCGGGCGGGATAGGACCTCGCTGGGCATGTTCCCAGCGCAGCAGCGCTTCCATCGAAACCGGTTTGCCGGATACGCAATCCACAATCGGCTGGTAATACATATGCAACTGGCCGAGGCGGATCGCCTCGCGCAACTCGGATTCGACCAGGATGCGCTGGTCCATCTGAGCCTGGGTTTCCTGGTCCCAGAAACAATAGCGCCCCTTGCCCGAGGCCTTGGCCAGGTACATCGCCATGTCGGCCTTGCGCATAGCATCGTCGAACGTGGTTGCCTGTTGCGGCATCACGCATACCCCGACGCTGGCACCGATGTAGAGATCCTGGTTCTTGATCCGGAACGGCCGGGTAATCGAGTCGATGATGCGCTTGGCGATGTCGCCGACCATGGCATCGTCCTGAAGGTCGAACAGCGCGACCGCGAACTCGTCACCGCCCTGGCGCGATGCCAGGTCACCGCGCCGGATCTCCCTGCCCAGGCGTTCGGCGACCCTGACCAACAGCTCGTCGCCGGACAGGTGGCCGAGCGAATCGTTGACGAACTTGAAGCGATCGAGATCGAGAAACAGCAGGGCATGTTTCTGTTCGAGCCGTTCTTCGGATGCGATGGTCTTTTCCACCTTCTCCTTGAACAGGCGCCTGTTCGGCAGGCCGGTCAGCGGATCGAAATAGGCGAGCTGCTGCAGCTTCTCCTCGACCTCCTTGAGCTTGGTGATGTCGGAGAAGATCCCGACATAATGAGTCAGGTCACCCTGGTCACTGCGTACCGCGCTGAAATTGATCCAGACCACGCGGTGATCGTCATCGGCCAGCGAGGTCCTGAGTTCGCCCCACCATTCGCCATCGGCGGTGAGCTTGGCGACGAAGTTGCTGTTGAACGACGAGCACTGCTGCGTGTTCGACAGATCCGGCAGCGAGTGGCCGAGTACATCCGAGATATCGAGCTTGAGCAGATCGCACAGTGCGCGGTTGGCATCCATGACGCGCAGCTGGCCATCGGTCACCATGATGCCCTGGGTCGAGACATCGAATACCCGGCGCGAGAGTTCCAGCCGCTCTTCTGTGGCCTTGCGCGCCGTGATGTCACGAAACGACCAGACCCGACCGACTGTCTCGCCCTGCATCACCTGCGGCCGTGTGAAACGCTCCAGAACGCGACCATCGATGAGCTCGATCGTATCGACCGAATCGTCATGCGGGTCGTCGTACAGCTCGTCTACGCGGCGGCGAAACGCTTCCGGGTCTGCGACCTGCGAGATGGCCGAGGCAAGCAGCTCGGCATCGTCGCCGGTATCCAGCACGCTGCGCGGGATGTTCCAGAGGTCGACGAAGACCTTGTTGAACTTGACCACGCTGCCGTCGCTGGCCACCACCAGTATGCCTTCCTCCGTGGCATCGAAGGTCGTGTCGAGCAGAGACAGCGTCCGCTCCAGATCATTCTTTGCTGCCCGGTTGATCTGCAGCTGCTGTTCGAGCACGTCATAACGTTCGTTCAGTTCCTGTGAACTCAGCTCGAGTGACTGCTCGATCAACTGCCGATCCTGGTCGGCCTGCTGGTATGTCTGGTCGATTGCGGCAAACAGCCGCGCCATCTCCTCCGGCACTTCGTCGGCACTGAAATAGCGACGAATCTGGCGCTGCAGAAGCGGGTGCATGTTCAGACTTCGGCGAATGTCGTGACAGTCATGGTCTGGTTGTGCAGTTCACAGCGCCCCTGGACGACAGGTGACAGCTCCCCATACGAATAGAACCCGATCATGCGCGCATCCGGTCCGAGCACCTCGCGCACGGCCTCGACCTCTTCTTCGATACGGTCACCGAGCACCATCTTGCGCCCGACGCAACTGATCAGCAGCGCCACCTCGGCCGGCTGCTGGAGCCGGTCCATGGTCTGCTGCGCGGCACCGTAGGCACCGTCGACCAGGCGGTCGAAATTGGCCTTCATCAAGCGCGCACGAGAGCCTTCGGGCAGTGAGCCGGCAAAGGTGAGACTCTGTGCCTCTTCATCGACCGCCAGCAGCGTCCGCACCAGTTCATTGCCATCCTGCTCGGCCTCGAGACTGAGCGGAAACAGCAGGCCACTGGCCGGAAGATCCTTCGCGTAATCACCGAGATAGCGCTTGTACAGCGACAGCGCAGACTGGTTGTCGAGTTCGTACAGCACATTGCCCTCGGACCGCGTCACCTTGCGCATTGGCCCGAAGCTGTCCCAGCCACCCAGGGATCCGTGCCCGAGACGGATGTGATCACCGTAGAATCCGACTGCGATCATGGCGTCGTGCACGATCTCGTCGTTGAAGAACACCGCGGTCTGCGCGAAACGATCACCGTCCCCTGCCAATCCACCTGTCACCAGCACATCGGGTGGGAGCACACCCTGGATCGTCGCTGCCAGGTCGGAGCCGTTGATCGCCAGCCCGTCGGCAAGGACCATCACGTAGCGCAGCCCCTCGGACTGCAGTTGCCTGCCCAGCCGGGTCACCGCCTCGGCCGTGTCCTGGCCCTGCAGCCTGACCAGCTCGGCGCGCAGTTCGGTCGACGCGAATTGCAACGCGATGCCAACGATGCCGGCATCCGGCACCTGGGTGTCCCGGATTTCACCGGCACTGCTGCACCCGACCACGAGGGCATTCGGATAGGCGGCACTGATCGCCGCAATCGGTTTTGCCCACTGCGAAGCCACGTCACCGGAGGCGAACAGCAGAACCAATCCGGCTGAATCAGCCAAAGGCAATGATTGCGGTACGAAGCCCGCATCGACTGACCAGGAAAAGGTGTCGCTTTTTATTGCCATGCAGGAGTCCCCAAGGCCAATGAACCTGGCGTCGATGAATCGTGCCTTCTTCCGGGCACCGGGCAGCATTCGCCGGGCCGGATACGCCGCCAGCAAACACCTTGTTGAGACAAGGCAGCGGCAGAAAAGCGGATTCATTGACCGGTCTCCAAGACGCAGACGGCATCCGGCGATTCGCGGTCAAAGGCTGGGGAGATACGGAAATGGAGCGGGTGAAGGGAATCGAACCCTCACTAAGAGCTTGGGAAGCTCCCGTTCTACCATTGAACTACACCCGCGACAGCGCGATTCTAGTTAACCGGCAGGCAATGACACAACCGTCGGTTCAGCTCGCCGGGCCGCCACTGTACATGGCAGCCACGTCCTCGCCGTAGCGTTCGAGCACCTTGTTGCGCTTGACCTTCAGGGTTGGTGTGACCAGGCCGTCTTCGACGGTCCAGGGTTCCAGTGACAGGTGGACCTGGCGGATCTTGGCATAACCCGGAAAATCCTTGAGTGCGGCCTTCACCCGGCGTGCCACGGCGCTCTGCACCTTGGCACTGCGCAGGCTCTCTGCCGCCATCGGGTCGAGACCCTGTTCCTGGGCGAAGGCATTCCAGTGCTCGCCATCGAGCACCAGCAGGGCGGTCAGATACGGGCGCCCTTCACCGATCACCATCGCCTGCTCGATCAGAGGATCGAGCGAAATCGCCGACTCCATATCACCCGGCGGAATCTTCTCGCCGTTGGAGAGCACCAGGATGTCCTTGATGCGCCCGGTGATATAGATGTGATTGCTGTCGTCGATCCGAGCCTGGTCGCCGGTATGCAGCCAGCCATCCGGGTCGATGACCTGCGCCGTGGCGGCATGGTTGTTCCAATAGCCGAGCATCACGCCCGGCCCCTTGACCAGCAACTCGCTGTTCTCACCAATCTTCACCTGCACGCCGCGAATGGGCACACCGACACTGCTCGGGATGTTGTCTTCGAGCGGATTGGCGCTGACGATCGGCGCGGTCTCGGTCAGACCATAGCCCTGCACGATCGGCACACCGAGGCCGATGAACACGCGCGCGATCTCTTCGTTCAGCGCGGCACCGCCACTGATCGCTGCACGCAACCTGCCACCGAGCTTGGCCGCGACCTTGCTCGCGACCAGCCGGTTGAGCAGCGGCCAGAGCAGGATCGATGGCGACCAGGAGGCGCGCCCCTGCTGGTGCAGGAAGCGCCGCCAGCCGACCCGCACGGTGAGATCGAACAGCTTCTTCGCCATGCCACCCTTGGCATTCATCTGGTCGGAGATGCGCCCGTAGACACGCTCGAAGATGCGCGGTACCGCCACGAGCACGCTCGGCTGAACCTCGACCAGGTCGGCAGCGAGCTGGCCAACCGAACGCGCATACGCCACGCACGAACCGGTCATCACCGGCAGGTAATAACCGACCGTGCGCTCGAGCGTGTGCGACAGCGGCAGAAACGACAGGAAGATGTCTTCCTGGTAACAATCGAGCAGGGTCACACCGCCGTGCGCGACCGACAGCATGTTGTGATGGCTGAGCATGACCCCCTTGGGCCGTCCGGTGGTGCCCGAGGTGTACACGATCGACGCCAGGGACTTGGCGTCGGCACCCGTGCGCCGAACCAGTTCACCGGCCTTGGCGGGCAGCCAGTCGTCGACGATGCGCACGCGCTCGTCCTCGGCGGCCAGGGCACGCGCCGCATCACTGTCTTCGAGCAGCAGCACCCGGGTCAGTGGACCCTCTTCGGCCACCACCTCGGCCAGGCGCCGCCAGCGACCGGCATCCTGCACCAGCAGGATGTTCACGTCGGCCTCCTTGAGGATGTAGGCGATGTTGTCCGGACGGTCGTCGGTGTAGAGCGGCACGGTGACCAGGCCCAGGCTCATGGCTGCCTGGTCGAACATGACCCACTCCGGGCAGTTGCGCAGCTGGATCGCAACCCGGCCGCCGCGCGGTGCATTCTCGGCCCGCATCGCCGCCTGCCAACGAGCCGTCGCATGCGCGATCTCGGCCCAGCTGTAGCTGCGCCAGCGCTTCTCGTCCTTGTCGTGGAACCGGTATGCCTCGCGATCGGGACTGCGCTTTGCGCGGCAGGCGAACAAACCGTCGAGCGTGACTGCCTCGTCGAGCGAAATCAGGTTCTCGTGGTACGCCGCCAAGGAGTCATCCTCTTTGCAGATTGCCGATATCCCGGTCGCTTTACGCCGGGTAGACGAATGAAAAGGTGCCGGCAGTTTAGTGTAAAATCCGCTGGTATTTCATCACCATGACAGCCGGATACTATGCGCATAGTGCTCAACGGCGAGGCTCGCGAGGTGGCCGACGGCACCACGCTGGCCGGTCTTCTCGCCTCGCTCGACCTGGCCGGCAAAAGGTTTGCCGTCGAGATCAACGAGGAGCTCGTGCCACGCAGCGAGCACCCGGCATACCGCCTGCAAGACGCCGACCAGGTCGAGATCGTCCAGGCGATCGGCGGCGGCTGAGCCCCACTTCTTCGTTCCACTGACCACCGGAAACCCGTTCACGATGTCCAACCCTGCCAACGACCCGCTGGTGATCGCCGGCCGAACCTTCACCTCACGCCTGCTGGTCGGCACCGGCAAGTACCGCGACATGGAAGAGACACGCGCTGCGATCGATGCCAGCGGCGCCGAGATCGTCACGATCGCGGTGCGCCGCACCAACATCGGCCAGAATGCCGACGAGCCGAACATCCTCGACATACTGCCACCAAGCGAATTCACCTACCTGCCGAATACGGCCGGCTGCTACGACGTGAAGACCGCAGTGCGCACCTGCAAACTGGCGCGCGAGCTGCTCGACGGCCATGACCTGGTCAAGCTCGAGGTGCTCGGCGACGAGAAGACCCTGTTCCCGGACGTGATCGCCACGCTGAAGGCCGCCGAGGAGCTGATCGCCGACGGCTTCAGGATCATGGTCTACACCAATGACGACCCGATCGTCGCACGCGAACTCGAAGCCATGGGCTGCGTCGCGGTGATGCCACTGGCGGCACCAATCGGCTCCGGCCTGGGGATCCGCAACAAGCTCAATATCCGCACCATCGTCGAGAATGCCAAGGTGCCGGTGCTGGTCGACGCCGGGGTCGGCACCGCATCGGATGCCGCGATCGCCATGGAGCTCGGCTGCGATGGCGTACTGATGAATACCGCGATCGCCGGTGCACAGAAGCCCGTGTTGATGGCCAGCGCGATGCGCAAGGCGATCGAGGCCGGGCGTGAGGCCTATCTGGCCGGGCGTATGCCGGCCAGGCGCTTTGCCAGTGCATCGTCGCCGCTCGACGGCCTGTTCTTCGACTGATCAAGCTGCACCGAGCGGCCGCATGATCGAGAAACCCGAGCGCCCGCAGCGCGCGATCCGCAGCTTCGTGCTGCGCGAAGGCCGCCTGACACCCGGCCAGCAGCGTGCATTCGACACGCTTTGGCCGCGCTGGGGCCTGGACTACCGCACAACGCCGATCGACCCGGCCGCGGTGTTCGGTATCCCGCAGCCACTGTACGTCGAGATCGGTTTCGGCAACGGCGAGAGCCTGGCCGAAATGGCGCGCCAGCATCCCGAGCGCAATTACCTGGGCATCGAGGTGCACCGCCCCGGTGTCGGCCACCTGCTGCTGAAACTCGACGAGTACGGCTGCGAGAATGTGCGTGTGATGCGCCACGACGCGGTCGAGGTGCTGCGCGACATGCTCGCGCCGGCCAGCGTGCACGGTGTCTACCTGTTCTTCCCCGACCCCTGGCACAAGAAGCGTCACCACAAGCGGCGGATCCTGTCTGCGGCCTTCGTCGACCAGCTGGCGCGGATCATCGAACCGGGCGGTTTTTTCCATGCCGCAACCGACTGGCAGGACTATGCCGAACAGATGATGAGCGTGTTGAGCGCGTCTGCGGCGTTCCGCAACCGGGCCGGATTGCGGCGCTACATGGCCCGCCCCGACGAGCGTCCGCTGACCAAGTTCGAACGTCGCGGACAACGCCTCGGGCACGGCGTCTGGGACCTGGTCTTCGACCGCCCGGCATGACACGCCTGCGGGTCGAGCACCTGACCGGCCCGGGTGTCCACGACGTGACGCTGCTCGCCGGCAATGGCGAATGCATCGCCATTCACGGTCCGTCAGGCAGCGGCAAGTCACTGTTGCTGCGCGCAATCGCCGATCTCGACGAGGCGAGCGGCGAGGTCTGGCTCGACGACCAGCCGCGCAGCACCTTCAGCGGTCCTGACTGGCGTCGGCAGGTAAGCTACCTCGCCGCCGAAAGCCATTGGTGGAATGACCTGGTCGGTCCGCATGCCGACGACTGGCGCAGCGGGCACCTGGCCACCTTGGGCTTCAGCGACGACGTGCTCAGCTGGGAGGTGCAGCGGCTGTCCAGCGGCGAACGCCAGCGCCTCGCGCTCGCACGGGCGCTAGCGCATTCACCGCGGGCGCTGTTGCTGGACGAGCCGACCGCCAACCTGGACGGAACCAACGCCGCCCGCGTCGAGACGCTGCTCGACAAATGGCGCACAGAAACTGGCGGCTGCATCCTGTGGGTCAGCCACGATCCGGCCCAGCGCCGGCGCATCGCCACGCAGCAATACACGATGCGCGCCGGCACGCTGGTAAAAAGCGATGCAGAATAGCCCGTCACTGATCGTCCTCAGCCCATTCGACCTGGCACTGGCCGCCGTGCTGGTACTGGCCCTGGCCGCCCTGTCCTGGCGGCTGCAGCTGGACATCGGCCGCCGCATGCTGGTCGCCGCCGCGCGCAGCACGGTGCAACTGCTGCTGCTCGGCCTGGTCCTCAAAGCCCTGTTCCTGAGCACCAATCCCTGGCTGGTCGCGGCCCTGGCAACGGTGATGCTGAGTGTCGCCGGCTACGAAGTCATGGCGCGCCAGAAGCACCGCCTGCGCGGGATATGGGGCTATGGAACCGGCACCCTGTCGATGTTCCTGTCATCGTTTTCGATCACCTTGCTGGCACTGCTCGCCGTGCTGCAGCCGGTACCCTGGTACACACCGCAATACGCAATCCCGCTGCTCGGGATGCTGCTCGGCAACACCATGACCGGGATTGCGGTCGCACTCGACAACCTGACCCGGCAAACCCTGGACAAGCGCCGCCAGATCGAGGCCCGGTTGGCCCTGGGCCACAGCGCGGCGCGCGCCATCGGTGATATCCGGCGTGATGCACTTCGCGCCGGCCTGATCCCGATCGTGAACTCGATGACGACCGCTGGTATCGTCAGTTTGCCGGGCATGATGACGGGCCAGATCCTGGCCGGGAGTCCGCCGATGGAGGCGGCCAAGTACCAGCTGTTGATCCTTTTCCTGATCGCCGCCGGCACCGGCCTGGGCAGCGTCGTGGCGGTGATGATCGCGTCGCACCGGCTGTTCGACACGCGTTCGCGCCTGCGCAGCGAGCGCCTTCAGCGCTGATCCGCGGCCGGCATAGCAGGGAGGTCGAGATGAGTGACAAGCCAGGCATCCTGTTCGTCGTCCCGTGGGATCTCGATGCGGCCGGTGGCATCAACCAGGTCGTGATCAACCTGGCGCGCGAAACCGAACGCCAGGGTCGACTGCGGCCGATCATCGTCTGCAACGACTGGGACAGCGAGCCGTTCCAGACCAGCGAGTTCGAAGGCATCACCCGGGTCAGCGTGCGCCTGCGGCCGCCGCTAGCCGACCAGCGCATGCTGCGCAACCTGGCGGGATTCGCGCTGACCATGCGATCAGAGATCAGCGCCTGGCGCAGGTTCATGCGCGATCACCGGGTCGAAGTGGTCAACGCCCACTATGCCGACCCGGGGCAGGCATTGCTGGCACTGCTGCGCAGACTCGGCCGGCCACGCTTCCGCTTGGTGTATTCGCTGCACGGCGCCGACATCACGGCGATACAGGAGGCCGGGTCAGCGAGCCGCTCGACCAGCCACTGGATGCTGAAGCAGGCAGACCATGTCGTGTGCTGTTCGGACAGTCTCAGCAACCGGGCACGCGAGCAGCTGCCGCTCGCGAATGTTCCGGTCAGTACGATCCACAACGGCATCGATTTCGCCGAACTCGATCGCGCCAAGCACGATCCGTATCGCCCCGACACCGGCGAGTTCGACAGCTACCTGATCAACGTCGCCACGTTCGAGCACAAAAAGGGCCAGGACATACTGCTCGACGCCTACCTGCAGCTGGCGCGCGATGGACTGAGCTCGGCGCTTGTCCTGGTCGGCCGCAGCACGCCGCATCTGGCGACCTTGCGCAGCCGCGTCCGCCAGCTCGGTCTGCAGGATCACGTGTTCTTCGTAACCGACCTGGACCACACCCGTACCCTGGCCGCGATCCGCAAGGCGCGCCTGTTCGTATTGCCGTCGCGCGCCGAACCATTCGGCATCGTGCTGCTCGAAGCGGCATACATGCGCACACCGATCGTTGCCAGCCAGACCGGTGGCATCCCGGAGGTGCTGGGGCGCTATTTTCCTTACCTCGTCCCGCCCGATGACCCGGACGCATTGGCCCGGACGATCGATGATGCCCTGTTCAACCCGACCGAGACCGAGCGCCAGGTGCGCCTGCTGCGGCGGCTGGTCGGCGCCAATTTCAGTTGGCAGCGGGCCTATGAACGATATGAGCCGGTGTGGCTGGGAGAGGCGCGGGAATGAGGCCGAAAATGCCCGACCCGCTTCGGCGCTGGCGGCGGATCATCGACGCCCGCGGTTCAGAATGGACTGAAGCGCGACGAAGCGGTCCGGGCGGAAGATCTTCAACATCGCCATCAAAGCATCGGTTGCCTTCTCTTCATCCTGTGCGAACGGCTCGACACGATAGCAATCGATCTGCGCGTTCGGAGCACTGTAGGTCTTGCTCTTGTAAAGGTTCAGAAAATCAGTATCGAGTGCATCGCGATAGGCCTGGGCATGGTCTAAATGCGCGAGGTAAAGCTTGTTCGATCCAATGGCAAAGGGGACGATGCCTGAACAGGTCTGGTGTTGCCAGAGTGAGTAGGCGGAAGTGACCTCCGGCCAGTCCGCCCGACAGTAGTCATCCAGGGCGATCACACCTCCGCTGCCGAGGGTTTCTTCGGCCAGCGCCAGGTCGTTCAACACGATGGACTGCCAGTGCCCACCGTCGATACTGAAAAACCGGACATCACCAACCGCCCCGAGGATATCGTCTGCGGAAACCCTGTCCGAGGAATCCTGGATGATCTGCACCCGCTCGCGATCGATACCGAACGTCTCCAGGTTTTCGTGCAGCCGTTGTGTGTTTCCACGTCCCGATTGGTCGAGATTGCTCGCCTGGTCGTCGAATACGTCGATACACAACGCTTTCTCCGCACCTTCCAGTGCCATGCACAGCGGAATGAATGACTTGCCATGATGGACGCCGATCTCGACACAACCACCGGTGATCGGCTGTTTCGCCTGAAACGAAAGGATGGCCCCGATGATTTCGGCATCCACCCGCTGCAGCCAACCTTGGACCTTGCGTTTATCGTGTCGCAGATAATTCCAAAGATTGCGATTCATTGGCCGACCTCTGAGTTGTTCCAAGTCTGTACCGTTGCCGGTAGAGTTCGCGAGCTATGAATGATGGAAATTGGCGATCGCACCAAGCTCCACCTGTCGCACGTTTCCGGTAACGGAAGCCAGGCAAGGTTACGCGCGTTGGCACAGACCTGCATACCGAACGGCGAGATTCCGGAACCTGACTGATGACCTCCCCAGAAAACAGCCCACTGTCGCACAAGGTCGCACATGGCGCGATCTGGATGGTCGGCATGCGACTGCTGGTGAGGTTCATTGGGCTGATCAGCACTGTCATACTCGCGCGCCTGCTACTGCCCGAACACTTTGGACTGATCGCGCTCGCCAGTGCGTTGATCTTCGTCCTCGAATCGATGAGCGATCTGCGCTTCGAGCTGGCGATCATCGCACAACAGGAAACCAGCGATGACGATCTGAACTCTGCGTTCACGCTGAACGTGCTGCGCGGCCTGGGCTTGGCGTTTCTCGTGTCACTGCTCGCCTTCCCCTACGCCGGCCTGATGAACGAGCAAAACCTGGCGGCGCCGATGCTCGCACTCAGCCTCCTGCCGCTGATCGATGGATTCAAGAACCCGGCTTTCATCATCTACGAGAAATCGATGGTGTTCAGTCGTGAATTCACACTGCAGCTGTCGCACAAAATCTTCACGCTCGTGGTCACCATCACCTTTGCGCTGCTGTGGCGCGACCATTGGGCACTGGTGGCAGGACTGATCGCGGGCTCGCTCGCCCGGACCTCGACCAGCTACATCCTGCGCCCATTCCGGCCCAGACCCACGTTGCGCGCCTGGCGAAGGCTCGCTGCATTCTCAGGCTGGCTGATGGCAGCCAACGTGGTCACCGCACTGCTGCACAAGATGGAGTTCTTCCTCATCGGCGCGATGCTTCCGGTGCGCACGGTCGGCATCTACCACGTCGGGTCCGAGATCGCCAACATGGCGGCGCACGAGTTGGCGATGCCCTTGAAGCGCGCAATCTTTCCGGCACTCTCGTCACTGGCGGATGATCCCGGGAAACAGTATGCGAGCTTCCTGCGCTCGATCGAGATGATCGCGCTGATCTCGCTGCCGGCCGGGATCGGCCTTGCACTGGTGGCAGAACCCTTCACGCTGCTCATCCTGGGAGACAACTGGACAGACGTCATCCAGGTCCTCGCCTTCCTGGGACCGGCCGGTTCGATCTGGGCGATTGCCGGCCTGTGTGACACCCTGACGCTTTCACGCGGCCAGACACGCATGATCTTTAATCGCGAACTGGTCAAGGCGCTGTACATGGCCCCCATCTACTTCGTCGCCGTCTGGTTGGGCGGACTGCGCGGCCTGCTGATCGCGGTGCCAATCGTGGCGGTTATTTCTTTGCTGGTTTACCTGCACATGGTCAAACGCCAAACCGGCAAGCCCATGCTGCTTCCACTGTTCGGCGCTTGGCGTTCGATGTTCGCAGTCGCCGCGATGAGCATCGCGCTACTGAGCTTCAGCCATTGGCTCGGATCAGCCGAGCATGCCCTGCCACCGGCTGTCATGTTGATCACCCTGGTCACGGTTGGCGCAGCGGTCTACATCGCCTGCCACCTGGTGTTGTGGTCGATCGCTGGAAAGCCCGACGGTGTCGAGCGATTCCTGATCGACTTCGTGAACTCGCGCAGGCAAGGCGAACGGCAAGCCAATCCGTAAACGGGTGTCTTCTTCAGGGGCGGCGGATCGATCGACGATGCAACGAACCTGCGACCCGGCGGGCTCGCCGGATGCCTGGCAGTCGGTTCAAAGCCCCAACGCGACCTCGACTTCACGGGCGAAGCTTGCAATGGTGTAGCAACGCTCGTAGGTCATGCGCCCCTGGTCTCGCAAACGCGTCCGCAATCCGGCATCGTCGACGATCGCCTGACAGGCAGCAGCAAAGCTGCCGGCATCATCCGCGATCAGGATGTCGCGACCATGGCTGATCTCGAGCCCTTCCGCACCAATCGATGTCGACACGACAGGGCGCCCCATCGCCAGCGCCTCGATGATCTTTATCCTGGTTCCAGCGCCCATTCGCAGAGGCACCACGACGACGTCTGCAGCATCGTAATAAGGCTGCACCTCGGGCACGTCCGCAGCCAGCGAGATTCCCTCGCCGGCAGTCATCTCGATGACGCGTTTCGTCGGCTTGGCGCCCACCACATTCAGCATCCACTTCAACTGGCCAAACTGCCGCCCCAGTTCCGGCCAGACCTCTTTGACGAACCATTCCAGGCCGTCTTCGTTGGCAACATAGGCGAGGCTTCCGACAAACAGCAAGCGTGCGGTGCCTGGCATTGGCTCCAGCGGCGGTAACAGGCCCGGATCCCGCAGCGTGTTCGGAATCGACGTGAAACGCACATCACGCTGGCTTTCGTTCAATTCATCGGCATCCTGTTTCGAACAGACGAACACCTGCCCCCAACGGCGTGCCATCCTGCGTTCAAGACGCTCCAGGCGCGGCCCGCGCAGGAATGCCTCGAGCGCCATCAATTTGCCGTGCGAGAGCCCGGTCAGGCGGGCATTCCGCCGTGCAAACATCGACTCCCTGTCATCGAGGTCGAAACCGATGGCTTTGCCTGTGAGCTGTCCCGAATCCAACAACTGTTGGCCGACATAGGCCATCGACAGGCGGATGGCGAACACGGCATCGAACTCGCGTACCGGCAACACTCTGGCAATCCGAGCGATTTCCTCCGCCTTGAGATCCCAGTAACCCGGCAGCGGACCGGCAAGGACCGATGACAGAAAACGCAGGCGTCCCATGCCGGAATCGGATTCGGCTCGAATACTCGACCATTCCGGCGGTATGTGGGCCACGAACTCGGTGTGTGATGACAGGTCACACTGTGGCGGCTCGCCGAGAATCAGCAGGTATATACTGTAATGGCGACTCAGTGTCTCGAGCCACGCCCATGCCCGTATGCGCGATCCTTTACCGGTGGCGGACGGCGAATAGAAGCTGAGCAGAAGCAGACGCGGGCGACTTGTCGATTCCACGTAATTGAATCCAACGTTTGTTGATCGATGAACCTGTCGTTGCCGCCTGGCGAAAAAACTGACACAACGGTCCACGACCAGCCGGGAACTCCATGTTAGCCAATTTGCTTCCGCTGTTAGTACTTGGAATTCTCGCCCTGCTGTGGCTGGATGCCGCACGCGCACGCGAATTGGCGACCGCATTGGTACAACGCCACTGTGAGCGCACCGGCCTGCAGTTTCTCGACGAAACCGTCGCCCTGGCGCGTATGGGTGTTCGCTGGACGTCGCAGGGACTGAAGCTGCGGCGCATGTACCGGTTCGAATTCAGCCTCGAGGGGGTGGGCCGCCAGATCGGCTACATCCTGATGCTCGGCATGAACCTGGAAACCATCGACGACGGTTTGCCGTTCGAGGACGAAGCAGCGCCGGAAAAAGCGCCCGATTCAGCCGACAAGCCATCGGATCCGGACCGCAAGGTGATCCCGTTCCGGCGCCGCGACAACTGACCGGCGCGAACTACTTGACGACCTTCAACGACGGCTTGCCACTGGCAGGCGGCGTCGGCGGCTCATTCGACGGCGGTTCCGGGTCGTCGACATTGTCTTCCGGGAACAACATGCCTTTACCGTTCTCGCGCGCGTACACGCCAAGCACCGCATCGGGTGGCAGCGAAATCGCGAAAGCGGAGCCGCCGAAGCGTGCCTCGAAGGAAACCAGCTCGTTGCCGAGGTTGAGGTCACGCACCGCGCTCGGGCTCACGTTGAGAACGATTCGCCCTTCCTCGACATAGCGCGTCGGCACGTGCACCGAATCCCGGTTTGCATCGACCAGCAGGTACGGTGTGAGCTCGTTGTCGACCAGCCACTCGTACAGGGCACGGATCAGGTACGGTCTGTTCGAAGTCATGCGATACCCGATCAGCCGCGCATTTCGCGTTCGAACTCGGTCAGGCTGGCGATGAAGCCATTGCGGATGAACAGGTTGCCGGCATAGACATTGACCTGCTTGGCCGCCTGGCCGCTCAGCTCGACACCCAGCGAAGGCAGGCGCCACAGCAGGGGCGCGATGCTGGCGTCGACCAGCGAGAATTCGTCGCTCATGAAGAACGGCTTGTGGGCCAGGATCGGGGCGGCCGCGGTCAAACCCTCGCGCAGTTCCTTGCGCGCCTTGGTCGCGGCCTTGCCGCCGCCCAGGATCTGACCGACCAGGCTGTACCAGTCATGCTCGACCCGGTACATGTACAGGCGCGCACTGGCCCGTGACACCGGATCGACCGGCAGCAGCGGGGGATGCGGAAAGCGCTCGTCCAGGTACTCGCAGATGATGCGCGAGTCGTACAGGGCCAGGTCGCGGTCGACCAGGGTCGGCACCGTGCCGTAAGGATTGAGGTCGATCACGTCTTCCGGCAGGTTGAGCGGATCGACATCGACGATATCGCAGGTGACGTTCTTCTCTGCCAGCACCATGCGCACCCGGTGACTGTGCAGGCTCTGTGGATCGGAGAACAGTGTCATCACGGATCTACGGGCGGCAACAGCGGTCATTCAGTATCTCCAGGAGGCGGTCCAGCAAAAAACCGGCACATAAAAAAGGCGCACAGTATAGCAAACTGCGCGCCTTCGGTTTTATGCGTAATGCGCCTTCGCCATCAGTGGACGTCTTTCCACCACTCCTTTTTCATCAGGTAGGCGATGACGGTGAACACGACCAGGAACAAAACGACCCAGACACCCATGCGCTGACGCTCGAGCTTCATCGGCTCGGAGATGTAGGTCAGGAAGGTCGCGAGGTCGCGCGAGACCTGGTCGTACTCAGCTGCCGTCATGCTGCCAGACTGGACCATTTCCAGGCTGGCGACGACGCGCTCAAGGCGATAGCCGGCGCCGTGCTCCTTGACATAAGCATCACCGGCAGCCTCGGTGTCGAAGCTGGCGACGGTATGCCCGTCGTGGTGCACTTCGAACTTGTACACAGGCGCCTGGATGCCCTGCAGCTCGTACAGCACGTGCGGCATGCCGACATTCGGGAACACCGTGTTGTTGACGCCCATCGGCCGCGTCGGATCGACGTAGAAGCCCTTCAGGTAGCTGTAGATCCAGTC
>JAGRHE010000480.1 GCA_020445165.1 Gammaproteobacteria bacterium
AAACTTGATAGGCGGAGTAGGGGGCAACGGCTTCGGGAGAAAGGCTTCGTACCCTCCCGGCTGAAGAAGAAATATTCCTGCCCTATCCGAATCGCGCATTCTTGTTATTGCCTTCCTTTTGCACGGCACACCGATTCCTGCATGCTAAATGCAAGCTTTAACAAAGGAAACCTTTTTGGGCCTTAATTAAGGCAGCCTTTCGGCTAGCAGCGATTTCAAGGCACTACCAGAGGCACTACGGAAAAGAACGGGAATCGTCGGGCAAAAAAAGGGCCTACAGTTTCCTGTAAGCCCTTGATCTATATGGCGCGCATGGAAGGATTCGAACCTCCGACCGCCTGGTTCGTAGCAGGGAAACCTGTCGCTTCAGACTGTTTCAATCGAGCACAACCGTTGCGCGCAACATACTGTTTATCATAGTTTTTTGTTGACCTTCGTCGCGCTGTAGGTTTCACTCGCATCCATTCGATTTCATCCAAAGTCACAATCGAAAGTGACTGCCAGAGTGACTGCGACTTGTTGAACTGCACATGCTGAGCGTCCAGGAGATCAAGAAAGCCAAGGCCACGAGGTCGCCCTACCGGTTATACGACGGCCAACGAAGTGGGCTGTTCTGCCAGGTGTACCCCAGTGGCACAAAGACAT
>JAGRHE010000481.1 GCA_020445165.1 Gammaproteobacteria bacterium
ACGGTGCTGGGTTTTTACCTGCTGATCCTGCTCTCTCCAAACGGCCCGGTCGGGGCGACCCTGCAGGCACTGGGCCTGCCCGGCCTGGCCTTCTCGTTTTCCGGCCTGGTGACCGGTTCGGTAATTTACTCGCTGCCGTTCGTGGTCCAACCGCTGCAGAATGCGTTTGTCTCGCTCGGTAACCGCCCCCTGGAGGTGGCCGCCACACTCGGCGCAGGACCGCTCAGCCGTTTTCTGCATGTGGTTTTGCCACTGAGCCGCTTAGGCTATCTGTCGGCTGCAGTGCTGGGGTTTGCCCACACACTGGGCGAGTTTGGCGTCGTGCTCATGATCGGCGGCAATATTCCCGGTGAGACCCAGGTGGTGTCGATCGCCATATATGAACACGTCGAAGCACTCGCTTACTCCCAGGCCCACGTCCTGGCAGGCCTGCTGTTGGGAGTGTCGTTTGTGGTTCTGCTGGCGGTAAATCTGGCCAATCGCCGCGCACGACTGACGGGACTATTATGATTGAGCTTAATTGTAAGCTGGAACATACTGATTTTACTCTGGATGTTGGCTGCACACTTCCCGGACGTGGGGTCACCGTGTTATTCGGCCCTTCCGGGTCCGGCAAGACCAGCCTGCTGCGCGCCCTGATCGGCC
>JAGRHE010000482.1 GCA_020445165.1 Gammaproteobacteria bacterium
AGACTACACGTTCCTTCGGCAACTGGCGGACAGTTGGGGCCTGCTTCTGCTGGTCGTGTTCTTTGCCGGGGTCGTCATCTGGGTGTTCCGGCCGGGAAGCCGCAAGACCTATCGCGACACCGCGAACATCCCGTTCCGACATGAAGACCGACCCGCGCAAGACCCGTCCGCCGACGACGACATACAAGCCGACGACGATACGCCCGCCGACGACAAGGAGTCTCGGAAATGAGCAAGAAACCCGAACTGCACCAGGACGACCCGGAAACCACCGGCCACGAATGGGACGGCATCCAGGAATTCAACAACCCGCTGCCGCGCTGGTGGCTTTGGACCTTCTATGTCACCATCTTCTGGGCGGTGGCCTATTCCATCGCCTATCCGGCATGGCCGATGGTTCACGGCGCCACCGCCGGCCTGCTGGGCTGGTCCACCCGCGCCAATGTCGCCGCCGATATCGCCGCCGTCGACGAGGCCAACGCGGCCATCAACACGCGGCTGGCCGAAACCGGGCTGACCGAGATCGCCGACGATCCCGAATTGCAGGCCTATGCGGTCAACGCCGGTCAGGCGGTGTTCAACACCTGGTGCGTTCAGTGCCACCAGACCGGGGCCAAGGGCGCGGTCGGCTATCCCAACCTGCT
>JAGRHE010000483.1 GCA_020445165.1 Gammaproteobacteria bacterium
CATTTTTTGCCGAAAAACCGGGATCTTTCTCCTGTATGGCCCCGCTTTCACGGCGTATGTTGCTGCGCCATTCACTCGGCGACATCCCGCTCTGCGCAGTAAATGCACGTGACAGCGCACTGGCACTTGCATAGCCGACTTCATCGGAAACAGTCTGCACACTCTTGCCCAGGCGCAGCAGTGAACGGGCAACACTGAGCCGCCAATCTGTGAGGTAGGCCATAGGCGTGGTGCCGACGGTCTCGCGGAAATTGACCGCGAAGCGTGCGCGCGACATATTGGCCAGCAGGGCCAGCTCCGTCAGCCTCCAGGCCCTGCGCGGATCGGCATGGATCGCGTTGATCGCCTTGACCAGGCGCGGATTGGAGAGACCGGCGAGCAGACCGGTCTGGATTCTGCCCTGATCCATCAGCTCCCGCAGCAGCTGGATGATCAGCACCTCGACCAGACGGTTGAGGATCGCCTGGCGGCCGCAATGTTCGTCCGCTGCTTCGGCAAACAGTGCCTCGGTTGTCGCGGCCAGATTCTGCAACTCGGCCAGCTTTACCGTCACCACGCCTGGCAGCGCCGTGATCAGCGGATTATGCAGTCCGGCACCAAACTCGAACGAGGCACAGACGGTATCTGCACCGTCACTGAGCG
>JAGRHE010000484.1 GCA_020445165.1 Gammaproteobacteria bacterium
TGGTGGAGTTTATGAGGTTGTTGCTCGATTAGGAACAACACGCAGCAAAGGCTACGAAGTAGCCCTTACGGATCAATTTACTCCATATATAGGCATGAAATGAAAGATCTCAGCGAACAGAAGAAGATTGCCGTTCTGATTGATGGTGATAATGCACAATGCTCCAGGATGAAGCTGATTCTGGATGAGTTGTCAGCCCATGGCCATATTCTGACAAAGAGAGCCTATGGCGATTGGTCAACAGACCATCTCAAGAACTGGAAGAAAACGCTGAACGAGCTCGCTATTCAGCCCATTCAGCAGTTTGCCTACACCACGGGAAAGAACTCAACGGATGCCTCCATGATCATTGATGCGATGGATCTGCTCTATTCCGGTAAGTTTGATGCCTTTGCTTTGGTTTCCAGCGACAGTGATTTCACGAAACTTGCCTCCAGACTGAGAGAATCGGAAATATTTGTTTTTGGTGTGGGCGAAACGAAAACCCCAATCTCTTTCCGGAATGCCTGTGACGATTTCATACTGGTTGAAAATTTGGGTGCCGAACTGGCGGAAGTAAAAGCGGCAGCGCCAGAACAGAAAGACAACAAGAAAGTTGAAGACTCCTCTCAGTTGGTGCCCGTGTTGACCAAAGCCTGGGAG
>JAGRHE010000485.1 GCA_020445165.1 Gammaproteobacteria bacterium
CGATACGGAACAGTTGCGCTCGGCGCTCAACCGTTCCCGCGCAGAAATCGAAAGCCTGCAACTGGCGCTGGACGAAGCGCGCAAGAACGAGCTGATCGATCCGCTGACCAATATTGCCAACCGCCGTGCGCTGGAACGTCGACTGCAGGAAATGACCGGCAGCAAACGGTCCGCAGACCACGACTTTTGCGTCATCATCACCGATATCGACCATTTCAAGAGCATCAACGACAGCCATGGACACCTGATCGGCGACGAGGTGCTTCGATATTTCGCCGGACTGATCCACAAGCATGTGCGCAAGGAGGACCTGGCGGCGCGCTATGGCGGCGAGGAGTTCGCGATCATCCTGATCGGCTGCAACGTCGAGGAAGCGCAGAAACGGGCCGAGATCATCCGTGCCGAACTTGAGAAGGTGAAGCTGGTGATCAAGGACACCAAGGAGGAAGTGGGCAAGATCACCGCTTCCTTCGGCATCACCCGCTTCCGCGAAGGCGACGATCATCTGAGCCTGCTGGGGCGGGCCGATGAAAACCTCTACAAGGCAAAACAGGGTGGCAGGAACCGCGTTGCGGCCTGATACGCTGGGCTGGAAACCGGACGCCTACCGTCAGCGGTCTCGCAGGAATTCTGCCGAATAGG
>JAGRHE010000486.1 GCA_020445165.1 Gammaproteobacteria bacterium
GGATCTGACCGTGCTGCCGGACAGCGGCGGGCGACTGGTCAATGTGTTAGGCTACCACTTGCCCGGCTGGACCGGCGGCAAGGGCTTCTTCCTGGCCGACGGCGACACCTATGTCATCGCGATCGGCGACGAGGAACGGCCCAACCCGAGAACGTGGCAGCCGATCCTGGCGCAGGGCCGCTGGCGCGTCGACCAGTGGGGAACGGCGCGCTTCATCGCCGCCGGTTGGACGGAGATCGCGTGAAGTCGCGGAGGCGTCGTCCGTCACACCCGCCTTCGCGGGTGTCCAACGCGTTGTCTGAACGAGCCGCTGCATTCTAGGCTGTGGATTCCCGCCTGCGCGGGAATGACTGGAGATTCCTTCCCATCTTCCCGGCGCTGCGGTATAATGCGCCGGAATGTCACCATGAGCCAGTTATTTCCCCCTCCTGACTACATCGCCGACGAGTCCGCGGTGCCGGGAATCGAGGTATTCAAGCCAGCACCGAAGACCACGCCGCACCGCGAGGTCGTCGCGTTCAAGTGCCCGCGCTGCGGCGCGAACACGGCCTACAGCATCGCGGACGGCGGACTGACCTGCACCTACTGCGGGTATCATCAGGCGCCCGCGATGCTGCCAGTCGGTGAAAACGCCGAGGGAGC
>JAGRHE010000487.1 GCA_020445165.1 Gammaproteobacteria bacterium
CTCGGTCATGGGTCACGCAGCCTTCGCTGCGGCGAGGGGCAGGCCCTCTTCGATCGGCAGCGAGGGATCTCGCGACCATTCGTTCCACGAGCCGAAGTACATGCGCACGTCCTTCACGCCCGCATTCTTCAGCGCGACGAAGGTGTTGGAGGCGCGCGCGCCCTTGAAGCAGTAGAGATAGACGGTGGAGGCCGGCGTAATGCCGACGGTCGCGCATTCCGCGAGAATCTCGTCCTTCGACTTGAAGCGCGGTCCGTCCGTCGTCGGCTTCATCATACGATACCATTCGAGCCAGACGGCGCCGGGAATGCGGCCCTTGCGCGGGCAGAAATCCTTGCCGTAGGGCGAGGAAGAATCGCCGATCCATTCGTCGACGTCGCGCACGTCGAGCAGCACGATTTTCGGATCGCCGACCGCTTCAAGCATCTGCCTGGCGTCGATGAGAATGTCGCCCGCCGTCGGATCAATCACGAAGCCGCCCGTCGTGGGCGAAGGCGTTTCGGTGGAGAGCGGAAGACCGTCGGCTTTCCAGGCGTCGAGACCGCCATGCAGCACTTTGGCCGAGGGATAGCCGAGGAAGGCGAGGATGTAATAGCCGCGGCAGGACTGGCCGAAGCCCGAATTCATCGATTGTTCGT
>JAGRHE010000488.1 GCA_020445165.1 Gammaproteobacteria bacterium
GCCCGTAATATGCGAGAACTGCTGCAACAAATGGGTGAGGCGCATCGTGTCGCTAAAGACTTGCTGGATGACCCGGCTTCCAGTATTTTGGATATTGATCGGGAAGTCGCTGGGACTTTGCGAGACAAAAATTTTCCGGTTTCAAATTTTGGTGTGCCGCTTGCCGGAAGCCTGATTCCCTGGATTGATAAAGCTGTAAACAATGGCCAAAGCCGTGAAGAATGGAAAGGACTGGTAGAAACCAACAAAATTATGGGTAAAACAAATCAACCGGTTCCGGTTGACGGTACTTGCGTACGCATCGGCGCCATGCGTTGTCACAGCCAGGCGCTCACCATGAAGCTCAAAAAGGATATACCATTGGACGAAGTGGAAGATATTATTGCTAAATCCAATGAATGGGTTCAGGTCGTGCCAAACGAGAGAGAAGCGACCACAGAAAAATTAACCCCTGCTGCTGTGACCGGCTCTTTGTCCATACCGATAGGACGTATACGTAAACTGGCTATGGGAAATGAATATCTGTCTGCATTTACCGTGGGCGATCAACTGCTATGGGGGGCTGCCGAGCCGTTACGCAGAATGCTCAGAATTATAGTACAACATTAAATCTATACAATTATTGACTGATTATTA
>JAGRHE010000489.1 GCA_020445165.1 Gammaproteobacteria bacterium
AGGACGAACAGGTCGACGTCGCAGGTCAGGGCGGCGCGGAGCGCGAGCTTCTGCTTCATGCCGGCGGAGTAGGTCCGGACCCTGGCGGCGAGCGGCACCTCGAAGGCCTCCTGGACCGCGGCGGGGACCGGCAGCGTGCCGCGGTGGAAGCCGGTCGCGAAGTCGAGGTACTCCTGGCCGGTCATCTGGCTGTAGACGTTGGTCTCGCCCGGCAGGTAGCTGACCCGGCGTCGCACCGCGATCTCGTCACGACCAGGATCGATGCCGAACACCGCGACGCGGCCCGCGTCGGCGGGGACCAGACCGGTCAGGATGCGCAGCAGGGTCGACTTGCCGGCGCCGTTGGGTCCGACGAACCCGACGATCTCGCGCGGCTCGACCCGCAGCGACAGGTCCTGCAGTGCGCGGTGGCTGCCGAACGACTTCGCGACCGCGTCAGCGACGACTGGTGAAGGTGGATCCTCGTTCATCGGGCGGTCTCCAGGAAGGCTGCGAGCAGCGCCGGGCCGTCGGGCGAACGGAACGACTCGGGGTGGAACTGCACGCCGAAGCTCGGGTGGTCGCGGTGTCGCATGGCCATCAGGATGCCTTCCGGGGTCGCGGCCAGCGGCTCCAGGCAGGCGGGCAGGGTGTCG
>JAGRHE010000048.1 GCA_020445165.1 Gammaproteobacteria bacterium
ACAGAGCCGTTCCAGAACCTGCAGGTCGTCGACAAACAGGCGGACATCAAGCTCGAATTCGTGAGCCAACTGGCGTGCCAACCGCCAACTGACGCCGACATCACCATAGTTGTCGACTGCACTGCAGAAGATGTCCCAGGATTTCATGAGTGGAGATCAATCCCGTCTGATCGAGAAGCGGGCGGTTCGTTTTTCCGGGGGTCCTGCAGAAAACCATGAAGCATCCGCTCGGCCCGAGCGCGATGATAAGCCGTCTATCCGACGGTGGAAGCGCGGCTTTCGATCAGCACCAGCTGGGTTAAACTCCTGCGTCAACGCCAATTGCCGGAGCCGCCCGTTGAAGTACATCGTCGCCATTCTGCTCGTCATCGCATTGATGCTGGCGTATCAAATGATCACCCGCAACAAGCAATCCGCCACGGCAAACATACAGCAGGGCCAGGCCTTTCTGGCTGAGAATGCCAAGGCCGAGGGCGTCATCACCACTGCGTCCGGCCTGCAATACAAGGTGCTGCAAGCCGGCAATGGCAACCTGTCTCCTGGGCCGAACGATCGCGTCAAGGTGCACTACCACGGCACGCTGATCGATGGCACGGTGTTCGATAGCTCAGTGGACCGGGGAGAGGCAATCTCGTTTGGGTTGAACCAAGTCATCAAGGGCTGGACGGAAGGCCTGCAGCTGATGGTCGTCGGGCAGAAGAATCGCCTCTTCATCCCCAGCCACCTCGCCTACGGCGACCGCGGTGCAGGCGGCGTAATCGGCCCGGGCAGCACCTTGATCTTCGATGTGGAGCTGCTCGGTATCAACGAGTAGGTCGTGCGCCATATAGGCCCTGACGGGCAGTCGCTTTGCTTCGTTACCTTGCTTAAGCCGCACTTCGACTTCAGCGGGAACACGTTGCTGTGGCCCGGCTCGACGGTAACCCGGCCGGCGTCGGCTCCTCACCCAACTTGTCTTCTTCTGCATGCCGCGCCCGGCGACCCGGTAAGGGCCGGGTCTGCGAAGTCGCTGTATGCGTGATGTGACATTGTGCGACATGAGCGCAGCGTATTCGCCCACAGCCCTGACACCAAGCGCTTTGACGGCACCGACGAAATCGTCGATACGCCTGTTTCTGCCGGCCCCGCCGCCGGTTAGACATGCCAGGCAGGTGAGTGGCACGCCAGTTGCTGTGTGCTGAGGGACGTGGCTTGCACAGAAGGTACGCAGATGCAGACACCAGACTATCCCGAAGATTCGGTCCTGCGGCGACATGCCGACTCGGCGAGGGCGTTCGAAATGCCAATATCCGGAAGCGGACAGCCGGAAGATTCGGTGCTCCGCCGACACTATGATCAACAAAATGCGGCAACTGACACGGATAGTGCGCCTGCCGAAGCGGAGCACTCTGCGACCACGGTCTCTGCAGAGGTCGTCCCGCTGCGGCGGCCGCCGCTAGCTGAGCCAACCCGGCCCAGTCAGCCTGAAGCGCGCAAAGGTGGCCTGTTCGGCTGGCTGGCGCGACTGTTTGGCGGCTGACGATCACTGGATTTTCGCGACCCACTGCCTGTGCCGCCTGCCGCGGCCGCGCTAAGCGAAACGTCTTCTGAACCTGACAGAGGCCCATCGGCATGACTGAACGAATCGTAATGCGCACCGGAGAGGCGCTGGTCGCCGGCGGGCCGCCCGGCACCGCGGCAGAACCGGAGGTGGTGATCGGCGAGCTGGACGGCCCCTTCGGGACAGCCTTCGCAAACCTGCTTGGTGACCAGGTGAAAGGACATTCGCGAGTTCTTGCAATCATGAACACCGATATCATGGTGCGCCCTGCGACGCTGATGGTCAGCAAGGTGACTGTCAAGAACAGCCGCTACACGAACATCCTCATGGGTACGGTTCAGGCAGCGATCGCCAACGGGGTGCTCGATGCGGTACGCAGTGGCGACATCCCGAAGGCGCGAGCCAATGACCTGGGTATTATCGTATCGGTGTGGCTGAACCCCATCGTCGCTGAACAAGACGACCTCGACCACCAGGTGTTGTTCGACATCCACCGCGAGGCTACCGGCGTGGCAATCCACAAGGCGATGTACCACGAACCGAGCATTGAATGGTTGCTGGAAAACCAGGACCAGATCACGCACAAGTATTTCCAGATGGGTCTGGATGGAAAGATTTGAGGACTGGTCCGTCGGGCCTCGCCGCAATCAGTGCCGGTACCATGTTGTGCGGTGGATCATGCTGATCAGGCGACGGCGTATTTTCGCCACTGGCCGTTCTTCTGGTGTGGGGAAGTCCTGATAAGAGGCTGCGATATGAGCGACTCGACCGTTGCAGACTTGATCGAGCGAAGATTCGGCCTGGCACCAGCGGTGCCCGCGTCGTTGAACGATCAGCAAGGACTCAAGCAGATCATCGGGCGTGGATCCTGCCGTCGGTTTCGATCGACCCCGGTTGCCCCTGAAGTTTTACAAACCCTGGCGGCGGCGGCGCTTTCTGCACCTTCAAAAAGCGATTTGCAGCAATGCGACATCGTGCTGATGACAGATCCCGAACGGATCGCGAGATTGAAGGCACTGCTTACCCGACAGGCATGGGTCCAGAACGCCCCGGCGCTGGTGATCTTCCTGGCCAACAACCGGCGCCAGAGGCAGCTACAGGATTGGCGCGGACAGCCGTTTGTCGGCGACAACCTGGACGTCTTCTTCAACGCCAGTGTGGATGCGGCAATCGGGCTCGCGTTCTTTATTACCGCTGCCGAGACGGCGGGCCTGGGCTGCTGTCCGATCAGCGCGATCCGCAACTTCCTGCCGCAGGTACGTGACGTTCTGGATCTGCCGGATCATGTATTTCCCGTCGCCGGCCTGGGTGTCGGTTATCCGGCTGACCCGTCACCGACGATCAGTGCGCGACTGCCGCTGCGCAGCACTGTGCACCATGATCGCTTTGTCGACGTGACCCGTGAAGAGATTGCAGCCTATGACAGCCGTCGCGCGGGGCACAGCGTGTTGGGACAACAACCCGATGCAGGCAGCGTCGCTGCAGACCCGAAACCTTCATGGTCAGAGAGCAAGGCGCGGATGGCCGATAAACCTCATCGGGCAGATTTCGGACGCTTTATTCGCAGCATCGGCTTCAACCTCGATTAGTCGTATTGCCGGTATCCGTCGGCGATACGGCATCTTTATCCACGACCCCGCCCAGATACCGCAACGACGTCCTATTTCCTACCGTCAAGGAATTCCGCTACGGCCTGATAGAACGCCGTGTTGTTTTTCTCGTACTGAATCATATGGCCCGCCTCCGCGATCTCGACATACTGTTTCTCTGTGCTGCCCAGATCCGCAACCAGTTTCTGGTTGTCCTCGCGGCTGCCCAGCGTGTCGGAGTCGCCGCGGATCACCAGTGTCGGCACCGTGATCTTGCTGGCATCAAAATGGGGCTCTGGCCAGCCGATGAATCGTCCCCAAGGCGCACGCACCTTGCCACCGAGCTCCGCCGATTTCGGGTCAGACGCGAGGTGGGCCTGCCGATAGGCTTCGAAGGCACCGGGTATCAGGTATTCCTTCTTGGTACCCAGCTTGGCCCAGCGCTTGATGTTGGAAGGATCGCCGTAGCGATTCTTCTCTGCGTTGTGCTTGTCATCCTCCGCCTGGCGCTCCGCAGCCGTCTTGCCTTTGCTCTTGCCAAGGTAGTTGGTCGCATAAAGCACCAGCTTCGCGACCTTGTCCGGCTGCTGAATGGCATAGCGCGGAGCTTCCGCCATGCTGGCGGAAGACCAGCCCAAGATATGCACTTTGTCGACGCCACGCAGATCGCGGATGAAGTCCACGACCCGTCCCACGTCGTCGACCGTGACCGTCAGATCGATGGGGGCCTTGCTGTCAGGATAGCTCTCCGGTTGATCCATGATCAGCGGACGCGTGGATTCACCATACCCTTCCAGGTCCAGCGCGAAGGTGTCCCATCCGAGCCTGGCGAAATGCCGCATCATCGACACGTTCTCATGGTCCAGGTCAAACGCCACATTCGCCGGGAAGGTGGCACCATGGATGAACAGCAGGACCTTGTTTTCTCTGCCCGCCGTGCGCTCATTGCCGGCGGCCACGACTTCGCGCACATGCACCACCACGTCAGGGGACAGGTTGTGCTGCCGGTAGAACGGCTCTTTGCTTTCGTGGCTCAGGTAGTAGTCCGTCGTTCTCAGGCCGGTATCTGCCGCAGCCTCTGTCGCCAATGCACACGCCTGCAGGGCGGCAACAAGGCACGCTGCAGCTAGGGTCAACGTCGCAGTCTTCATGGTCCTCTCCTTACTCGGTACGCCAAATGGGGTTTCAGGTGCCGTGGCAAATCGATCTGCGGCGCCTGCGTACTAAGGTCTAGCCACGCCTTGCGCGCGTGTCCCAAAGGAAAGCCGAAGGAAAAGCAAAGGAAAACAGAAGAAGGATAAAAAAACGGGGACTCAATGGGTTACGAATCTCCCACGGCCGCTCTCGCCCGCTCGGACGAGGCCCCGACCAACGATTCCGCGACAGCCGCCCCGCGAACGGCCAGCACACCAGGCTCCTGGAAGGCGACGGGGCCGTGCATCCCTCCACCGGCCAGATCACCCACGATCGGATCGTGGTCGGCCAAGACACTCACTATTCAGGCAAGCCGGCCTCACGCAGGTCGTGGAGGAACCGTTGCAGCAATTCGGCATCGTTGGTTGCGAAGGTATTCGCAAGGTGGGACAGGGTTTCGTGAGGGTTGATTGCCTGCACCTCCTCGATCTCCCACGCCGCATCGGCTGCGCGACCGGTGCGAACATAGCAGGCCGCCAACACGAGCCGCACAGGCATGACATTGGGATTGCGGGATTTCGCGCTCTCGAGTTCCGGAATCGCCTTGTCATATTCACCAAGGAGGTAATAGGCACGACCAAGGTTGTAAGGGTAGTCCCAAGTGTAATAAGGATTCAGTTGCATCCCTTTCTGGATATTGGCGATCGCAGCTTTCGCATTGCCCAGGCTGTTGTTGATCAGCGCCAGCAGGCCAAAGCCATCGGCATAGTTGGGAGCGATACCGAGCGACGTTTCCACGGCCTGTTCCGCGAGCGCAAACTCCTTGCGCATCAGGTGCACATAGCCGAGTGACCAGAAGGTCTGCGGGATCGAGGCATCCAGCTCGACGCCGCGCTGGGCCAGTTCGAGTGCGCGGTCGATCGTTTGCATTGGCGCATCGGTCCAGCCGCGGCGGAAGCTATAGGCCAGGGTATAGGCGAGCGCGCCATAGGCCCTCCCGTACGTCGGGTCGGTCTCAATGGCTTTGCGGTACGCGTGCTGCGCCTCGATATTGCTTTCTTGTGTATTGATTTTCCCAAGGCGCTGGCCCTCCTGGAAATGGTCATAGGCCGCCAGGTTGTTCGTCGGTTGGCGGGCCAGGCGCGCCTTTTCCTGCGGGCTGAGCTGGACTGCGAGCGTCTCGACGATCTGGTTCGTCAGCTCGTCCTGAACCGCAAATGTCTCCTGGGCGGCGCGGTCATAACGGTGCGCCCAGACCTGAAACGCCGTTCGAACATCGACCAGCTGGGCGTTGACGCGTATCGAATCCCCTCGCCGGCGTACGCTGCCCTCAAGTACGTAATCGATAGGGAGTTCATCTGCGACCTCCTGGGTCGAAACCTGCCGGCCCTTGTACGAGAAAGAGGTATTGCTCGCGATAACCCGCACGCCGGCTATCCCGGACAGGTCGGTGATGATGTCTTCGGTGATCCCGTCTGCGAACCGCTCCTGTGACGGGTCGTCACTGAGGTTCTGAAATGGCAGCACCACGATAGACGGCGGCGAGCTGAGTTGCTGGACGCCGGATTCGACCGCGGGCGGCGCCAATTGCGTCAGCACACCCCAGATCGCTGCGGCAGCCAGGATCAGGACCGCGACCAGCGTGGCGACCTTACGACGATCGGCCCTGGCCGAAGGGACCGGGGAGACGGATTCCGGGGATGCCGCTTGTACCGGCGGTTCGTCGTCCACCAGCGAGACCGGGGCGATCAGCTGGTACCCGCGCTTGGGGACAGTGGTTATGTAGGTTGGCCTGCGGGCGTCGTCCCCCAAGGCCTTGCGCAGCTTGATCACGGTACTGGTTACCGAGTCATAGCTGACCACGCCGCCCTTCCAGACCGCTTCCTCCAGATCCGCGCGCGACACGACCTCGCCGGCGCGCGAGGCGAGATAGACGAGAACCTGCATCGCCAGTGGCTCGAGACGTTCGCTACGGCCATCCCGGCTGACCACGTCCTCATCGGGCGTTACCCGCCACCCGCCGACATCAAAGCTCTTCGCCTCCCGAATGTCCATCTCCCCTCGCTGCAGCCGTTCCGTGAGCAGCCACGTCGCCGGGCCGCCTCGTAGTATTGTATTTAAATTATTGTTTTTATTTTATTTTATTTCGTCGTCTTTCCTTAGTTCTCCAGTCCGTTTTCCGTCCGGACTTCTGTCGCCGGCAGCGCTAGAAATCCCACCATGGCACGGCGAGACACCGGTTTCCACGCAGTCTCCCGGCCCCGAAAGTCACTGAAAAACGATAGGAGAACGACCATGAATAGCCAGTCCAAAACCCGCTGCCTCGTTTCGCTGATCCTGATGCTCCCGTGGCTCGAAGGTCAATCAGCCGCGGCCGAGGGATTCCAGGAGCGTCGACTGCTGGCGCCAACGGCAGCCGAGGAACGCCTGGAGCGCCAGGGCCGGGTACATATCTACGACGGCCTGCACGAGGAGACCGTCGACCGCGCAATGGACACGCAATTCGACCGGGTGCAGAACATGATGTTCATCGGCACAAAGTACACGACTGAGACAGGCGAGGTATATGCCAGCAACGACTGCGATTGACGCAGAAAACCTGCGTTCGAGCGAAAGATTTCGCTGGCTGCGACCGGGCTGTCGCCGATTTCGTCGGCAGCCCCTGGCCGCAACAGCGGTACCGACCGGTTGAACCGTCATTCAAGCTAATAAGTAACTGCCGGACCAGACCGCCAAAAACCCTGCAGGTAGCTAATGCGCACTCCGGTCACATAAGCATGACGATTGATGCGCCTCACAATCTCAACCGCCGCGAAAACCGAAGCGCCCCACTCTCTTACCCCACAAACATCTAACCGACTGATTTGCGCAAGCCTTTGACTTCTTCCCGAAACTGAACGCCTTCGTTTCTCAGACTTTTGGAAGGCTAATCCTTTCAGCCACCGTCCCAGCAAAAGGTTAGGCCAGAAGTGTCGGCTGGAATGGTTTTTCTACGGAGTCAAGTAAGTGTGTACAAGAGCGGCTGCTGAATTCGCAGACGGCTACGAGAATCACCTAACGCAGGATGAATTGATGGTTTCCCGCCTATACTCCCTAGCGGCGGTCATCAGGGCAGTTTGTGGATTCTGTACTCCGGAGAGATTTTCCCAGGGCTAACGGCGAACACGCGTCCATCGCCGCTGATACCGGAACCTACGACACCCAGTCCTTCGATAACCTTCCCATGCTCTTGCATGATGGAACCCACCTGCACCGAAGATGTTCGAACGTTCTCCTCGAATGAGCGCGAATTAGCGTAGCGGAGATCGACCGCGCGCCAAGCGTCGCCAGGTTCCTGCCAGGCGGCATAGATGGCCTTCTGGCTTCCATCGGCCGTATCGCTGAGTGGACTCGCCAGCAGCACGAGAACCGGGTCGACGCCTTCGATGCTATGGGAATCGACAACCGCAATCAGCAACAGCGCAGCCTCGAGCGAATTTGCATTGCCGCGTTGCAGGACCTGGGAAGGAGGAGCGATGTACTGTCGCGGCATATCGGGAAAACGCACGGCATCCTCAAAGACGCGCACCTTTCCCCCCTCACCGAAGAGATCCCTGTAGCATGAGCCGATAGCATCGTCCTTTCTGAGCGGCACGCCCGCACCGTTCGGACTGCGGCACTGCCAGCCAAGCTCGGCAACCTCTTTGGGGGGCCTGATGGTCCACGCAGCGAGCGACGCAACTAGGTACTCTTTCTCAACGGGCTCGCCGTCGCGCTTTTCCCCGGCCGGTCGCCTGAGATCCCAGGCGACCGTATAAGGTGGAACAATCTCGGTGATAATGCTGCCGACCTTGACCTGTGCCTGTTTCTCGTCCTCGACCGACCAGTGGATCTTGACCGGATACAGCATCTCCTTGGTTAAAAGCCGGAACTCCGGTTTGAAAGTCTGCTCAACCGGCTTGCCATCACTCGGCAGGCGAAGCGACAGCGAGTGAACGTCCATCTCGACATTCTCGGCGTCGTCGAAACGGACTTTGAGTCGTTTTGGATTGCCGCAGTCGTTAACGGCCGTCAACCTGAGCCAGTATGGAAAGTTCTCATGTCCAATCGAGTTGAGCAGGTAATGCGGTATCACATTTGGCGACAGCGCCTCGATCTTGACACAATCCCGCTCTCGCTCATGTAGCTCCGGCGCGATGGCCGCAGCAGTCAGAGGCGTGGTCTCCGAGAGCGGTGGCAAACTGACAGCAGGCTCCATGCCTGGCGCCCAGATCATGATAGCGGCAACCACCGCGACCACTGTTATGGCAAGCATCGCCCAGTCGAGCGCTCGAAACCGGTGCTTCCTCGTCAAATGCCGGTGCACGACTGAAGGATGTACCGGCTTCCATTCCTTGTCAGCACGGAGGCGCGCGAGCAATTGCAACAGGCGCTCGGTCACCTCGTCCAGGTCGAGTTCATCGGAAATGACTAGACCCTGCTTCAGCTTCAATCCATAGAGGTTACCAGCCGCGCGCATTGCCGCTTGATCCAGGTAAAGCGGCACGACGACGTGACGTTCGCTTTTCGAGCGTCCCATCTCGATCGCCGAGCGTATCTCTTCGCGGACGTAATAGGATTCTTCGGCCTCGGCGGAAACCAGGATCACGCTGATCAGCGACGATTTCTGTGCCCGGACCAGCGCCAAGTCCCAATCATCGCCGAGTTCGATGCATTCGGCGTCGAGGAACACGCGCGCCTTGCCTTGTAGCCGGTCGTACAAGTCGCGCGCGGTCTCCAACTCGTTCGATGGGTGTGCCAGAAAGAAGTCCCAGTCGAGGTGCTTGTCAGTCATTGCCGTGCACCCCGTCGTACAGATCTATCGCGTCGGTGATCGCCACGTCCCGCATAATCCTGCGCGCAAAGTCACGCGCTTCCAGACCCCAGCTTTCCATCTCGCCACGGTCGATCTCGGGCAAGCGGAACGTCTCGATCATCAACTCGACGTCACCGAAACATCCCAGACGCGTCCAGCGATCGATCCAGGGCCGGACGCGATGATCTCCTGAATGATGCGCAAGAGCCGCCAACAGTATGTCGTTACCGAAATCGCGCAGCTTCTTCTCGCCGAACCAGCGCGCTCCCAGCGCAAGAGACTCATCCGCATCCAGCAGGTAAGCACGGCGGTCCCGGTGACCGCTGTTCGCCAGCAGTTGCCATTCTGCATCGGCCGCATTGAATGTGCTTTCGATGAACTGGAACAGACCCAATGCACCAGCAGGCGACATCGCCGCCGGATAAAAGAAACTTTCGTTACGCATCACGGCATACAGGATCTCGGGCATAACTCGGTAGCGCGATGCATAGTCCAAGAGTGCCCTTGGATAAACCTTTGGATAAGCCGCCCTCAGGTAGCCATCCTTTTCCATCAGCGTGGACAATCTGCCATGCGACGACCGGCTGACGCTGTGCACGAGGGTCATCGCCAATGGCCAGTCCGCGACCTCCTTGGCAACCCGCTCGCTCAGAGCCAGCGAAGCGTGCGGGTCATCCGTTGTATCAACCGCGGCAAGTGCGTCCTCTCGAATTGCAATCAATACGGCAATCCGCGTGAGCAGACCTTCTGCATCAAGTTCATTGGCCGTGAAATCCTCGATGCGTTTCGACGGTTGGACTGCACGAAGTTGATCTTCTCCGGCCAGCGCATACCGATAAATGCCGAGACTAACCGCACCTTCAACACGCTGAATGTATCGGTTGGCGCTCTCATTCAGAGAGCGCGCGGGCACATGTTTCGCATAGGCGTCCTTGAGTTCGCGTCTTAGGCTTGCGTTCTGCGGCATCCGCTGCATCTTTGCAGACGGACCATCTGCGAGATGCATGCGGGCCCTTAACCCGTAGTAACCAAAAGGGTCATGCTTCGCCACTTCCTCGAATGCGGACTTTGCCTTTTGTGCGTGCTGTTGTGCCTCCATGATGCGTCCGTACCAGAACAACGCATCAGGCCGATATCTCGATTCCGGATTGTCTCTGGTGAACATCGCGAGCAGATCCGCCGCTCGGTCGAGGTCGCCACCTTCACTCCGTAGTATCAGGCCGATGGCCGGGAACATAACCGCCCTTGCCTGGTAGGTCTCCGATTGCGAGACCTGCATCAACTTTGCATACCAGGGCAGCGCCGCGTCGAGCCTGCCGACCATATGTTCACCACGGGCAAGCCAGTACAGCGCGTCGTCGACAAATGCGCCGTCCGGAAAGGCGTTGACGAGTTCGTGCAGACTTTCCCGGTATGCCGCCTCGTCGGGTGCATGCAACAGGGCCTCCTGAAACATGGCCAGCGCGATCAGCGAATCTTTAGATGCGTAGCGTGCAATTTCCTTGTAAACGGCCGAGCGTGCATCGCTGTTGCGCGGAAACCGCAGGTGGCGGGCCAACAGGTACTTGGCCTCTAGGCCAACCTGCTCATCGCCGGATGCCGCCGCCTTTTCAAGGAGGGGTCGTGCCGACTGTTTGTCACCCAGCTGCGCCAAGCGGCGCCCCCTGGCAAGCGCGATACGATCCTCGGTCGCCAAGCCCTTGGCGATGACGAGTTCGTAGAGTCCTGATGTTTCGTCGGCAGGGCGGTCTTGCCTTAGCCGGGAAAGGTACTTGAGAAAATAGCTCGCGGCCTTGCCGTCCAAGCCAGAACGCTGCGCTTCCTTTGCCAGCGCGAGGAACAGCTCCTCTTCGAATAGAGGCAGACGTGGGAGGATGGGATGTGTCTCGAACACAGCGCGTGCGAGACGTCGTCGCAGCAACGTGTCGACAGCGTCGAACAGGCCAGCCATCTCTTCTGCACTGGACGTCTCAAGTCGCTTACTTACATCCAGCCATCGATACAGTGCGAATGCGACAAAAGCGTTGTCACCCCAGGTATCCCGCTGACGGTCCGTAGCAGCAGTCTCGATTATCCGATGGTAGAGCGGCGCAGCTTCCGCCAGCATATCGGCCGCTCGCAGTGTCTCCGCTTTGAGGAACGTGAGCATCGGCCAGAGTGCTGCATCCTCGTCCGCGGTATCGAGTTTCTCGAGCAGGCCGCGAAATGTCTGCGTACCGTTGCGGTAAGCATTGGCATATGCCGCCGGTGTCAGGATCTGCTCGATCTCCTGTTGCGACAATCGATCGCTTGCAAGCACATCCAAGGTGCCAATCAACAAGCACAGCAGCCCACAAAAAAACTTCATGAGGGCAAGCCGCGGGCGCCAGCGACGCTGGAGCGCGTCGCTAGGCGTCGCAACGCGCAGCGCAAGATCAGTTGCAATAATGCGGGTCAGACCAGATGATTCGACGACAGAACGCACACGACTTCCCAGTCTTGATTCGACTAAAAATTGATGGATTACCGCCAACTGAAATGATAGGTCTACGCTAAAACGGTTTGTTTGATCTGCATCGCGATGACGGTGGGAGCCGAGCTACGCACGGGAGGTAGCGCCGGTGTCGACAATGCCGCCATTATTCGTCAGATCAACCCTGCACCAGCAACTGCAGCGTGGACAACCACCCAGGGAAAAGGCGAGGTAAGAAGTTCACTTGGGAAAGAACCCAGATCCGAACGATTCGCTCGTCAGCGGCTTCGATCTATATCGAATAGCACCTCTCAGCTCGTCGAACTATCGATTTCCCTGCGCCGGATCAACCGCGAAACCCGGATCAGAGAACAATTCAGCTAATCTTGCCGTTCGCTTCCTGTCGCGCCCAGGCGTCGGTACTCGTCGTGCAGGCAGAGCGTTTCGTCGACCGCACCCCGGGCATTGGCGCCATAACTCGATCAGCGATACTTGCCCGGGTGATCGACCATCCCCGCCCGCACCGGGATGAGTTCGATGCACTCAGCAAATAGCGTTCACTCTGGACCAAGCTGGCCTTGAAGCGTCCCTCCCACAAGGGCCCGCTGCGCCGGCATTCCCTGTTGACGTAGCGCACGTATCGCCGCCCAACAGATTGCATGACCTCGGACAGCGCGTTTTCCCGGTCCGGCGTCATTAGCAGGTGGACATGGTTGGTCATCAGCACATGCGCGTGGATGCGGCCACCGAACTTGTCGGCTGCGGCGCGCAAGGATTCGAGGTAGTAGAGATAGTCGCCTTCGGCGAAGAAGCAGGCTTGGCGATTGTTCCCACGCTGTACTACATGCTGGGGCACGCCGGGCAATTGAAATCGAGGTTTCCGTGACATCGTCTTCCCTGACGATTCGTCTCCAAATGCCGCCATGTTAATGGAAATCGTGCGCTGACCCGGATATCGCGCCCTATTGGCTAAAATTGTTCTCTGACCCTGTTTTCACGGTTTTCAGAATTTTCTCTATCCTCAGGCCCTCAGCGGTAGCAAATCTTTCTCAAAAGATTCTTTGAACCGCTGCTGCATCTTTGGCGACTGGATTACCTGCTTACCATACTCGGAAATATTGTAGGTCACGGTGGTATCAGACCATTTCATGGCTAGCCCCAGGTGAGCCAAGTACAGTAATCCGTACCTTACTGCCCGTATCCATCCCCGCATTTCGGCATCGCTCATTTCTTCCTGCATACCAGCTGATTGAGCCATGGCTTTACCATAAAAGTCTGAAAGCACCCATTGATCATCCCGTTCCAGGCACCTGAGAATGAGGAAAAGGTCTGGTGTCAAGGTGTCTTGTGGAACGTTTTCCGACAAGCCCTGTATGGTTTCAATTACCCTGCGGGCATCTCGAGTCCAGAGTTCTTTCCCGGAAACTGCACAGGCAACTGCGCCTCTCGGACCGCCGCCTCAGCGAGCGAGACAATCACCTGCTTACCCGCCCCCCAGAATGCACCCAGCTCGGCCATACACCACGCTGAGTCCACCGAGCATTTGGTTGCCAGAAACACGCAGGCCTCACAGGTACGGACCAGCTGATCAGCGAGCGATTGGCCGATCGCCATGACCTGAGGATCCCATCGCTTTATCCCGTTTCTGTCCAGGGAAAGGGAGGACTACATGCCAGGCTGCCATCGCTACATCGAGCTCAACCCGGTGCGCGCCGGGATGACCGAGCATCCGGCCGAGTACCGCTGGTCGAGCTAGGCGGCGAATGCCCAAACGGACACCAACCTGCTGCTGACGGCTCACCCGCTGTACCTGGCGCCCGCCCCAATCCCGAGTCTCGATGCGAGAAATATCGCGAGCTGTTCAGGGCTGAACTCGATCCTGGGCTGGTCGACGAGATTCGCCTGGCTACAAACGGCAACTACGCACTTGGCAGTACCCGCTTCCAGGCGCAGGTCGAGCGGGCGCTGGGGCGACGTGCGACCAGGGGCACCTCGGGACGACCGTGTCATCCGGCCGGTTCTCGTGACCGAAGACCAAAACCGTGGTCTGTCCCCTAATATTCAGTACGCGTCAGCGCGCGACTGCCGGGCGACGCATCAATAACGTACGGCCGGCGTCTCTATCGGCAGGCCGTTGGAGCGGGCGCTCAGATAGTATTCCAGCAACTTGATCTCTTCTGAATCGTCGGGAAAGGGCTCCGCCCGCATCAGGTCCAGGCACTGGGTGATGCGCAGGTTCAGGTTGGCCATTTCGCCGGTGCCCAGCCGATAGGCCGGAAAGCCGTTGGACTGCCCCTGCGAGATCTTCTGGCCACGCACGAACTGGCCGGCATAAACCGTGTGGCAGATATGGCAGGACATGTCGATCAGGCCGTAGCGTGTCTCGTAGAGTGCCTCGCCGCGTTTGAGCAGCGCCTGGATCTCGGCACCTTCCGTCTGCACGTTCACTGGCACACCCTGCGCGCGGTTGCGCACGAAGGTCTCCAATGCCATCAGGTCGGGGTGGTTCACCGGCAGGGTGTCATCTGCGATCCTGCTGCGGCAGTCGCTGATGCGGCGCTGAAGCGAGATGATTTCTTTCTTTTCTGCATCGTAGATCGGGTAGCTGGCGATCCGCTGCACGTCGAGTTTCTCACCGTCGTCGCCGTGACATTCGGCGCACGTCTTACCGCCCGCAGTAACAGGCGTGGTAAAAAGTTCGGCGCCCCTTTCCACCGCGATCAGTCCGGGGTTGGCGAATTCATCATCCTGCATGGCGCGGGTTTCGTCCTTGACGAAGGCATAGCCCGACAGTTTCTCGGCTGCAGCGTACTGGGCGAGGCTGGCGCCGAGCACGGCACAGATCATCATTGTTGTTATGCGCATCGTGATCATTTCATTGTCATCAAAAAGGCAATGACGTCCTCGACCTGCTGGGCCGTCAGAAAGGTGCGCCCCTCGAACATCTTCGCCGGGCGGTTGATTTTGGCTGGATCACGGTAGTAACCAGGCATGATCGATGCCGGGTTGAACGACTTGGTATCCACGACGCGCAAGCGGATGTAGCCCTCCGGATAGCGCCCGCCGATGCCCGCGAGTGACGGGCCGATCGTGCCGTAACCCTCGACATTGTCCAGCGGCATGACATGACATGCGACGCAGTTACCGCGATTGCCGTCGGTGGCGATGGCGCGACCGCGCACCGGGTCACCGTGCAGTCCGCACAGCGGTTCGTTGATCGCCAGGTCCGTCTGCTGCCAGTGGCAGTAGGCTTCAGCAGGCAGGGGTTGGGAAGTTGCAGTGTCGGCGGCCGTGACGACGCCATTCAAGGCGAGGCCCAGGCTTGTCACGACGGTGAACTTGGCGGCTTTACGCATGGGTGCTCCATCAATGTCGGGTCGACTGATCTGTACCGACTTATTCGGTCCGGCTGATTCGGTCTGGCCTGATTCGATTGGCTGCCAACGGCGCAGGCAACTGAACCCACGATGATCGACTGGTTACCTAACTCTAGCGCAGTTGGTGTAGTCAATCCCGCATGAACCTGGCCGCCCTGTCCGGACTCCCGTGAGGCGAGACAATAGGGGACAGACCACAGTTTTCGGCGTTTTCCGTTTTCCGTTTTCCGTTTTCCGCCGGAGACCCAGCCTGATACCCTGAAACGCTACAGATCAACGGAATGACTGATCATGCCAAGAAGGCCTCGAATCGCGTCCCCGGCGTTCCC
>JAGRHE010000490.1 GCA_020445165.1 Gammaproteobacteria bacterium
AGCGGGTGCGTACCATCGGCATGGCGCGAGCGCGTGTGAAGGTGGCGATGATGAACATCGTGTACAACCTCAGGCGTTGGTGCTGGCTGGAAACCGCGACGACATGAGGAACGAAACGATTTGCCGTCATGGATCGGCCACGATACTGTCCAGCTCGACAGGGAATGTCGATCGCCGAATGACAAGGAAGCGTCAACAGGTGCGAATTTCCGTAAAGCCCCGTTGGCATGGATGCCGGCGGGGCTTTGTCACGTCTGATTGAGCATTATTAGAGATGCCCTGAAAGCGCCTAGCATCAAGTTTGAAGTGCAACGATCAGGAGACGGACAATGAGCGATCGATCAATGTGGAAGATGCTCCACCTGCTCTATACGCTGAAGCCTGGGCAACACGGCCTCAGCGACCAGCATCTCCTGGGTGTTGGTATCGACTGCGGGCCGGATACGGTGAACCCTCTACTCGAGGGAAAAGCAGTCTCGTATGACGGCAGACTCTACACACTTACAGAGCCAGCTCGGAAGATTCTGGGTGCATGTGTCGTGGCGAATCGCCGATGGTCAAGCGACGACATGTGGGTGGATTACCCCTCCGCATTCGTCATCATGCCGTTCAGCCAGCCATGGTCTGAAACC
>JAGRHE010000491.1 GCA_020445165.1 Gammaproteobacteria bacterium
TCATGCAGCGCCGTCGATCACACCATCATCCACGCTCGCCAGCGACACTCGCGAGCAGCGATTTCGATGCATCCGCGATCTGCAGCGCAGCAACCCGATTGCGCCCCTGCGCCTTGGCCACATAGGCACTTTCGTCTGCGCGCTTGATCAGGACATCCGGATCGGACATCGTGCGGTCGCGCACCGCCACGCCAACGCTGATGGTGACGCGCAGAACCTGATCACCGACATTGATGCTCATGATCTCCACCGAGCGGCGAATGCGCTCGGCACAGACCAGCGCCGCCTCCATCGTGGTATCCGGGCAGATGACCAGGAACTCGTCGCCGCCGGTCCGCGAAATGACGTCCTGGGCGCGCAGGGATCTCTTGATCGCAGTAGCACCCTGGCTGAGCACCTGGTCGCCGACATCGTGCCCGTAGGTATCGTTCACCGCCTTGAACTGATCGATGTCGATGACCATGCAACACATCGGACGCCAGGTGCGCGTCGACGATGCCCACTCCTGCTGCATGCGATCGACCGCATAGCGCCGGTTGGGAAATCCCGTAAGCGGATCGGTCAGCGCGACCTGCTGCAGGCGACGGTTGGTCACCGCCAGTTCGGCTGCAAAATGGCGGATCTCTTCCTG
>JAGRHE010000492.1 GCA_020445165.1 Gammaproteobacteria bacterium
GAGACGCCGCTCCCACATCGCCATGAACGACCATCCTCACCGCGAAATCCGCAGCTTCGTCAAACGTGAGGGCCGGCTCACCCCTGGCCAGCAACGCGCGCTGGACGAGTTGTTCCCGCGCTTCGGCGTCACGATCGATGCCGATACCCCGCGCCCGCTGAACCTGCGCGAACTGTTCGGTCGCGACGCCCCGGTCACGCTGGAGATCGGCTTCGGCAACGGCGAAGCCATGGCGACGATGGCGGCGGCGGCACCTGACCTGAATTTCATCGGTATCGAGGTCCACCGCCCCGGTGTCGGCCACCTGCTGCTCAAGGTCGAGGAAGCCGGGCTGACCAACGTGCGCGCGCTCAATCACGACGCGGTCGAAGTGGTGCGCGACTTCATCCCCACCGAATCACTGGCCCGCATCCTGGTCTGGTTCGCCGACCCGTGGCCGAAGAAGAAACATCACAAGCGCCGCATCATCCAGCCGGCCTTCGTCGAACTGCTGCGCACCCGCCTGCAACCGGGCGGCATCCTGCACCTCGCCACCGACTGGCAGCATTACGCCGAACACCAGAAGGAAGTCATGGACGCCGCCCCCGGCTGGGAAAACCTCGCCGGCCCGGGTAACTACTCGCCCAAGCCC
>JAGRHE010000493.1 GCA_020445165.1 Gammaproteobacteria bacterium
CACGTGGTCTGCTCGATTGATGTTTTCGGAACGACGGTCAATCTGTTCAAGAACATTCTTGGCCGCTTCGGCGTCACCACGACGTTTGTGCCGCTGACTGAAGTGGCGGCGTGGGAGCGGGCGATCACGCCGCAGACCCGGATGCTGTTTCTGGAGACGCCCTCCAACCCCTTGACCGAGATTGCCGATCTCGCCGCACTGTCAGCGTTGGCGCGCGCACATGGTGCGCTGCTGGTGGTCGATAACTGTTTCTGTACTCCGGCGTTGCAACAGCCGTTGAAGCAAGGGGCAGACGTGGTCGTGCATTCCGCGACCAAGTATCTCGATGGCCAGGGTCGCTGCGTCGGCGGCGCCATTGTCGGGTCGCGCGAATTTATTGACAGCAGGATTCTGCCGTTCATGCGCAGCGCCGGCCCGACCATGAGCGCGTTCAACGCGTGGGTATTTCTCAAAGGCCTGGAGACCTTGCGCCTGCGGATGCGGCAACACTGCGAGAATGCGGTGGCAGTCGCGGAGTTTCTCGCGTCTCACAAGGCGGTGGCGCGGGTCTATCATCCGAGCCTTGCATCGCATCCCCAGCACGAATTGGCGCGTCGTCAGCAGAGTCACTTCGGCGCCATCCTGGCGTTTG
>JAGRHE010000494.1 GCA_020445165.1 Gammaproteobacteria bacterium
CGTGGTCGAGGAAGCGCTCAGCATCCCCTTCAGCGAACTGATCGAGAAACATTGCGGCGGCATTCGCGGCGGCAAGGACAACCTTCTCGCGGTGATCCCCGGTGGTTCCTCGGTCCCGCTTGTCCCGGCCGAACAGATCTGGGACGCGCCGATGGATTTCGACGGGCTCAAGGAATTGGGTTCGGGCCTCGGCACCGCCGGGGTGATCGTGATGGACAAATCGACCGACATCGTCCGCGCGATTTCCCGCCTCAGCTACTTCTACAAGCATGAAAGCTGCGGCCAGTGCACCCCGTGCCGCGAAGGCACGGGCTGGATGTGGCGCATGATGGAACGCCTGCGCACCGGCGACGCAGCGGTCGAGGAAATCGACATGCTGCAACAGGTTACCAAGCAGGTCGAAGGTCACACTATCTGTGCGTTAGGCGACGCCGCTGCGTGGCCGATCCAGGGCCTTATCCGCCATTTCCGTCCGGAGCTTGAGCGCCGGATCGAAGAGCACAATGCGCAATTCGCAGAGGCGGCGGAATGAAGAGGTTACTCCTCTCTTTTCTGGCACTGGCTGCTGCTGGTCCGGTTGCGGCGCAGGACAGTGATCTGGAGCGCAAGCGCGATCGCTTCCTCGCTCCT
>JAGRHE010000495.1 GCA_020445165.1 Gammaproteobacteria bacterium
TGGCGATACCGTGCTGATCAAGGGTTCGCGCGGCGCTCGCATGGAGCGACTGCTGCACGCATTACAGGCCGGCGAGCCGGAGCAGGGGGGCGAATCATGTTGCTGTGGTTAGGCGAATACCTGAGTCAGTTCCACAGCGCTTTCCAGGTCGTGCAATACCTGACCCTGCGCGGCATCCTCGCGGCGGGTACGGCGCTGGCGATTTCGCTGTGGCTGGGGCCCTATATGATTCGGCGCCTCAACTATTACCAGGTAGGCCAGGCTGTGCGTGACGATGGGCCGCAGAGCCACCTGAGCAAAAGTGGCACGCCGACCATGGGTGGCGCGCTTATCCTGGTCGCGATTGCCGTCTCCACCCTGCTGTGGGGAGACCTGCGCAACCCCTACCTGTGGATAGCCATGCTGGTGACCGGCGTTTACGGCGCGGTTGGCTGGGTAGACGATTATCGCAAGGTGGTGGAGCGCGATTCCCGTGGCCTGCCGGCGCGCTGGAAGTACCTGTGGCAATCGGTGGCGGGTCTTTGTGCCGCGCTCTACCTGTACCTGGCCTTCGATACTCCGGTCACGACCGAGCTGTACGTGCCTTTCTTCAAGGACTTTGCCTGGAGCATGGGTCCGTTGTTCATCCT
>JAGRHE010000496.1 GCA_020445165.1 Gammaproteobacteria bacterium
CGCTGGATAATCGTGCATTGGCTCAAGGCGCGTGGCAGCCTGCGCCCGGCCGCCGGCGGTCCCGGTGGGCCGCAGTCACGACCCGACCGGATTATCGAGGGCGATTACCGGCGCGACGACTGAGCCGCCACGGGGACTTCAGGCATCCTGTCGTGCGCCTGGGCGGCCGGTGACGGTCGCGACCAGGTCGACGAACTGTGCGAAGCCGCCGGACAGTTCGCCGAATACCGCCGCCTGCGCCTGTTCCTGCGGGCGCGTGGCGGTCTGTTGCAGGTAGCCGTAGGCGTTGCCACCCATCGCCACGCAGTACTCGATGTCCTGAAAGCGGCGGCCGAGGCGGCCGGCGAACAGCCCGCCAACAAAAAGTGCCAGATCCCCGAGCCGCTGCAGCCACAGTCGGCGTTCGCGCCGGCTGCCGGCGCCAAGGGCGTCACCGTAGATCAGCGCCAGTGGGCGCAATTGCAGGTGCCGGTCGTCGAAGTCGAATACCCGTTCGCTGCGCGCGTACTGGCACAGCAGCAGGCTCAGATAGTGCAGCGTGGCCTCGTCGGCGCGCAGATGGCGGCGCTCGGCGGCGCCCTGAACCTCGTGGTGAAAGTACGCACTCAGCTGCGGGGCATGGATCACCT
>JAGRHE010000497.1 GCA_020445165.1 Gammaproteobacteria bacterium
ATTCGTCAGTTCGACTTCTTTGCCGTGCTGATCACATGCTGCTTGCCAATACCCTTCATCTTCATCTGGATCGCCTCCGGCAACCGTCGCCTCCCGATCGTTTCCGCCGCTTCTCCCAAAGTGGGCGGATTCTCCTCTTGCTACTCGGCTTTCTTCTGTCCTGGCCAGTGGCTGCCCATCCGGTGGCGACCGCCCATGTCCAGGCGGAACTGATCGGCGAAACCACCGCGATTCAACCCGGCCAGCCGTTCTGGGTGGCGCTGCGCCTGCAAATGCGTGACGGCTGGCACGTCTACTGGCGCAATCCGGGCGATTCCGGCCTGGCGCCCACCCTGACCTGGACCTTGCCGGCTGGATTCAGCGCTGGCGAAATCCAGTGGCCTTATCCCGAACGCATCCCCGTGGGTCCGTTGATGAACTTCGGTTATCACGGCACCGTGGTATTGCCGGTGCAAATCCAACCGCTTTCATCTTTGCCGGATCAAGACACGTTCACCCTGCGCGCACGGGCCGATTGGTTGGTGTGTCAGGAAGACTGCATTCCAGAAAGCGCGGATCTGGAACTGACTCTGCCGACACAAGCCGATCCCGCCCCCATGGACCCACGTTGGAACGAATCCTTCGCT
>JAGRHE010000498.1 GCA_020445165.1 Gammaproteobacteria bacterium
GGGCTGGCCTCGGCGGTGAACGAGATTGCCACGGCGGCCGGGGTGGGCATCGTGCTGGACGAAGGCGCCCTGCCCCTTCGCGCCGAGGTCAAGGGCCTGTGCGAGCTGCTGGGACTCGATCCGCTTTACCTTGCGAACGAAGGCACGCTGGTGCTGTTCGCGCCCGCCGACCAGGCCGAGGCGGTGCTGGATGCGATGCGTGCCGCTCCGGGCGGCGCCGGTTCGTGCATCGTCGGCAGGGTTGCCGAGGGGCCGCGCGGACGGGTGTCGATGAAAACTGCTTTTGGCGGGCAGCGGATCGTCGACATGCTGGTCGGCGAACAGCTGCCACGGATTTGTTAAGCAAAGGCATTTGATCGGCTGACGCGCTTGTGCCACCATGACGCCAATCGGGTTTGGCGGGGCTGGGGCACGTCGTGAACACGCATGCGATGCAGACGGCAACCACGGTGGCCGAAACGCCGCCGACGCCACTGAAATATTCCGAACTGGTCGAGCTGACGGTCAAGCTGAACAACCGCATTGACGGGTTGTGGCAGCGGGTGATCTACGCCCATGCCGCCATCGTCGCGGTGATGGTATTCTTCGCCACCGCCGACCAGCCCTACATGTTGCAGCGCTTTT
>JAGRHE010000499.1 GCA_020445165.1 Gammaproteobacteria bacterium
ACCGGCAACGAAATCGAAAAGCGGCGGTTAAGCCAGATCGTTGATTACATGCGCGCGGTGGAAATGGCGGTGGTCATCAGTGAAGAGGCTGACGAGGAAAAGAAATTCGCCGACCGGGGGCTGGACATCAAACCGCACCGCGCGCGTATCAACAAACTCGACGAACACGGCCATGATATCGAATACAACTTCAAAGACCCGGAGCATCCGCTACAGCTCGTATTCGTCTGCGCGATGTGGCTCACCGGATTCGATGCACCAACAGTTTCGACACTCTATCTCGACAAGCCGATGAAGGGGCATACGCTGATGCAGACCATCGCGCGCGCCAACCGTGTAACATCATGGAGAATCAACGATGTCGAGAAAAAGAACGGCGAGATTGTGGATTATTACAACGTGTTCCGCAACATGAAGCTGGCGCTGAAAGATTATGCACAGGGGCGAAATGAGGAAGATGAAGCACCGGTGCGTGAAAAAGCGGAGCTGTTCAAACTGCTGGACGACGCCATTGAACAGGGCCTGGCATTTTGTCACGAGAAAGAGATTTCGCTGCGCGAGGTGCTGGCGGGCAACGACGTGTTCGAGAAGCTGGGCAGGTTTAACCGTTTTGCCGACACCCTC
>JAGRHE010000049.1 GCA_020445165.1 Gammaproteobacteria bacterium
TTCTGGATCGAGAAGGGCGAGCTCGCCTATCCGGTCAGCGAGATGACCGTGGCCGGCAACCTCAAGGACATGTTCCGCCAGCTGATCGCGGTCGGCAGCGACGACGACATCCCCAGCAGCATCAAGACCGGTTCCTGGCTGATCGAGCGCATGACGGTCGGCGGCGACTGAAGCGGACGAGGACACACCATGCGGATACTGCACACCATGCTGCGCACCGGCGACCTGCAACGGTCGATCGATTTCTACACCGGCGTACTCGGCATGAAACTGCTGCGCCAGAAAGACTACCCGGACGGCAAGTTCACGCTCGCTTTCATCGGCTACGGCGACGAGAGCGAACACAGCGTGATCGAGCTGACCTACAACTGGGGCGTGGACAGCTACGAGATGGGCAATGCCTATGGCCACATCGCGCTCGAGGTCGATGACGTGTACCAGGCGGCCGATGACATCAAGGCACGCGGCGGCAAGATCCTGCGCGAGGCCGGGCCGATGAACGCCGGCAGCACGATCATCGCCTTCGTCGAAGATCCCGATGGTTACCCGATCGAACTGATCGGCCGCAAGAGCCGCTGAGGCTTGCACCCGAAAATTTCCATGGAGTCCGCGCATGAGTGATCTCATGATTCTGCCCGCGCACGACAAGACCAAGATCCGCCTGGTGCGGATTCCACCGGATTTCGAGCAGCACGAGGTGTATCGCCATGTCACCGGCCTGATCGCCGAGGTAGAGGAGGACTCGCCCGGCTGCTGCTGGGACGAAGTCATGGCCATGCTCGAGGACCATGGCTTCGAGATAGTCGACTTCCAGCTCGGGCCGTCACTCGACTGAAGCCGTCCGCGCCATCCGGGTCGGCCCAGGAGTGGCCGGCAGTTTGACATGGCTGTCCATGTCGCCTCCGTTCAAGTTCCCTATACTTGAATGACGATGAACGAGGCGGCGTGTGCGGACAGGATGCAGGTCAACACGTTGGCCGCCCGGATGTCACGCTGATCGATGTGCTGCCGATCAACGACGGCGCCACCGCCGTGACCGAAGCCTTCGAGGCAGCGATCGAGAAACATCCCGATCTCAATATCGTCTGGAGCTTCTACGACGAACTCGCGATGTTCGCTGCACGCCATCATCGTGACAGTGGCCGCTCCGATCCAATCGTTTTCGGCGGTATCAACTGGACGCCGGATGTCATGGAAACCCTGGACGATGGACTGATCGACATTGACATCGGCGGCCACATCTTCGATGGCGCCCAGGGTGTCATCATGATGTATGACTACCTGCATGGCCATGACTTCAATAGCGAACAACTGCTGTTCAAGAGCAACATGATCGAGGCCGACCCGGCCAACGTCGGCCTGTTCAAGCGCATCCTCGGCGACCCGCTCGCCATCGACTACCGTGCCCTGAGCAAGGCGCACAACCCGGGCATGCGTCAATACCGTTTCAACCTGAACGAGATTGCCGCACAGCCCGGCCTGGCACTAAATCTGACTGCCGAGGAACGGGCCTGGATCCAATCCCATCACCCGGTGAAAGTCGGCGCGATCAACGATTGGCCGCCCTTCGATACCGTCGACGAGCAGGGCAACTATGCCGGTGTCACGCGCGACTACCTCGACCTGATCGCACGCAAGACCGGACTGAAATTCGAATACCATGTCGACGGTTGGAACGCGCTGCTCGATGCGGCCCTGAACGGCGATCTCAACCTGCTCGGGTCGGTCTACTACACCCCGGAACGCGAACGCATTCTCGAGTATTCGCAGCCCTATCTCGAGGTACTCGACTATTTCTTCATCCGCGACGATCTCGGCATCAAGTCACTGCCGGATCTCGACGGCAAACGCGTGGCCATGCCGAAGGGCTACGCGCTGAGCGAGGTGCTGGCGAAACACTTTCCGCACCTGAAGATCGTCGACGTCGACAACCAGACGGATGCAATCGAGGCCGTCCTCGAAGGGCGTGCAGAGATCCTGTTCGACGCGTATGCGGTGCTCAACTACCACCTCAAGCGCGACAGCATCACCAGCATCGTGCCGTTCCGATCGACCCGTCACCTCGGCACCAATCACCTGCACCTGGTGACACCGAAGGCCGATGCGATGCTGTCTTCGATATTGCGCAAGGGGCTCGATGCCATTTCGCCGCAGGAGGCGCTGCGCATCTACGACCGCTGGCTCGGTACGCCGCCGCCTCGATCCAGGGACAATCTCAACCTGGACGATGCCGAGAGGCAGTGGCTGAAGGATCACCCGCGCATCCGCGTCAGGGTCGACAAGCGCTGGCCGCCGTACGACTTCATCGATGATAACGGGCAGGCGCAGGGACTGAGCGTCGAGGTGCTGCGCATGATCCAGCAGCATCTTGGTCTTGAAGTTGAGTTCATCGAATCAGGCTGGACCCAGGCGCTCAGCGACATCACGGCCAAACAGATCGATGTCATCGTGAGTATCGCGGAGACTCCGCGTCGACATCCGTTCATGCTGTTCAGCGAGCCCTATATCGCACCACGCTATGTGGTCTACACACGTAAAGATGCAGCGCCGATCACCAGCCTGCGCGACCTCGATGGCATGACCGTAGTCGTCGAACAGGGTTACCGCATGCACGAAGTGCTGGAAGACAACCATCCGACCATTAAGCTGAAGCTGGCTACTGACACAGCAGATGCATTGCGCACCCTGTCTTTCGGACTGGCCGATGCCTATATCGGCAACCAGGGTACCGTGAACTGGATCAGCGAAGAGAACGTTCTGACCAATCTGAAGATCGCCCACATCCCTCCTGGCCTCGCCCCATCGTCATTGCGCTTTGCCGTACGCAACGACTGGCCGCAGCTACGCGACCTGATCGACAAGGCACTCGCGGCAATCCCTGAGGTGGAGATGCAACAGGCCCGGCGGCGCTGGGTCGGCACGCTGGCCGAACCGAATGGCCTGGTATTGTCGGCCGAAGAACGTCGCTGGCTGCAGGAGAATCCGCGGATTAACTTCGCCGGCGACCCCAATTGGCTACCCTATGAGGCGCGTGGCCGAGACGGTGATTACGTCGGCATCGTGGCCGACGTCATCGACCTGCTGTCACAACGCCTCGGCATCGATTTCGCTTACGTGCCAACCGATACCTGGAGCGAGTCGGTGCGCAAGGCACGCGACGGCAGCATCGACATGATCTCGGAAACCGATAACTCCGACCTTGGCGATACGCTCAAGTTCACGCAATCCTACCTAAAGAGCCCGATCGTCATCGTGATGCGCGACGATGCGCCATTCGTCGAGGACATCCGCCAGATCGCAGACCAGCGCATCGGGGTGATCCGCGACTACGGCTATGTACCGCAGATCAAGCGTAACCATCCAGCGCTCGACTACACCGAAGTCGACAGTATCCAGGACGGACTGACGGCGGTCTCCACCGGGCGCATCGACGCACTGCTCGCGACATTGGCGCAGGCGAGTTACCACATCGGCGAGCTCGGCATAAACAACATCCGTATCGTTGGCAAAACACCTTTCGACACCCGCCTGGCGTTCGGGGTGCGCCCTGAACTGGCACCGCTGGTACCGTTGCTCAACCGCGCCATGGACACCATCACCAGTGCCGAGAAGCAGCTGATTCTCGACGCCTGGGGTGAACACAAATTTGCTGAACAAATCGATTACCGACGCCTCCTGCTGACGACGCTGGTCGCTGCGGCGCTGCTCTTGATGATGCTGCTCTGGGTACTTTCCTACCGACGCCAGACCAAGCGTTTGCGGCTCAGTGAAGAACGTTTCCAGCTCGCCATGCAGGCGGCCAACGTTGGCTTGTGGGACTGGAACGCGGTAACCGACGAGGTCTATTACAGTCCACTCTGGATGTCGATGCTCGGCTACGCACCAGACGAACTGCCGCAGACTTTCGAGACCTTCTGCAATCTGCTGCATCCCGATGACCGCGAGCAGACGCTGGTCGAGAACGAGCGCATGCTCAACGACGCCCAAACCAATTACGAGCTGGAGTTTCGTCTGCGTGCAAAGGACGGCAGCTACCGCTGGATTCTGTCACGGGGGAACGTGTTTGCGCGTGATGAGAGGGGTAAGCCGATACGCGCCCTGGGCACGCATACAGATATTACCCGGCGTAAGCGGGCCGAACTCGATGTCAGCCGCCTGAACGCCGGACTGCAGACCGCCAACCAACGATTTGCAATGGCCGCGAAGGCGATCACGCTGGGCGTCTGGGAACGCATCGACGATGGCAGTGACCGAATGCTGTTCGACGAGACCATGCTTGGCATTTATGGGTTCGGTCTACGTGATTTCGTCAGCATGCGCGAATGGCTGGAACGGGTGCACCCGGATGATCGCAAGGTCGCATTGGGCGCGGTGCGCGACGTTTTCCACGGCAAGGAAGATGTTCATGTCGAGTTTCGCATCGTCCGCACCGATGGCGTACTACGGCACCTGTATGCGGTTGCTACCGTTATACGTGGTGAGCATGGTCAGCCGGACAAATACCTGGGAGTGAACTGGGACATCACGAAGCTCAAGACGAACGAAGAGGACCTCAAGATCTTCCGTCGCTTCGCCGAGCAGTCGAGCCTGGGATTCGGCATGGCGCATCGACAGATCGGTCCTCTACATGAACGATGCACTGATCAAGATGCTGGGCGAGGAAGGAGGCGAAGACGCTTACGGCACCGATTTCTCGAGGTACTACCCCGACGAAGAGCAAAAGCGTCTACGTGATGAGATCCTCCCGATTGTCATGCAGACCGGGGAATGGTCGGGTGAACTGACCATGCGCCGGCGCGATGGCAGCCTTTTTCCAAGTCACGAGAGCTTTTTCGTCATCGAGGACGAACATGGCAGGCCGGCTTTTCTGGGCGACGTGATAGCCGACATCACCGAGCGCAAGCGTGCCGACGAGCAATTCCAGCGCGTGGTCAATGCACTGCCGGTTGCTGTGGCGATCGCTGATAGCAACGGCGCAATCATGATGACCAACCCGCAAGCCCGCAAGGAGTTCGGTAACGACACATCCCTGGTCGGTCGCAACACCAGCGAGTTCTATGCACAGGAGGGGCAGCGCGAAAAGATCGTCTCCACGGTCATTCGCGATGGCCAGATAACAGGCGAAGAAATCCAGTATCGATCACATGCCGGCGAAATCATCGACGGTCTGCTCTCGGCCATTCCCATCACGTTCGATGGCCAGCCCGCCTTGCTCGGCGTAGTGGTCAATATCACTGAGCGCCGGCGCATAGAGCGTGAACTCGCCCGGGCCAAAGAGCAGGCCGAAGAGGCGAATCACTTCAAGGGCCAGTTCCTTGCCAACGTGAGCCACGAAATCCGCACGCCGATGAATGCAATCGTCGGCCTTGGACACCTTCTCAATCGCACTCAGCTTACGCCGCAGCAGCAGGATTATCTTGGCAAGATCCAGGTATCAGCGCGATCCCTGCTCACGCTGATCGATGACATACTGGATCTGTCCAAGATCGATGCCGGCGAACTGCGCCTGGAAAGCATCGACTTCGACCTCGGTGAGATCCTCGACAACATCGTCACGCTCGCCAGCACCCGCCTGGCGGAGAAACCGGTCGAGTTCGTCTACGACATTGAGCCATCGATTCCTGGCCGGCTGCGCGGTGACCCCTACCGGCTCACACAGATCCTGACCAACCTAGTCGGCAATGCCACCAAGTTCACCGACAAGGGAAGCATTGTGGTTGGCATCCGCCTGATCGACGACGGCGACCCAATGCGGCTGCAGTTCGCCGTACAGGACACCGGAATCGGTATCGCCGGCGACAAGATCGAAAAGCTGTTTGCACCTTTCACCCAGGCCGACGGCTCGACCACGCGCGAATACGGCGGCTCGGGACTGGGCCTGTCGATCTGTCGGCAGTTGTGCGAATTGATGGGTGGAACGATCAGCGCCGAGAGCACACCGGGCGTCGGCAGTCGCTTCGAGTTCCAGCTGCCTTTCGCCGTCGCCACGCCTGTTGAACACGCACCGCAGCTGGATACCGCCAACCTGCGCGTGCTGCTGGTGGATGACAACACCATTGCACGCCAGGTCCTCGGCGACCTGCTGCTTTCGCTGTCCTTCCGGGTGGACGTGGCGTCGTCCGGCCGCGCTGCGCTCAAGCGAGTCGTCGACGAAAACAGGCCGTACGACCTGGTGCTGATCGATTGGCGCATGCCGGAGATGGACGGCATCGAAACCACGCGGAAGATTCGTGAAAGCGGCCTGCACGACCAGCCACGGATCATCCTGATGACGGCCTACGGCCGAGAGGCGATGGACGCGGGCATCGATCTGCATGGCATCGACGGCTTCCTGGTCAAGCCGATCACGCCTTCACAATTACTCGATGCCGTGAGCAATGCCATACAGGGCGGTGATCATGGTGCCTCGCGACCCCTGGGGTTTGCACATGTCATGACGGAACGCCACCTTCGCGGACAGGTGCTGCTGGTCGAGGACAACCCGATCAATCAACAGGTCGCGCGCGAGATCCTGCAGCAGATGGGACTCGATGTGCGCATCGCGGGTAACGCGGCACAATGCCTGGCCATGGTCGCCGAGGAACGCCCCGACCTGGTGCTGATGGATATCCAGATGCCCGACATGGACGGTTACCAGGCAACCGGCCAGCTACGCCGCATGCCGGGAATGGCAGCGTTGCCGATTATCGCAATGACGGCAAACGCGATGGCCGGTGATGCCGAACGCTCGCTCGCAGCCGGCATGAATGGCCATATCGCCAAACCGGTCGATCCCGTGGTGCTGCACAAGACGCTTGCCGCCTGGCTGCACGGCAACGGTGACCACCACGACGCGTCGATGCCTATCATCCAGCCCGGGCCGGACAGCGGTGCCGGGCAGGCCGGAATCGTGACGACCGAACAACCAGACGCCATCGACTTCACAACCGGGATCATGCGGGTCGGCGGCAACCGTGCGCTGTACGCCCGGCTGCTGGAGGATTTCGTCGCCCGATTCGGCAATTGCACCGACGAGATCGAAACCGCCTGCGCGCAACATGACTGCGCACAGGCCGAATCCGCACTGCATACGCTGAAGGGTGTCGCCGGCAATATCGGTGCGGGCGCCGTACAACAGGTCGCCGACAAGCTGGAGACCCGTGCCCGCGACAACGATGTACCGGGCATGCGCGCGGGAATACCGCAGCTGGCACTGGCATTGTCACAAGCGCGCGATGCCGCACGCGCCTTTGTCGATGGTACCGGGGCAGAGGCCGCTCACATTTTTGAAACGCCGACACCGGAAGACTTCGACACCGACCTGGAACGGCTGGCCGAGCTGATCCGGGACGGCGATGCCGAGGCGCTGGCGCAGGCCAGCACCTTGGCTATTCGCGAAGCCAGCGCGATACAGCGTGAGAAGCTCGCGCTGCTGCGCGACCAGCTCGAAGACTATGACTTCAGCGCTGCGGCGCAGACACTGGAAGCGCTGCGCTCACTGTCCGACGATCCTGAATCCGATCACCTGGTGTAAGACATGGACGACAGAGCCAAGATCCTGATCATCGACGACGAAAAGCAGTATCTCGACGTACTGGTCGAGATACTGCATCTCGATTATCGCCTGATCATCGCCAAGGATGGCGAGCAGGGCCTGTCGCGGCTGCAGGCCGATGATCCGCCACAGTTGGTCCTGCTCGATGTGCTGATGCCCGGGATCGATGGTTACGAGACCTGTCGCAGGATCAAGCAGCATCCTGTCGGGCAGGCGATACCCGTGATATTCCTGACCGCACGCGACGACGTCGAAGGCGAAACCTACGGCCTGGGGCTTGGTGCGGTCGACTACATCGCCAAGCCGATCAGCCCTCCAACGGTCAAGGCGCGCATCCGCACGCATCTCGCACTGCGCGCGGCACGGCTCGAACTGGAACAACAGAACCAGGGGCTCGAAGATCGAGTCAGGGAACGCACCGAGAGCCTGCGACTGGTCAGCGCGGAACTGGTACTTGTCGAAGAGCGTGAACGCCGGCGCATCGCCAAGGAACTGCATGACGGGCCTGCCCAGCGCCTGGCGTTGTCGAAAATGAACATCGGCCGCCTGCGCAACGTCGTCGACCCGCCACAGGTCGCCGCGGTCGACGAGCTGTCGCGCGACATCGACACCACGCTGAAGGAACTGCGCACCCTGATGGTCGACCTGAGCCCACCGGCTTTGTACGAACTCGGTCTCGGGCCCGCGGTCGAGTGGCTGGCCGAGTCGATCCTCGGCAAGCATGGCATCGACTTTCGTGTCGACAGCGCCGAGGTCTATGACGCACTACGCGAAGAGACCCGCGTTTTCCTGTTTCAATCGGTACGTGAACTCCTGATCAATATCGTCAAGCATGCACAGGCCTCGCGTGCTTCAATCGCGTTGAACACGCACGAGGGGGACATGGTGATCGAGATCCGTGACGACGGCATCGGTATGCAGGACGCCGCGGCTGCCGGCCTGCCCGGCATCAGGGGTGGATTCGGACTGTTCACCTTGCGCGACCGGATCGACATGCTGGGTGGACAATTTCAGATCACGCACAATGGCGGGACACATGTAACCTTACAGGTGCCGCTGAAGGCGACGGAGGCCAGTTCATGAAAACGCGCATCATGGTCGTCGACGATCACAAGATCGTGCGCGAAGGTCTGCGCAAGCTGATAGAAGACGATGGCAACTTCGAGGTGATCGGAGAGGCCGGTAATGGACGCGAAGGTATCCGCCTGGCACGACAGCTGCAGCCGGACATCGTAATCATGGATGTCGCCATGAGCGAAATGAACGGCATCGAGGCAACCCGGCAATTGATGACCGCGCAGCCCGAGGTGCGCGTGCTCGCGCTGTCGATGCACTCGGACAGCCGGTTCGTCAAACAGATGCTCGAGGCCGGCGCGCTCGGCTACCTGCTCAAGGATGATGCATTCGAAGAGATCGTCACCGCCCTGCGCTCACTGGTCGTGGGTCGCATGTATGTCAGCCCGCAGGCGTCCGGCGGCATCCTGCAGGACCTGGCACAGGGTCAGCTCGCGAACGACGGTTCCGAAACGCCACTGACGGCACGCGAGAAAGAGACCCTCCAGCTGATCGCCGAGGGTCATTCAACAGCCGAGATCGCCGAGCGCCTGTTCGTCAGCGTCAAAACGATCGAGACCCATCGCAAGAAGATCATGGACAAGAAACAAGCTCGACATGCACAGCATCGCGGAACTTACCAAGTATGCGATTCGCGAAGGTATCACCTCGCTCGAAGACTGACCCTGGCACCCGGCTGGGGCACCATTTCTGTCGCTGCCGGTGCCCGTCGGCCTTTCCGACGCGACCATTCGAAGCCCACGTGGCAACGTAAATCTGGCCGAGCCATCATTAAACATATTCCTGTTTCACCCTGCTACAGCTTGCCCCCGCTGGATGATTGGCCCCCCAACACCCGGGCAAACGGCACTTTTCAGGGATTTCGAAGCCGACTATCAGCCCTGCCCTGATACGCCACAACGGCCACGATACCGAAGATTGCATCAGGAACACGCCATGACCGGCGTGATACCCGTTTGCGCTACACCCCAGCGGTGCTGCGCGCTCACGCAATCGACCGAAGGGGGGGACAGCACAATGAACAGCCATTCCAGGCATGAGCAGATTTTGCTGGAACTGCAACGTGTTACGAGCAGCGAAGAGTTTCGCGATGCCGGAAAATTGCAGCACCTCCTCACCTACACCGCGCTCGAAACAGTAGCCGGTCGCGCCGACCGCCTGACCGCTGCCAGCATCGCGGTCGACGTATTCGACAGCGACACCGATTCTGTTGGCCGGCAAGACACCCTGGCTTGGGTGATGACGAACCAGCTTCGCCTGAAACTCGAGCGCTACTACGCCGGTGACGGGCGGCGCAATGCCTTGCGCCTGAGCATGCCGGTGGGCAGCTATGCCATCCATGTCGAACCCGGCTCGCAACCATCGAGTTTCATCAATGACAGCGCACCAGTCGTCCCGGTACTGGCAATCGAATCCATGGACTGCCTGAGCAACATCGCCGAACACCGCGACTTTTGCGTTGGCTTTCTGAGTGAACTGTGCATGACCCTGGCAGCGGGCGAATCGTTCATGCTGGCCGCGCCCGGCCGCTTTGGTCACATCGATCCATGCGCGCACGAAACGAAGGCACTGATCGGTCAGGTGCCCGATGCGGACCTTCTGCTCGCCTGCAACCTGCGTTGGTCCGGCGGCAAGCTGAAGGTATTCGCTCAACTTGTCGATGCGCAGACCCGCAGCGTCATCTGGATCGACGACCACGAGCTGGCCTGGGACGGCAGCGATCCCCTCTCGCTGCAGATCGACGCGGCACTGTTCGTCGCCCGGGGAATCCTTGTTTCCCGTTCATCGCGTGACGGCAACGGATTGGCCGGGAGATCGCAAACGGTCGTTGTCATGCCCAACGCGGGGCGCAGCTGACTCCAATCCGCCTGGCCAGACCGGTACCTGTGAATCCGGAATTTCGAAAACGGATTTCCGCCTTTCCCTGATCGGCACATGGCAACAGGTAGGACAGACTTGGCAACGTAGATCACGGCCCGGCAGCGGATCCGGCGATATCGGGCGCCCGGTTTGTTAACCGTGCAAGGACAACGACCGATGAACGACAGCACGAACAATCACGGCACAAAAGTCAGCGTCCGCGATCAGGCCGAACGCTGGCTGACGCTGAGCTGTCCATCCACAAGCGAGGTTCCATGCAACGTGTCGGAGCTCGCGGCACGGGAACTCGGCCGCCGTACGGGGTTCCTGCCACTTGCGGTACCGCTGGTCATGGGTGTCATCCTGCTTGCGAGTCCGACGTTGCTGCCGTATTGGCCACCGGTCACCGTTCTGTTCGCCATTCTGCTCGGCGGGTCCCTGGCCCAGGTCCATCTCGGTAAGCGGCTGGCGCAGGTGCGCGGCAGTCGTGGCATCGACCTGGCGTTCGATTACCAGTCCGGCGTGGATCTCGCGGCGTTCTGCTGGAGTGCACTGCTGAGTGTCCTGCTCCTGGTGCAGGGCATTGACCGGACCACTGAAATTGCTCTCGTAGCCACCTTCGGCCTGGTTGCCGTCGCATACGCGACACTCACCCTCGAGCGCTCGCTCTGGACGCATTTCAGCATTGCCCTGTGGTTGCCCTTGTGGCTGGCAGGCGCAGTACTCGCGGCGACCGGTGCATCGGGCGGGGAATTGCTGCTGCTCGTCCTGTTGCTGGCAGGCGGCGGCATGACGATTCAGGGACGGCACATGGTGCACAACAACGTCGGCAACATGATAACGCGGGCGCGGCTGGAGGTGGCCTCATCGAAGATCGTCAAGCAACGCAGAGAGCTGAACGCGCACCGCCTGCGCCTGGACGAGCTGGTGCTGCAGACGCACCAGTTGTCCTACTACGACCAGTTGACCGGGCTTGGCTCACGCCACCACTTTCACGAACGGGTGTGCAGCAGCATCGCCAGCCATGGCACGGTTGCGCAGCGCTTTGCCGTTCTGCACATAGACCTGGATGGGTTCAAGGACATCAACGACACCTTCGGTCACGCGGCCGGTGACGATTTGCTCAAGGTGGTCGCGCAGCGCGCCGGCTCGCTGTTGCGGGCCACGGATTTCGCCGCCCGCCTGGGCAGCGACGAGCTGGCGCTGTTACTGAACAACATCGACGATGACGACGAGATCGGCGCCATCGCCAAACGCTGCAGTGATGTCATCCAGGCACAGGTGACGTTGGGCGACCGGTGCGTCCGTCCACGCGTGAGCATCGGCATCGCGATATACCCGGATGATGGCGACAATGCACTGGCCTTGATCAAGGCCGCCGAAAGCGCGATGAACGCCTGCCGCAGCGACATCAAGTCGAACGCGTCACGCTATCACCCCGAGATGACACGTGCAGCCGAGCAGCGTCTGACCGCCAAACAAGAGCTGCGCCAGGGCCTGGAGCAGGGACAGTTCGTTTTGCATTACCAGCCCCAATTCGATGCACGCAACGGCGACTGCGGCGGCGTCGAGGCATTGGTCCGTTGGAACCATCCGCAACGAGGGATGATCGCGCCGCTCGAGTTCATACCGATTGCTGAGAACGCAGGACTGATCGATGCCCTGGGCACCTGGGTGCTGAGCAGCGCCTGCCGCCAGGCGGTTGCCTGGTTCGACGACGGCGTTGCCCCGATGACCATAGCGGTCAACATCTCGCCGCTGCAGTTACGCGATCCTGACTTTGTGAGCACCGTCGGCAACATTCTCGCCGTAACCGGTCTGCAGCCAGAACTGCTTGAACTGGAAATCACGGAAAGCGCACTGCAGACGCATGCCGACGCGAGAGCGAACCTGAACCTGCTGCACCAGCTCGGTGTGCGCATCGCGCTGGATGATTTCGGAACCGGCTACTCGTCGCTGGCTTCGCTGCGCGAACTGCCGATCGACCGGGTCAAGATCGACCGTTCATTCGTTGCCGATATTCTGTCCAACAGGCAAGACAGCGCATTGCTCGGCACGATCATAGAAATGGCCCACATACTGGGGTCGAGCATCATCGCCGAAGGCGTGGAACAACATGAACAGGTAGATTTGTTGCGCAAGCTGCACTGTGACTGCCTGCAGGGATTTCACTTCAGTAAACCAGTACCGGCCGAGCAGCTTCTGGAGATCGCAGGCAGAACACGCCAGGCCCGGCAAGAGACGTCGACCCTTGAGATGGCTCTCGCCTCGGCAGACTGACACGCACATTCCGGTGCCGACATGTCGTCAACACCGGCAAGGCAGCACTCGTGTCAGTCCTACCCCCGGCAAAAACCGGAGGCAGGAGGCCGAGCGGGAACAGACACCAGGCTAACGTCGCCTGGTCTTCGGACTTGCTTTCCTGGCTGCCGTTTTCCGGGCGGCAGCCTTTTTCGCAACGGTTTTCTTCGCCGCTGCCTTTTTTGCTACAACCTTCTTCGCTGCAGCCTTTTTGGCGACCGGTTTTTTTGCTGCCGTCTTTGCAGCAACCTTCTTCTTGCCAGCAACCTTCTTTGCAGCGGCCTTCTTGACCACTTTCTTCGCGGCAGCCTTCTTGGCGGCCACCTTGCGCGAAGCGATCTTTTTCGCTGCCGCCTTTTTCGTCACCGCCTTCTTGACAGCCGCTTTCGTGGCTGCGGACTTCTTCTTTGCGGCGGACTTCTTTACCGCCGCCTTTTTCTTTGCAACGGCCTTCTTTGCCGCCGCCTTCTTCTTGACCGCGGCCTTCTTTGCCGCCGCTTTCTTCGCTGTCGCTTTCGATGCCGCTGCTTTCTTGGTCGCGGCCTTCTTCACCGTGGCCTTTTTCGCTGCAGCCGATCCCTTGGCAGCGGGCTTGGCCGCGGCCGCCTTCTTGGATGCAGGCTTTTTCGCTCCCGAATCGGCAACCGCCTTCTTGCCCGACTTGCCACCGGCTGCGGACTTCTTCGCACCCTTGGCCGGCGTGACACGTTTTTCCGAATCGGCTTTTCTGGCCGCCGCCTCGATCATGCCGGCACGCTTGACCGGCTTTTCGGCCTTGGCCGGTGCCGCTTCGACGGGCGCCTCCTCCTTCGCCGCAGCGACATCGATCACACTGCCTGGCGGTTCGCTCGGCGGCAGCGAATCGAGCAGTTTGCGCACCACCTTCCATGCCTTCGGGATACCGGCATCGGCCTCGACCCGGTGCAGCTTGTCGCCCAGGCTGTAGTACTGCAGCAGAGGGCCCATCTGGCCCTCGTAAACGCGCAGCCGGTTGCTGATCGTCTCCTCGTAATCGTCCGGTCTGCGCACGACCCGGGCACCGCAGGCATCACAGACACCATCGACCATCGGCGGATTCACGTACAGGTTGTACTGCGCACCGCAGTTGTCACAGGTGATGCGCCCGACCAGTCGCTCCATCAGCTCGTCGCGGTCGACCTCCAGGTTGAGCACCACCTCGACGCCGGCACCCAGGTCGTTCAGAACGCTGTCCAGAACGTCGGCCTGGCCCGCGTTCTTGGGCAGGTCGACCAGGATGAAACCCTTGCCCAGGTCGGTCTGTGGCAGCTGGATCCGCAGCAGCGCGAGCAACAGTTCGTCCGACACCCGTGACATATCCATAGCCTCCTTGGCCAGGCGTCCGAGTTCAGACTGTTCGGCGGCAGCGCGTTGCATCACGCTGTTCACGGTGATGACCGGCATGCCGTAGTGGTCAGAGATCTTTTCGGATAATTCGGACTTCCCGGATCCGGGCGGGCCTAAAAGAACGATCCTCATCGTGGCTCCTCAGTGGCCTTATTGTTCTGCGTGGCGCTGCACGATGACGGGGGGCGATGCGGCTGCTTTTCGTCCGGTTTCGTGCCATATAAGGAAATTAGGATTTCCCTATAGGGGCATGCGTGTTTTGCATTGGCTAGCCCCTGCCGCGTTGTCTAAGCTACTCGCACATCAATTTAGCTGTCAACGAAGCGCCTGATTTTATACAGATTTTAGGCGATTGGCGGAAATTAACGAGTGGATCGCACCGGTTTTTGACCAAAACCGGGCATTTTTTTGCGTCGCCGACTCGGTTGGGGTCCCCGAGTGGCGATCGTGAGACCAGAGTGAGCAGTATTCCGGATATCACCGAGACCGGGGAGTGGGTCGTCGAGACCACGCTCAGGGAACACTACAGCCGCCCGGTCGAGCTGCAGTTCGCCGACGCGAAAATGCGTTTGCAACGCGACAACAACACGACAACCTGGATACAGAGGGAAAGCAGATGACGGCGAAAAACGCCTTTTACGCACAATCCGGCGGTGTGACCGCCGTAATCAACGCCTCCGCTGCCGGTGTGATCGAGGCCGCGCGCGCCCACCCGGACAAAATCGCCAACGTGTATGCCGGCCGTAACGGCATCATCGGCGCACTGACCGAAGACCTGGTCGACACCAGCAAAGAGTCGGCCGAGGACATCGCCGCGCTCAAGCACACCCCGTCCGGCGGCTTTGGATCCTGCCGCTTCAAGCTCAAGAGCCTGGAAGACAACAAGCGTGAGTACGAACGCCTGATCGAGGT